>JANQGO010000443.1 GCA_028277285.1 Alphaproteobacteria bacterium | reverse complement strand
GGCTTATGCGTCGGCGTCGCGCCAATGCGGCGGGTAGGCCTCGTCGTAGCCCGGCAGTGCGGCCGTGCGCGTGCACCATGCGTCGACGTTGGAATAGCGTTCGCTGAGCGTGTCGAAGCCGAGGTCAAGGTGCCGCAACGTGTCGCGCGCGGCGATGCGCAGGAAGAACGCGACATAGGTGTGGGCAACGATATCGGCGGCGCTGACGGTCTCGCCGGCGAGCCAGGGGCGGCTGCCGAGAACGGTTTCGAAACGGGCGAACTCCGCGTGCAGGTCGCCGGCGGCGGCACGCATGTCATCGGCGTGGCCGTCGATCGCACGCGCGAAGGCCGGGCCGATGATGCGATTGGCGCTGGGTTCGACGTGATAGACAGTGGCGAAGATCCAACGCCAGATCTCAGCCGTCGTCGCCGCATCGGTCCCGAACAGCGGGGGATCGGGGAAGCGGCCGTCAAGATAGGCCATGATCGCGATGGACTCGGTGAGCGTCACGTCGCCCTCGCGCAGCACCGGCACCTCGCCGCGGTCGTTGAGCGCCAGATAGGCCGGCGCCTTGTGGTCCTTTTGCGAGAACTGAAGCTGGTGCGAGGTGAAAAGAATGTGCTTCAGCGCGGCGGCCAGCAGGACGCGCCAGGCAAAGGGGCTGCCGCTGCCCCAATAGATCTCGATGCCCGGCGCGCCGCTGGTCATGTAAGGGATCGCCAAACGGGTTAGCGCAAGGCCGGATGATCGGGCTCGACCGGGATGGTCTCCCAATGCTCGCTGTCGCCGTGGGTGACATAGGTCTCCCACACCAATCCCGCCGGGTCGACGACGCTGGTCTTGTCGGAGACCGCGTAGCAGCAGTGCACGCAGCCCTCCACGTCGGCCGTCGGTTCGTTCTCCTGCAGGCGCCGGTCGAGGGCGGCGAACTCGTCCCTGGTATCGGCCTGGATGCCGACATGGTCGAGGCCGGTACGGTCCGGGCTGGTGTTGAGGCTGACCGCGAAATTGATGCCGGGATCGTCCAGGAACCATTTGGCGTAGTCGTCGCGGACCGCGGTCGGCGGCGCGTTGAACAGGTTGCCGTAGAACCGGATCGCCTCGTCCATGTCGGGGACGGACACGTGCATATGAACACGGTACATGGGTGGTGCTCCTTTCAGCGGACGCGAGCGGGCTCGCGGCGCCTGGTTGATTTGCGGCGCGGCGCGGTTCGTGACGCTGAGCGATGGGGCCCGTGATGCACCCTGCAGCAGTCCTCGGTCAGGAAACGCAAAAGCTGCTCGGTGCCGTCGTGGTTGATCGCATACATGATCTGGCGCTGCTCACGCCACGAACGCAGCAGGTTCGCCCGTTCAAGCTGGGCCAGGTGGCGCGACACGGTCGAGGCGTTGGCGCCGAGCTGCGCGGCGATCTCGCCGGACGGCAAACCGTGGGGTTCATGCTCGACCAGCAGGCGGTAGGCCGCCAGGCGTGTCTCCTGCCCCAGGGCCAGCAAGGCTTCGATGGCGTTTTCCGATTTCATATTTGCACTATCGCGCAACTATACATGTGAGTCAACTGCTGTGAAACGCCTGGTCGGCGATCGGACGGGCTGCCCGTCAGTCCGGAAAGATGTTGAGATAAATCAACGGCTCACCATCGAACGGGTTGCCGTCATAGGTGCGCAGTGTCACGGGGAAGCGGCCGGGCCGGGAGGCGTCGACAATCATGTCGGCGGGTTCGTAGGGACTGACCTGGACCCCGAGGTTGAACTCCTCCAGGTACACAACCGCAAGCCGGTCAGACGTCACCCTGATCACCACCATGCTGCCCACGGTCGTGTCATGGTCGATCTGCCCGCCGGCGGGCACGCCCTCTTCGATCGCAAGGTCGATCTGACTATTCCGGGCCTGCGCGGTGTCGGGCCGGACACCAAGCACCGCAACCATGATCAGGAAAAGAGCAGCAAGTCGGAACATCGGTACGTTACCTCGCAACAGTTCTGGTTTTCGTGAAGGCATGTCGGTCCCCACGACGCATGCCGGCGCGCAACCTGCCGTCATTCGGCGTCGACCGGAACGAAGCCGCCGGTCTTCGTGTCCAGCCAGTGAAGCTCGCCTTCGGCGATCGAGAACCACGCACCGTGGAGCCTCAACTGGCCCGCATCAATGGCGTCGGCGACAAAGGAGAACGGCATAAGATTGTCAAGCGACTGTTCGACGGTCAATCGCTCGAGTGTACGCCGGCGTTCGGCGATGCGGTGGTGACGGTCATGGCAGGCCCCCTCGTGCTCCGCGCGACACAGCGTATCAGAAACGTTCCGCGCGCAGCACCTGACAGTCGCTGACGGCGACCACGCCGATGTGGCGTTCGACAACCTGAAAGATCGAGTCCAGAAGGCCATCGAGCCGGTCGGGCCGGATGACGCAGACGACCTGCACCATGCCGCCGGCCCGCCCGACCTGGCCTTCGCTGCTCCAGTGGCCAGACCGCCCGGAGCCGCCGATGACCGGCAGGATCGAATAGCCGGTCACGCCAGCGGCCTCGATCGCGTCGGTCAGCCGGCCCTTCATCGGTGCTTCGATAATAATAGCGACACGTTTGGCATCATGGGTTTCCATGGTGCTAGCCTCCCGTAAAGGCCCGGGCTATGGCCAGGTAGATCGGCAGCCCGAGTATCAGGTTGAACGGGAACGTAACCCCCAGCGACAACGTCAGATAGACGGCCGGGTCCGCTTCCGGCACGGCGACGCGCATGGCGGCCGGGACGGCGATGTAGGACGCCGAGGCCGACAGCACCATCAACAACATCACACCACCGGTCGAAAGGCCCAAGAGCACCCCTGCCCCAGCGCCGAAGATGGCGCCGATAAGCGGCATCAAGACGCCGAAGAAAAGCAATCCGGGAGTCATGAGGCGGCGGCTCTCGCGCAGGCCCCGCCCGGCGATCAAGCCCATATCGAGCAGGAAGAGGCAAAGCGCGCCCTTGAACGGCGTGACCATAAAGGCCTCGATCTCGGCCAGGCCTTCCGGTCCGGTGATCATGCCGATGGCAAAGGCGCCGACCAGAAGGACGATCGAGCCGTTGAGCAGGATCTCCCGCCAAAGAGCGCCATCCATGCGCGACTTGCCGCCGGAGCTGAGCAGCCAGAGTGCCGAGAGGATCGCCGGCGCCTCCATGGCGGCGGCCACGGCGACCATGAAACCTTCGGCGGCGATGCCCTGGGTCTCCAGGATCGAGCTGCCCGCCACGAACGTGACGATGGAGATCGATCCGTAGTGCGCGGCGACCACCGCCGCGTTGGTGCGGTCCAGCCGCGTCATCGCGCGCAGCAGGCCGAAGGCAATGAACGGCAGGCCGGCGGAAAGGATGACGCCGGCGACAAGCGTCGAGCCGAGATGAAAGTCGATGCCGTGCTCGGCAACGGAAACACCGCCTTTGAAGCCGATGGCAAACAGAAGGTAGATCGAGAGCGCCTTGGCGGCAGCCTCAGGAAAGGTGAGTTCGGAGCGTGCGAAGGCGGCGACAACACCCAGAACGAACGCCAGGATCAGCGGCGATCCCAGATTCTCCAAAGCCAGCCCGAAAAAACCTTCCACTGAATCCACCCCGCGCCCGAAAAATCCGTTCGTTCCTATGTAGAACTATCTGGGCTTTTGCAACTTGTATCGGGGCAGACGACAGAGACGCACGGCGGGGAGGCGCCTATTGCTGGTCGCAGATTACCGGGATCTCGTTCATCCACTCCATCGCGACGATGATCTCGTCCATGGGCACCACGACGCGCAACGCGTCGGAGGCTTCCCGGTCGTCGGTGACCTGGGCGACCACCATCTCCTGCTGTTGGGGTGTCAGATCAAGCCGTGCTCTCTCGCCGACGCACGCACAGCCGCTGTCGGAAAGGTCAAGTTGAACACGGCATTCGCGTACCAGGGTGTCGGCGGCATCGGGAGGATCGGAGTCGGCGATGGCGCCAAAGATGTCGTTTCCCGACTGACAGGCCGCGACCAGCGACGCCAGCAGCACGGCACACGCCATCGCGCCAAGGCGTTCAACCATCGCTCCCCTCTTCTCGTCTCGACGTCGCGGCGGCCGCGGTCAGGGCTGCTCGCAATTGCTGGGCGCGCTCATCATCCATTCGGCCGCCTGGGTCATTTCCTCGACGGTCATGCCCTGGGCCAGACTGTCGACCGCGGCCGTGTCGTCTGTCACCTGGGCCAGCACGAATTCCTGCTGGCTCTCCGAGAGGTCGCGGCGCGCGATCTCACCAATACATGCGCAGCCGGCGTCGGAGAGTTCGAGCTGGATGTGGCATTCGTCCACCAGATCGTCAGCGGCATCGGCAAGGGCCTGACCGGCAAGGAGCCCGGAAGCCAGAAAGGCGCCCAACATGGCGGCGCCGAGACGGTGTGACGACATCATAACGTTTCCCCTATCGCTGATGAGCATAAGCCGTGACGTGACCTTTTAGGCCGCAAGGACCGGTCTGTCGAACGACCGGAGGTGGATGAGAGAGAACACGGCCACCTTGTCAATCGAACTCGCAAGTTGCCGGCGCGTTATCCATCCAATCGCCGACATCGAAGACCTCGCTGTCCGTCATCTCGCCTTCAAGCTGGCTGGCCGTTGTCTCATCGCCGTTCAGCTCCGCGACCACATAACGCCGCTGGGTGTCCGACAGCTTCTCGTCCGCGCTCTCGGCGATGCAGTCGCACACGGTCTCAGACAACGCGAGCTGGCTGAGGCACGCCTCGACCAGCGGGTCGGCGGACTCCGCGCGAGCCCCGGCGGCGCAAGCCAAGACAAGAGCCGCGCCCGCCGCGACGGTCCGGATCGGCGATGACTTCATCATGGTGTCCCCTTGCCAGGCTTTCGTTGGATGAGCATGCCGAGGTCTCGGCCGGATGAACTGCGCCCTGTTTACGACGCATGGCCGCGCCTGTCGATCATCGCCACGCCAGGCACTGGTTGACACGGTCCCGCGACATCCCTATGTGAACGGCCATGTTCGGCAGACTTGCACAAACGTGGACGACCACGACGACCCGCAATGGCGGGCCGCTGGGTTGTCGCGCGCGCTGAACGCCGCTTAGATCAAATACACACCCATTGGCCCCGCCGGCGACGGACGGGGCTTTTTTGTGTCCGGCCTCCGTCCGTACTCCGACGACAACGGAGACGAGACATGGACGACAACGATCATCGAGCCATCGCCAACCGGATGGACCTGTTCCACCAGCAGGAGGAAGGTCCCGGCATGGTGTTCTGGCATCCCCGCGGTTTCGCGCTTTACCGCATTATCGAAGATACCATTCGCGGGCGCATGAAGCAGTCGGGTTTCCGCGAGATCCGCACACCGCAGCTTCTGGCGCGCGAGCTGTGGGAAAAGAGCGGCCATTGGGAAAAGTTCGCCGGCAACATGTTTGTCATCGACGACGACGAACGCGCGCACGCGCTGAAACCCATGAGCTGTCCGGCGCATGTCCAGGTGTTCAACAAGCGGGTGCGCTCGTTCCGCGATCTGCCGCTGCGATTGGCGGAGTTCGGCGCCTGTCACCGCAACGAACCGTCCGGCGCGCTTTATGGCCTGATGCGCACACGCGCGTTCGTCCAGGACGACGCGCATATCTTCTGTGCGCCGGACGATGTGGAGGCCGAGGTCGCGCGGTTTTGCCGCATGCTGTTCGATATCTACGGCGACTTCGGCTTCGACGACGTCGCGGTCGCGTTCTCGACACGGCCGGACAAACGGGCGGGGTCCGACGACGCCTGGGACCGCGCCGAAGCCGCCCTGGAGGCGGCGGCGAAGGCGGCCGAGCTCGACTACCGGGTCGATCCGGGCGAAGGCGCGTTTTATGGCCCGAAGCTCGACTTCCACCTGCGCGACAGCCACGGACGCGACTGGCAGTGCGGCACCGTACAGCTTGATCTGGTGCTGCCCGAGCGGCTTGACGCCAGCTATGTCGACAGCGACGGTCACCGCGCGCGACCGGTCATGATCCACCACGCGGTGCTGGGCAGCATCGAACGTTTCATCGGCATGCTGCTGGAGCACCACGGCGGCGACCTGCCGCTATGGCTGGCGCCCGACCAGGTGGTTGTCGCCAACATCACCGATGTCTCGGCGCCTTACGCGCGCGAGGTCGCATCGAAGCTGGAAGACGACGGTCTGCGCGTCGCACTTGATCTGAGATCCGACCGCATCGCCAAGAAGATCATCGATGCACGGAGCGCAGGTATACCCGTCCTGGCCGCCGTCGGCGAACGGGAAGCGCGCGACGGCACGGTCTCGCTGCGCCACCGCGACGGCAGCCAACAGGTCGTCGCGCTTGGCGACGCTGCCGATGTTTTGGCGCCCTGATCAGGCCCGCCTTTGCGTGACACCCGCTGTCGCGTAAAGTGCGGTTCTCGTTCGGGGGGAAAGATGGACGATCGTTACGCGAAAAAGTGGCAGGCGCTGGTTGGCATCAGCCTGCTGTCGTTCATCGTTTTCATGGATTACGGCATCGTCAACACGATCCTGCCGGGCATCCAGGCCGACCTCTTGGCGAGCGTCAGCCAACTGCAATGGGTGATGAACGTCTTCTTCATGGGTCTCGCCATGTTCATGGTGACCATGGGGCGCCTGGGCGATATCTATGGCCGGCGCCGTGTGCTCTACATCGGCACGGTCGCCTTCGGTATCGCTTCGGCGGTGTGCGGTGCCGCGCCGACGCCTGAGATCCTGATCGCCGCGCGCGCGGTCCAGGGCATGGCCGGCGCGATCAGCCTGACCTGCGCGGCGTCATTGGTAACGCACGCCTTCCCCCACGAGGAGGAAGGCCGCGCCATGGGCTTCTTCATGAGCATCACCGCCATCGGTATGGCGGTCGGGCCGGTGATTGGCGGTTTCTTCCTGTCGTTCCTGTCGTGGCGCTGGGCGTTCTACGTCAATGTTCCCGTTATCATCATCGGTTTCCTGGTCTGCCGCGGCGCGGTGCCGGAGACGCCGCGCCTGACCGAGGAGAAGGTCGACTGGTGGGGTCTGCTCTTCCTGGTGCCCGGCATCGGCGTCATGGTGCTGGCGATCATGCAGGGCAATGCCTGGGGCTGGGGCTCCGACGTCATGATTGCGCTCTACGCGGCGACCGCCTTCTGTCTGGTCGCGTTTATCGTGACCGAGCAGCGCGTCGCCTCGCCGATCGTCGACTTCAAACTGCTGCGCAATCCGATGTTTCAAAGCGCGGTGTTCGTTGCCTTTGGCCTGGGCGGCTTCATCGGGATCGGCACGTTCTTGCCTGCGCTCTTCCTGATCAACATTCAGGGCATGCCGGCCTATGTCGCCGGCCTGATGCTGATGCCGATCACGCTGCTGGTCATGATCATCCCGCCGGCGATCGGCAAGTTGGTCGACGCCCGGGGGCCCGTCGGTTTCATGATCCTGGGCTTGGCGATCCTGGTTATCGCCGCAGTCGTCCAGATCTTCTTCGTTCCCGCATCGCCGGTCTGGTACGTGCTGTTGGGGCTCGCCCTGTTCGGGCTGGGCTGGGGTTTTCAGCAGGCCACGAGCGCGGTCGCGGCGACCAGCGCGCTGCCGCCGGAATCCGCCGGGCTCGCTCTCGGTACGCTGTGGACACTGTGGAACATCGCCTCGTCGATCACGCTTGCTGTCGGCGGCCTGATCCTGCGCGTCGTCGATCAGTCGCGCCTGGACGCCTCGCTTGCCGCCAACAACATCACGCTCAGCGATCAGGAACAGCACGTCATCCGCAGCCTGTTGTCGGATCCAAGCCGCGCCGAACAGACGCTCGGCGAACTGCCGGCCAAACTGTCGACCGAAATTGCGCCGCTGTTTCATGACAGCTTCAGCGCCGGCTACAGCAACGCCATGCTGTTCATGGCGATCTGGTGCGGCGTCTGCCTGATCGGCGTTACCGTGACCGGTTTACGCGCGAGAGCGGATCGTAGTCAGACGGAACCGCCGGGCGGTTCCGTCTGATTACGTGAATCTGCTCGATAAGAACCGTGAGTTGACGCGTCCGCCGGAAAGATCTACACAACTGGCATGTTGAATCACGTCGTCACAGCTTCGTTGAAAACGATGCCGCGCATGTTCCATGGGGCGGCAACCTTCGTTATGTCCTGACGACACCAACCATCACCTGACCGAATGACTAGCCGCCTCCCTCGCGAGGCGTTTTTTGGTTTTGGACTCCGCCTCGCGGGATGGCGCAGCGGAGACCACCATGAATTACGTTACCGACACGCGACGACGACCGTCCTGGTACATCACGACGGCGATCCCCTATGTCAACGCGGCACCCCATATCGGCTTCGCGCTGGAGCTGGTGCAGGCCGATTGCCTGGCGCGCTTTCATCAGGCCGCCGGTTACGACGTCCGGTTCCAGACAGGCAGCGACGAGAACAGCCTGAAGAACGTGGTCGCTGCCCAGAAGGCCGGCGTTCCGACGCGCCAGCTCGTCGCCGACAACGCACAGCTTTTCGTGCGCCTGGGCAACGCGCTCAACACGCGCGCGGACGGTTTCATCCGCACCAGCGCCGATGCGCGTCATCGTCTTGGTGTCGAGAAGCTGTGGCGCGCCGCCGATGCGCGCGGCGATATCTACAAAAAGGCGTACAAGGGCCTCTACTGCGTCGGCTGCGAGCAGTTCTACCGGCCCGACGACCTCGATGACGGCCGGTGCCCGGAACACGGCACCGAACCGGAGGAGGTCGCGGAGGAGAACTATTTCTTCCGATTGTCGCGCTACCGCGACACGCTTTTCGACCTGATCACCAGCGGCACCCTCTCGATCGAACCGGCAAGCCGCCGCAACGAGGTGCTGCGCTGGCTGGAAGACGGGCTGGAGGACTTTTCCATCTCACGCTCGAGCGAGCGGGCCCACGGCTGGGGTCTGCCGGTGCCGGGCGATCCCGACCAGGTCATCTATGTCTGGTTCGACGCACTGGGCAACTATGTCACGGCGCTCGACTACGATATCGAGGGCGGCCTCTATCAACGCTACTGGGCGGACGCGGAACGGCGCAGCCACGTCGTTGGCAAGGGGATCACCCGGTTCCACGCGATCTACTGGCCCGCCATGCTGCTGTCGGCGGGCCTGCCGCTTCCCGACCGCATTCTGGTCCACGGCTATGTCACGGTCGAAGGCGACAAGATCGGCAAGTCGACGGGCAACGCGGTCGACCCGCTTCCGGTCATCGCCACCCATGGCGCGGATGCGTTGCGCTACTACCTGCTGCGCCACATCCGCACCGCCGAGGACGGCGACTTCAGCCTGGAGCGCTTGGCGCAAGCCTACGACACGGAGCTTGCGGGCCAGTTCGGCAACCTCGCCAACCGCGTCTTAAGCCTGATCGAGCGTTACACGGATTCCGTCGTTCCCGCGCGAGCAGACGTTGCCGAAACGACGGCGCTTGGCCAGGCAGCCGAAGCGCTGCCGGATGTCGTGGCGGCTCATGTCGAGCGGTTCTCGCTCCACGAGGCGCTTGCCGCGATCTGGGAGGTTATCGGCGAGGCGAACCGCCATGTCGCGGCGACCGAACCGTGGTCGCTCGCCAAGCGGATCGCGGCCTTGGGCGACGGTGCCGAAGCAGACGCGGTTCAACAGGAGCTCGACACATGCCTGCACGACCTCGCCGCCGCGCTTGATGCCATCGCGCGCGCGTGCTGGCCGTTCCTGCCGGAGGCGTCGGAGAAACTGCTGGCGCAGCTCGGCCTGACATCGGCCGCCGACCGCCGACCGCTCACGGGCAGGCGCGTGCGTTCGGGGAGTGTCTTGTTTCCGCGATGACCGGAGATCGAGGCTTAGGGATGGGCCGCCATCCACTCGTTTGCGAGTTGCTGGGCTTCGGCCAGTTGGTCGGACGTCATCTCGGTCAAAACGATGTCGCGGTTGTGGGCCGCGACGGCGTCGCCCTGGGCGGCGGCGAGGCCGAACCACAGGAAGGCGCGCGCGAGGTCGCGCTCCATGCCGGCACCGTCATAATACATGACCGCCAGGCGGTGCTGCGCGCCGGCATGGCCCTGCTCGCCGGCGCGGCGGAACCAGGTGGCCGCGACCGTGTCGTCCTTCGCCACGCCGCGTCCCATGTAGTACAAGTTGCCCAGATTGAACTGCGCCTTGACGTTGCCCTGCCAGGCGGCCTCGGAGAACCAGTCGACGGCGGCCGCGTAGTCGAGCGGCACGCCCTCGCCCTTCAGATACATCGTGGCGAGGTCGAACTGCGCGACGTGAAAACCTTGCTCGGCGGAAAGCCTGATCCACTTCGCGGCTTCGCCGTGGTCCTGCGCCACGCCGATGCCCGTGTAATGCATGACGCCGATGTTGTACTGCGACATGAAGTGCCCGCCCTCGGCCGCGCGGGTGAACCACGCCGCCGCCGCTTCGCTGTCCTGGTCGACGCCCAGGCCGTCGAAATAGAGCGCGCCGACATTGTACTGGGCCTGGGTCAGCCCCCGTTCGGCCAGCGGCAGCCAGGCCGCCATCGCCGCCGCGTAGTCGCCGCTTTCATACGCGCTTGTGCCGTCTTGAAGATTGGCCCGTGCCGGTGTCGCCAGCAGCACGGTCATGATGCACACCAGTGCCAGAAACCGCATGCCTGCCTCCAACGTTGTTCAACCTTATCGCCTCCCAGCACCAGAGCCGGTAACAACCGTCACTGATTTGACATCAGCATATGCGAAGATAGCGCAACAGGCCACACACCGAGATGTGACTTGCCGGGCCCAAAAGCCGCATAAAACTGCCAAAAATCTGACGTCTCACCGTCGCGGCGCTGAGGCCTGGGCGTCTTAAATCTGTAACCGTTTTGTCATGTGAGAGAGCGCGGCTGGTTTAAGCCGAACAATGGCGGCAATCCGTCACGGCAGCCGCTGTCCATAGTCTTCCAGCCATTCGTCCGCGAGCCGCCTGGCATAGGCGACGTCGTCGGGCGTCATGCGCGCGGCCAGGTCTTCATGTTGTTCGGCGGCGCTGTCGTCGCCCTGAAACGCGGCAATCTCGAACCACATGGCGGCGACGACATCGTTCTGCGCCACGCCGTTGCCCGATTCGTACATCATCGCCAAGTTAATCTGCGCGAGCGTGTAGTTCTGATTGGCGCCAAGGCGGTACCATGTGACCGCTTCAACATCGTCTTCGGTCACACCAAGACCGTAGTCCAACATGTAGCCCAACCCGTTCTGGGCAGGCGCATAACCCTGGTTGGCCGCTAGCCGGAACCACGATGCCGCTTGCTCGTCACTGTATGGCGTCCCCTCACCTGTGTAGTACATGTTTCCTAGATTGTACTGACCACGCGCGTCCCCCTGTTCGGCCGCCCGGCGAAACCAAGCCATGGCTGCAGGGTAGCTTTGCGGAAGGCCATCGCCTCGCCGATAGAGCTGACCCAGATTGACCTGCGCGATGGCATCGCCCTGTTCGGCGGCCAGACGGTAGAGACGCGCCGCTTCGTTGTAGTCCTGGTCGACCCCCAGGCCAGTCTCGTACATCGTGCCAAGATTGTTGATGGCGCCGAGATCGCCTTGATCAGCGGCCCGACGGTACCACTTGACTGCCTTGGCAAGGTCCTGTGGCACCCCATCACCGTTCCGGTACATGAGGCCCAGGCTGTACTGAGCATCAACATTGCCGGTTTCGGCGGCGGCGCGCCATTCGCTATGTGCCGTCTCATAGTCGCCGCGTGCAAACGCATCGGCACCAGCCTGAAAGTCGGCATGAGCCGGCGCAAGCGACAGGACAACAAAGAAGACTATGACGACAGATCTCATCACAGTGCCAAGTCGGTGCGTGCTTCGGCTCAACTAGGTGCACCCGTCATTGTTGACGGTGCCGTCGGGCATGGTGGTGTTGCAGAACGTCGCTTCACGTGTGCGCGTGCCCTGCATGTCCGCGCCGGTCAGATCGGCATCGGTAAGATCGGCGCCGACAAGTTTCGTGTATTGCAGGTTGGCGTTGCGAAACGTCGCGCCACGGCAATTCGCGCCGGTCATATGAACCCGAAACAGGTTCGTGCCGTCGAGGTTCGCATCCGTCAGGTCGGCGCCACTGAAGTCGATGCCGCGGAGATCCTCGCCGGGCAATTGAGCGCCAGGCAACGCAAAGCCGCCATCCGCGGTTCGGTTTTCGTTGTTGGCAATGACGTCTGGCAATGGCGGACTATGGTCTACGACCGGGTCAGGCGCGGACGGATCAACACACCGGCCGACGACCACGACATCCCGCGAAGCGTCCCAAGAGACACTCTCGAAGACTAGGGGCGCACGGCAGGCATTCGCGATCGCCGAACGGTCGCAGGATGGAACGCTGGCGCTAGCATCGGCATCTAAGGACAAGAACTCGAACCTGTTGCCCTGACAACTGCCGAGACTTCCTTGATCAAAGCAGCATATGAAAGCGTTAACGGGGAAGGAGCAGGTGTTGACCAGTCGAGGCGCGCGCGTCAGGCCACGCGCATCGAGACAATGGCCGACTCTCTCTTCCGCCGATGCCGGTGACGCCCACCAAACCTCGGCAAGCAAGATCGAAGCAATGCCGACAGCACACAAAGTGAAGCGTCGTATGGATCGGGTCACGGCGCCAACACGCAGCGGCCGAGCATGACGCTGTTGTAGCTGGAGTCCCAGCGGTAGCTGTCGAGCTCGTAGGGCGCGTTGCAGGCGGCATACCCGATCTCGTTGTCGCAGGACGACAAGCTGACCGTGTTACCCGCCTCGATCACGACATGGTCGAACCTGTTGCTTTGGCAACTCCCCAAACCGCCATTGCCGTAACAACAGGCATAGGCATTGACGTCACGGTCGCAGGTGTTCTGCAGGCGGACGTTCCGGGTGTGGCCGCGAGGCTCCAGGCATTCGGTCGCGAACTCATCGCCGGTCGCGGCCGACCACGGCAAGGGAACCAAGAGCGCACCGGTAACGAGGACAACGACAAGGGTTCGCATCTGTACCTCCGTCAGGTCTTGCGCCGCGCGCCCTGGCGTTGCGGCGTCGCGACATCACGGGCGACCTCCATCGGTTGTGCTCATCATAGCGCAGATTCGACCTATGCGGCGTTATGACCGTCACATTTTGGCGGGTGCCGTTCACGGCGGATCAGGCGGCCACTGGCCGGCCGGGCACGGCGATCAGCCTTGATTCAGGCCCAATTCGCGCTGTTTCTTCTTGGTCATGTTCAAGGACGCCAGGCGGTGGGATTCGGTGAGATAGCCCTTCAGCTCGTCGTCGGCGAGGCCGGGTTCGGCGTAGTGCTGGATCCAGCTCATGCCGCGCGAGGCGAGATAGGGCGCGGGCCGCAATCCCGGCTGCTGTTTCAGCATCTCATAGGCGATCTTGGAGACCTTGAAGGTGAAACGCGCGCCGTCGCCGTCGTCCCAGCCGCCGATGGCGAAGACCTTGTCGCCGACCTTCCAGACGTCGGAACCGCCCCACTGGACGACATGGCTGGTCGCCGGCAGGGAGGCGCAGAAAGAATTGAACTCGTCATAGGTCATGCCGTCGCCCCCTTCCCGACACGGCGCGCTACTGGTTGCCGCGCGCCTTCAGTTCGGCATCGACCGCCTCCATGTTCAGTTCCAGTAGGTCGGGGATGGCGGCGACCGGCGGGTGGTCGGGGTAGCGCTCGTTCATGGTATCGACAATGGTCTGGCGTTCCTTGTGGCTCAACACCCGGTCTGTGTTGGCGGCAGCGACCAGCGAAACGAAGTCTTCCAGATAGGTCCGCTGCGCCGGCACCAGGTCGCCGAGCGCGCCCGGCTCGCCGTGGCCGGGATAGACCATGACATCCGCATCGAAGGTCTCGGCCAGCCAGTCGAGCTGTCTGATCCAATCGAGCACGTGACCGTCAAGCAGGAACGGCGTGTGCCCAACGGCGAAGAGGTCGCCGGCGATCAGCATGCGCCGCGAGGCCTCGTAATAGAGCGTCATGGTGACGGATTCGCCGTGACCGAGCTCATGGATCTCGAAGGTGAAACCGCCCAGCGTCAGCGTCTCGCCGTCGGCGACGACTTGGTCGATGGTCAGCGGTTCGGCCGAGCTGTCATCGGGGTAGAGTTCACGCGTCAGAGCCAGATAACCCATGGTGTCGTTGGCGAGTTCGTCGGCGGTTGCCCGCGAGCCGATGATCGGCGCGCCGAATGCCCGGCGCAGGACGTTGATCCCGGAGACGTGATCGGGATGAGGGTGGGTGATCAAAACGCCGGCGACACGGTCGGCGCGGTCGCCGACGATATCCGCGACATCTGCGGCCAGCGATTCCAACCGCTGCGTATCGACGACGATGACCGTCTCACCGTCATCGAAGATGTACGTGTTGACCTCGCCGTCACCCTTTACCGCGAAACGACTCGTCAACATCATCGCGCTGTCGGCCGCCGCGGACACCAGAGGCGTCAGCAACGCGACAACAAGCATCACAAGACTGAGTCTGGTCATGGGCCGCTCATTCCCATCCTGTCATCGAAAGACCACGTTTCCTGGCCACCTTCCGCAACCCTTTCTCCGCGTGCATTGTGTCGATCCGATGTCACGCGCCGACGGGGATGACGAGCGTGTGGCATCGTGGCCGACTTGTCCAAGGGGAAAGACCATGACGATACGCAAAACAGCTGTCGCCTGTGCGTTGGCGACGATGGTCTGCGCATGGATGGCGCCGGACGCCAAGGCCGACGAGGAAGCCGCCAACTACACCCACGTCGTCGCCAGTCCGTGGGGCCGCTGTTACGTCCGCTCGGCGCCGGCCAGCGGCTACGGCAGCGAGGGTGTCACCGAGGTCTTCGTGGTCGGCGACATGGACGAGCCCGACCGCAAGGTCGCGACCTATGACTTCTACAGTCTGAGTTTCTATCTCTCCTGCAATGTGATCGGCAACGATGGCGTGCCGGAGGTCGCGATGGTCGGCCTGGGTCCGTGGGCACGCGGCCATACGCCGGATGACGAAACGGTCGCGCTGGCGTTTTTCTATGGCGGGCGCGAGGTCGCGCGTTACTCGACCCTGGATATCGCCGGCGACAATCCCGATGCGGTCGATTGTTCGGTCTCCCACTACCAGGTGCTGGGCCCGATCTACGGCTATATCCGCAGCGGCGGCGAGCGCACTGTCTTCGAGGTGACGACGCTAGACGGCCGCACGCTGACGTTCGACGCGGTGACCGGCGACCTTGTGGACAGTGTCCAGGGCGAGCCGCCCGGTTTCGGTATCGGCGCCTGCCCCTGATGCGCTAGCCTCGGCGGCAGGCGGAGAACGTTGCGTAGGTTGGGACGATCCGCCGCCGTATGAGGGTCGACCGGGGAGACCACAAGGCCATGCCGTCACGCTTCGCCACCGCTGCGCTCGCCATTCTGGCGCCGTCCGTCCTGGCGGTTTCAGCGCCTGCCCAGGCCGACCGCGAAGCCGCGAATTACGGCCATGTCATCACGGACACCTGGGGCACCTGTTACGCCCGTTCGGTACCCAGCGATGTCTACGGCAATGGCGGGCGCACGGACATCTACCGCATCGGCACGCTCGACGAACCGGATTTCCTGGTCGCCAGCTTCGACTTCTTTTCCCAGCAGTTGTTCCTGGACTGCCAGGTCGCCGACGGCGAGGGCGGCTATGACGTCTCGGTGGTGGCGCTTGGACCCTGGCCGCGCGGCTCCGCGCCCGACCACGAGACGGTGGCGCTCGCCATGTTCTACGGCAGCGACGAAATCGCGCGCTATTCGACCAAGGATATCGCGGGCGACAGGCCCGGCGCCGTCAGCTGCACGGTCTCCCACTATCAGGTGATCGACCGGGTAAACGGTTTCGGCCGCGACCTGGACGGCCGCGAGGTCATCATCCTGACCACGGTCGACGGCAAGATCATGAGCTTCGATCTGATCACGGGCGATCTGCTGCACACCGAAACCGGACTGGCGCCGGGACCCGGTGGCGGAGAATGCCCCTAGATTGCGTTGCCGGTCATGCCCCGATCAGGCGAAGCCGATAGCACCGGACGCATCGGCCGGTGACCGCTGTTGTGCTGCTCATGGCCAGACATTCGCCTCCTCGTCAAAATCGGCGGTTTGCACGTTGACGACGCAGAAGCGCTGACCGGTCGGCGCTTCCATCACGGTCCATCGCGGGAACGCCACCACAAACTCCGCGCCCAGGCTCTTCAACCGCGCGACCTCCGCGTCGATATCGTCGGTTTCGATATCGAGGTGGACACGCGAGACGTGGTCGACCTTTTGCACCTCGACATCAAGCCCGCCTGGGCCGCTATCGAACTGCACATAGTTGGGGTCGCTGGGGTCGAACGGTTGCGCCGACAGTCCGAGCGCCTTGCCCCAGAAATCGGCGGCGGCGTGGACGTCATCGGTCCGGCAGTCGATGATCAGACCGCCCAATCGGCTCTTATGCATGATTGTTCTCCATTCGCGATTGCGTGGCGGAACTGACCGGACCAAGTTAGGCCAGTCCAACTAACGTCCAAACCATGCGGCGAAACGGTTAGGATCAATCTAGGGAGTAAGAGCATGTGGCTCAAGGGCGGCCAGCTTTACGACGTCGACAACGGCAGCTTTGCGACCGGCGATATCCGCCTGGACGGCGGCCGCATCGCGGAAATCGGACGGGCACCCTCGGACGCCCCCGCGGTCGATCTGGACGGCGCCTATCTGTTGCCTGGCTTCATCGACTGCCATGTGCATATCTGCGTCAACACGGAATCGGCCGACGGCAACAACCCGTGGCGCGATGCCCTGCCCGCCACCATCGCGCTGTGGGCGGCGCGCGCGGCCAGACGGCTGGTCCGCTGCGGCATCACCACGGCGCGCGATGTCGGCGGCTGGGACTATCACGAGATCGCCGTGCGCGAGGCGATCGAGACCGGCTGGATCGAGGGGCCGCGCCTGCTGTGTTCGGGCAAGATCCTCTCCATCACCTCCTCGACCCGGCCCTACTATCCCGGCATGTACGAGGAGGCCGACGGGCCGGACGCGGTGCGCCACGCCGCGCGCAAACAGCTCGCCAACGGCGCCAATCTGATCAAGGTTCTGGCATCCGGCGCCGTCAACTCGACGAAGTACGAGCGTGCCGACGCCATCCAGTACCGGCCCGAGGAACTGCGCGCCGCCGTCGAGATCGCCGACGACAACTTCACCCACGTCGCCGCCCACGCGCACGCGACCGAGGCGATCAAGAACGCCATCCTGGCCGGCTGCCGCAGCGTCGAGCACGGCACCTACGGCTCCGACGAGACGTTCCGGCTGATGGTCGAACACGGCACCTACATGGTGCCGACCATCTGCACCGCCCACGCCTTCCTGCAGGACCCGGCGTTCGCCGCAAAAGCCCTGCCCCATGCGCGCGAGCGCTATGAGTATCTGCAGACGATCCGCTACGCCAACCTGAACAAGGCGCGCGAGACCGGCGTCAAGGTCGCCATGGGGACCGATGTCGGGACCCCCGGCAACCACTGCGGCGACAACATGCAGGAGGTCGCGCTGATGGTCGAACGCTGCGGCTTCGCGCCCGCCGACGCGATCCGGAGCGCCACTACGATCGCCGCCGAGCTGCTGGGATTGGATGAGGAGATCGGGCGGCTCAAGCAAGGCTTCGCCGGCGATGTGATCGCCGTTGACCGCAACCCCCTGGATGATATCAACGCCTTGCGCGATGTTTTCTTTGTCGCCGCGCGCGGCCAGATCGTGCGCAACGATCGCATTCACTAACCACCTTAGAATATTTCTCTAACCTATTGAAAAAAATGAAATAGACATATGGAAGCTAAAGTTCGAAAGATCGTGCGTTTTGTCGATGAAACGCTGATCGAGGGCGGGCGCGAGGCGCCATCGCCGCTGATCCTGATCGGCGTCGCGGCGGTCATCGCCAACCCGTGGGCGGGGCGCGGTTTTGTCGACGACCTGCGGCCGGCGATCAGGGAGCAGGCGCCGGGTCTGGGCGAGCGCTTGACCGCCGAGGTCATCGCGCTGGCGGGCGGCGGCGACAAGGTCGAGGCCTATGGCAAGGCAGCGGTGGTCGGCGAGGCCGGCGAGGTCGAGCACGCCTCGGCCATGATCCATACCCTGCGCTTCGGCAACCACTTCCGCACGGCGGTCGGGGCGGAGACCTATCTCTCGTTCACCAACATGCGCGGCGGCCCGAACGCGCCCGTCGTGATCCCGATGATGGACAAACACGATGCCGGGCGGCGCAGCCACTATCTGACCCTGCAGTTCGCGATTCCCGATGCGCCGGCCGCCGACGAGATCGTCGTCGCGCTGGGCGCCTCGATCGGCGGGCGCCCGCACCACCGGATCGGCGACCGCTACCAGGACCTCGCCGACATGGGCAAAGGCGCGGACGACGCGCCGGTGTGACGCGTTGATGCTATGATGTGAGGCCGCGAGAGGAGCGAACAAGCATGAAACGCCTGCTGTTGTTGTTCGCCTTGCTGGTGTCTGTGCCGATCCTTGCGGCGCAGGCGGAGACGCTGGTGGTCGGCACGACGGGCGATTACAAACCGCTCACCTGGTATGATGCGGCCAGCGGCACGCTCGTCGGACGCGATATCGATCTCATTACCGAGTTCGCCGACGATCAGGGCTTCGCCATCCGCTTTGTCACGACAACCTGGCCGACGCTGACCGCCGATCTACTGGCCGGCAAGTTCGACGTCGCCATCGGCGGTATCTCACGCACCCGTCAACGCGCCGAAGACGCCTTGCTTTCCGTCACCATCGAGGAGACCGGCAAGGTCGCGCTGGTGCGTTGCGGCGAAGAGGAGCGCTACGGTTCGATCGAGGCCATCGATCAGGCGGGCACGACCGTGGTCGAGAACCGCGGCGGCACCAACGCCCAGTTTGCGCTGGCCAAGCTGATGAACGCGGTCCTGATCATCGTGCCGGATAACGAGCAGCCGTTCGTCTACCTGTTCGACAAACGCGCCGACGTGATGTTCACCGACTCGATCGAGGCGGTCTATCAGCAGCAGGTCACCAACGGCCTTCTATGCGCGGTCAAGCCGGACGAGCCCTATACCCGCGTCGAGAAGGTCGTGATGTTCGCCAAGGACGAGGCCGACCTGCTCGCCCGCTTCAACGACTGGTTCGAAGCACGCGACTGATCAGGCGTGCCGTCAGTTGCCGCGGCCGCGGTCGACGGTCTTGTCGGCGCGGTATTCCTGGATCTCGTTGTGATAGGTGACGCTGTTTGTGTCGCCCAGCGAGGTCGCGCACGCAGCAGTCGCCAGACCAAGGCCGACGAGAACAACAAAAGAGGCCAAACGGGTCATCAGTTTTCCATCCATGCAGTCAAGCCAATCGGTTCGACTGAGGTGGGACGCGGCAGACGCGATTACACCAGCGCTTGGGCACACATCCGTTCACGTCTGCGCGCGGTTGCATGACCGCCGGGCATCTGGAGCAGGGGCCGGCGTTTCCCAAGACACCGGCAAACGCTCGTTCACGGGCCTGACCTGCTCATCGGGGTCGGCGACGGTGTCACGCTTGGCCGGTGTCCGACCTTTCCTCAACTACCCTCGGCTGAGTCTTCTCCGGCTGGAAAGACGTCGTCGAAGGTCTGGTTGAGCACATCGCTCGTGGATTCGTTGGTCGTCTCGCCGAAGTTGATGGCGTCGCCGATCATGCCTTCACCATCGAGATGCGATGCATGGCCGTCGCTATTCCAGCCGGCGCCGCTGTTGTCGTCCGTTTCAGTATCGCTTTGACAGTCTTCGACAATATCGCATTCGGCTCTAGCCCTGCCATCACCTTCGACGCCAACGTCGTCCCCGGCAATGGCATTGTTGGCCTTGAAGCCGACACCGATCAGATCAACCGAAACTGGCGCCGCGATCGCCAACAGCATCACCGCAGCAGCAGTGGATGAAAGTCGAACAACAGTGCGCACCAACAATGTTGTCATCGATGAGTCCTCGTTGGTTGAGGCTGCCGCCCGGTCGTAGATTGCATCACGATGCACGGCGCGCCACCGCAGACAACGGAATAGTACGCACACAGTGATTACGGTCACGATAAGCCAACCAACCGGAGTAGTTTTGCGGGTATGGGCGGCTTGGCGCCGTACCCGGACGCCGCCGCGACTCGGCGACATCACGGACAGCACCAACGGTTTTACAATGTCCAATGCGGCAGCACGCTGCGGCGCCCTAGCTGCCGCGCCCGCCGCCGTCGTGGCCCTTGTTGAAGGTGCCGCGCGAATTGCCGTAGTCGGTGCCACCCTCGGAAACCGCGCACGCCGCGATACCGGTGGTCAGACCGATCAGGACAAGAAGCACTGCGATGCGTTTCATGTCGGTAATCCCCAAGCTATTGAAAGGCCTTCCCCGTTGCCTTTGATCTGAGGAGATTACCGGCTACGACCAGGGCTTGGACCAGACACATTCGTTCACGTCTTCGCGCTCTGCCAGGTCCGGACCGCAGCACCGATCCCTTGTGCAACGCGCGCGCAGACGCTAAAAGGCGCACCATCCTTAGCGGAGAGTTTATGTCCGAGGCCGTTGTCATCGGCTGACGGGTTTCCGTCCTTCGTAAACCCGTCGTCTTGAACCCCCGTCGTGAGCCGGGGCCGTGGACCGCGTTCGCGTCCCGGCCGGCATGCGGCGGCGCTTCCCGTATGACAACGGACCGATATCGTGAACATTTCCCGCGACCAGCAGCGCGTGCTCCATGCGCTGGCGCAAGGCGCTATCATTCGCTACCACCGCGACCGTAAAGGCAAGATCGCCGAGATCGAGTGCGTGACCCGTGAAGGCTGGCTTTTGACCAACTGCACCATGGCGGTGTTCCGCGCACTTAAGCGCAAGGGCCTGATCGCCTCGCAGAACAGCCAGCCCTATCGCATCACACGCAAAGGCCTTGGCACCGTCAGGCCGCAGGTCGACAACCGCTGACCGGTGTTTTGCGTTGAGGACGCCGCCGGCCGGGCGCAGTATTCGACGCGCGTCCGGCCGGATGCGCCCAAGAAAGAAAGACCATGGAAGGATCACCTTGATGGCAGCAGCGCGTTCGCTTCACCCGGCGGTCGACAACGGGTTGACCAAAGGCGACGAGAACTTCGCCGGCGGCACGCTTGTCTGTCACTGCGCAAGCGATCCGGTTGAGGTCGCGGTCGCCAGCCAGGTCGCCCACAACCATCTGTCCGGCTGCACCACGTGCTGGAAGCCGCCGGGCGCGCTTTTCTCGATGATCGCCATGGTGGCGCGTGATGATGTAACGGTGACGAAGAACGGCGACAAACTGACCGTGGTCGATGCCGATGCCCCCATCCAGCGCCACGCCTGCAAGGAGTGTGGCGTGCACATGTTCGGCCGCATCGAGGACGAGAACCACGCCTTCTTCGGGCTGGACGTCGTCCACACCGAACTGTCGCGTGAAGCCGGCTGGCAGGCGCCGCAGTTCGCGGGTTTTGTCTCCTCGATCATCGAGGCCGGTGCCGATCCCGACGACATGGCGGGGATCAGACAGCGGCTGCGTGATCTGGGCCTCGAACCCTATGATTGTCTGTCGCCGCCGTTGATGGACGCGATCGCCATCCACAACGTCAACCAGGCAAGCGCGCTCCGTTAGCCGGATCCGTCACTCCTGGATTGGACAGCCCGCCGCCTTCCGGTAAATGGGGGCAATGGCGAAGCCGAAGGATGGCAGTAAGAAACGACTGGCGAGGCGACGCATGCGCCTGTGGCAGCGCCTGCTTGTTTTGCTGCTGGCCATTGTCGTCGCATTGCCGGTTCTGCTGATCGCCTTGTTCGCCGCCGTGCCGCCGCCCGTAACGCCGCTGATGCTGATCCGCCAGTCGGAAGGTCACGGCATCGACAAGCAGTGGGTCGCGCTTGACGACATCTCTTCCAACCTGCCGGCCGCCGTGATCGCGGCGGAGGACAACAATTTCTGCGTTCACAGCGGCTTCGATTGGGGCGAGATCGAAAAGGCGGTGGAGACCTATCAGGATGGCGGCAACCTGCGCGGCGCCAGCACGATCACGCAACAGACGGCCAAGAACCTGTTCCTGTGGCCGGCGCGCAGCTTCATCCGCAAGGGCATCGAAGCCTGGCTTGCGGCCCTGCTCGACCTCATGTGGAGCAAGGAGCGCATCCTGGAGGTCTACCTGAACATCGTCGAGTGGTCGGGCGGCGTTTACGGCGCCGAGGCCGCCGCGCAGTACTATTTCGGCAAACCGGCAGCCAACCTGAGCCAGCGCGAGGCCGCCCTGCTCGCGACCGTCTTGCCCAACCCGCTCAGCCGTTCGGCGTCGAACCCGACCTCCAGCCAGGTGAACCAGGCCGATGTGCTGCAACGCCGCATCGGCCAGCTCGGTCCACTGCTGGATTGTTACTAGAGCGACACCCTTTTTTGGTACGCGCCTGACAGATTGCATCCATCGGTTTAGATTGGCCTCGAAATCTGACGCAATCGGGGTTCTGTCATGCGATTTGCCAAGCTGCTTCTGCCGTTATGCATCGTTGCCGGTCTTGCCGCGTGCAAGACGACATCGGCGCCAGCGCCCATGTATGCCGAGCCCGATTGGCCCGAACCCGGTTTTGTCATCAGCGCCAAGGGCGGCAGTGACGGCTTCGGCAGCTACCGCTTCGTCGAGAACTACGCCGTGAAGGGCTCCGCCGTTTACGCCTATGAGTATGACGAGCTGATCGGCCCCCACGGTCGGGTGCATATTTTCTGGATGTCGCCGGGACTGATGCCCATCGTCACCGTACAAAGTTCCTATGACGCCGATACCGAAGCCGCGCGCGAACGCGGCGAGATCGGACCCGATGAGAGGATTTATCGCGTCGATCAGTTTGTCGGTGTCGGCAGCACCCGGTTCGCCCACACACTGCTGAAGACATCGGTTCAACCGCTGAGCTATGACGAGGTCAAGGAACTGGCGCGCGTGAACTGACGACCGCGCGGTGATGTTCCGTCTTGATGCACCCATGGTGGCCTGCGAAGCGGTGCCCGGAGGAACCCGTGACATGGGTCGTAACGTCAATCGGGAGCGGTCCGACGATGGCTGGGTTTAGGGCCGTCGCACTATGGCTGGTTGTTGTCGCGGTCGGCGCATGCGGACCGCAGACAAGCACAAACAGCACGCGGCAAGAAACACCGACGCGTGATCTGGCGCTGACACCAACGCTACAAATGACGTTGTCGCTGCAAAGCGCTCTCGCACCGCCATCGTCCATGTCGCGGGAAGCAGCCAGATCGGAGGAAGACGGCCGCGACGACTACGGCAGCTACCGTTATGTCGAGACGTTCGAGGCCAGTGGCCAGACCGTCTATGCCTACGCCTACGACGAACCCGACGACACGTTTACCCGTCTTCATGCCTTTTGGTTCGAAACGCCCGATCGTTTGGTGGTTATTGCGCATAACGCCTACGCACCCGTCACGGAAGTCGCGCAAGGAAAGGGCAACATCGGTCCCGGCGAAACGGTCCATCACGTCGATCTGATCGAATTGCGGGAGCCGGCCGAGAATGATGACGGCACCACGTCGGCCATGCAGTCGAGCACGACACTCGCCGCGGCAGTCGGGCGGTTGGATTACGAACAGGTGAAGCGGGTCGTGACGGCCTATCTGCGCGACCACAGCACCTAGGGCCGGCGCTGACCCGCCAATCCGGCGCCGGCCGCCGAAGGAGGCGGTACAACGCATCGTCCCGCACACATCTTTGCCGCCAGGCTGGTCTGCAACGACCGATGTGCGGGAACATCACGGAAGACAGGACGGTATTCTTTCGTGCCGGCACGCGGTACGCTTTGACGTTAGGACATGGACGGTCAGAGACAACGATGGCCCACGACGACGGCACGCTCCACCATGTGATCAGCGACGATATCCTGCCGCCCGGCGCCCCGTGGGGTGGCGTGGTCGAGGCTGGCGCGCGGCTCAGGATCGTCGATCTGGAGGGCCATCAGGGCGTCGACTTCCTGTGCTACAACGCCGACGATCCGAGCGAGCGCTACAACGCGCCGAACACGGTGAAGGCGTCGGGCAACATCATGCTGAACGCCGGCACGGTGCTCTATTCGGATCGGGCGCGCGCCATGATGACGGTGGAGGGCGACACCTGCGGCGGGCACGACACGATCGGCGGCTGCTGTTCGTCGTGGAGCAACGCCATGCTGTACGGCGTCGAAGGCGTGCCCGGCTGCCGCGAGAACTTCCTGAAAGCCATCGAACCCCATGGGCTCGGCTGGCGCGATGTGGTGCCCAACATCAATTTCTTCTGTTCGGTTCCGGTCGGCGCCGATGGCGCGCTCGTACCCGGCGTCTTTGCCACCAGTCGGTCGAAGGCCGGCGACTATGTCGAATTGTCCGCCGCCATGCGCGTGCTCGTGGCGATTTCAAACTGTCCGCAGGTCAACAATCCATGCAACGATGGCGCGCCGACACCGATCCGCGTGATCGTGCACGCGAAGGACGACTGAATGATCCCATCGAATGACAGCCGGGGCGCCGCCCGCCTGGGCATCGTCGTCCCGGTCTCCAACACCAATCTGGAGCCGGACATGGTCATGCTGCGGCCCACGGGCGTCTCGCTGCACTTCGCGCGCGCCGGCGGCTACGACATCGACGAGATCCCGGACTCCGAGCAGATGCGCAAGTTCGCCGACGCCACCCTGGACGAAGTCGTCGATGGGCTAAAAGCCGCGCTCGCCGACATGATCCTCTACGGCTGCACGTCGGCGACCCTGTCGCACGGCCCGGCCTATGACCGGGCCTTTGTCGAGCGGATCGAGGCGCGCGCCGGGGTCCCGGCGATCACGGCCGCCAGCGCCGTGGTCGAGGCGGCGCGCGATCTGGGTGTGACCAGGGCCGGTTTCTGCTCGCCCTATACCGAGCAGCTCAACGCCGAGGCCGCCGCCTTTCTGGACGATTGCGGTATCGAGGTGGTGAGCGATGCCTATGTCGGCGAAGACCTCGGCAACTACGGTCAAAGCGCGCTGACACCCGACGACGTGTTCGCGCTGGGCTGCCGCGCCGACAGCACGGGCGCCGAGGCGATTATCCTGTCATGCACCGATATGCGCGCGGTGGAGGCGATCGATGCCCTGGAGGCGCACCTGGCAAAACCGGTCATCACGAGCAACCAGGCGCTGATGTATACGGCGCTGAAGCGGCTTGGCCTGGAGGGCCGGATCCCCGGCGCGCTTGGCGCGACGGCAAGAGAGGACATGCGCGCGGCCGAATAGGGCTGCGGCCGGCTTTGGCGCTGGAATCCGCCGCATCAATCGGCGATGATCGGATGTCAGGCTAACGCCTGTTGCCGCCACCTGAGCGACCGTGGTGATGGTCTTCGTCTGGCATGTGCGATGATGGCAGACTGGCGGCCCACTCTTGGATCTACCCGCAGACACGTTACCCGCGACCGACAGCATGAAGCGTCTTCCCACCGGCCTGCGCCTGGCGACCTGGAACATCCACTCAGGCATCGGCAGCGACGAGCGGATGGACATGGACCGCGTGACATCGGTGATCAATACGATCGCGCCGGACATCATCGGCCTGCAGGAGGTCGGCTGGCACCGTTCGCACCATTCAAAGGTCGATCAGTTCGCGTTTCTGCGGGAGAAGACCGGCTATCACGTGGTCGAAGGCCTGTCGCGCGATCCCCTGCGCTCCCGGTTCGGCAACGCGCTGTTGACGCGGTTCCCGGTGACCAGCCGGCGCTGGCTGGATCTGAAGGTGCTGGGCCATCCGCCCCGCGCCGCCGTCGCCGGCGAGATCGGCGACAAGGCCGCACCGATATGCGCCGTCGTCACCCATTTCGGGCTGACGCCGCCGGAAAGGGAAGTGCAGGCCAGGCGTTTGCTGGACGTCTTCGCGCCCGAGACCAACGGATCGCCGCCCACGGTCATCCTGGGCGATTTCAACATGGTTCGTGAATCGACGCGGGCATCCAGGCTTCTGGGCGAACATTTCTCGACCTGCGTCGCGGCGCCGACCTATCCGTCCTGGCGGCCGGTGCTGCCGCTCGACCGGATCTATCTCTCCGCCCATTGGAAGGTGCGCGAGGCTCAGGTGATCGACACGGACGCGGTCAGCACCGTCTCCGATCATCTTCCCCTGGTCGCGGACGTGGAACTTGTGGCGCAGCCGGCCGAGGTCACAGCAGCGGACTTGCCAGCCTGAGCGTGTTCTCGACGAGCTGCTGTCCGATCGACCGCTTGGACCATGCCGTCTGATCGAGTTTGTCCGATGCCGCGATGTAATTCTCCTGCAAGGCGCCGAGCTGTTCGGCAAATTCCGCACCATAGATGAACAGCGCCACCTCGTAGTTGAGCCAAAGACTGCGGTAGTCGAAGTTGGCGGTGCCGAACATCGACATCGTGCCGTCGGCCATGATCGACTTGGTGTGCAACAGGCCGTCGCGGAACAGGCGGATCTCGACGCCCATTTCGAGCAGGTCGTCGTAGTAGGAGCGGCTGGCGTGGCGCGCCCAGAAGGAATCGACGACCTCGGGCACGATCAAGGTGACCTTGACGCCGCGGCCCGCCGCACCGCGCAGCGCCAACAGCATCGGCGGGTCGGGGATGAGGTAAGGCGTCGTCAGGACCAGGCGGTGGTGCGCCGCGTTGATAAGCGCCAGCAGCATTTGCAGGAGGCCGTCCTTGGTCTCGACCGGCCCCGACGCGACGACCTGAACATCGGCGGGGCCGTTCGGCTCGACAAGCTTGAGCTGCGTGAGAGCGATGATGTCATAGATCGACTCACTGCTCTCCAGCACCCAGTCGCCGATCATGGTCGCGCCCAGCAGCGGTGCCGCCGCGCCGTCGAGCCGCACCATCGCGTCGACCCACTGGCCGACGCCTTCGTCCTGTTTGAAGAGGCGTGGGTCGACGAGGTTCATGCTGCCGGTCCACGCCACCCGGCCATCGACAACGACGATCTTGCGGTGAAGACGCAGATCGGTACGGCTGAAAAACGCGCGCAGCGGTCCAACCGGCAGAGCGGGCAAGACGTCGACGCCGGCATCGCGCAACCGCCCCGGTTGCGTGCCCGCCAACCACGGCCGGCTGCCGATCGAATCGACGAGCAGACGGCAGGCGACACCGCGCTTGGCCGCGCGCAGCAATGCGTCATAGACCAAATCGGCCGCGCCGCCCTCCTGCCAGATATAGAACTCGATGAGCACGCTGGTCGCCGCGTTGTCGATATCACGCGCGATCGCCTGCAGAATCTGTTCGGTGTCGGAGAAAAGCTCGAACTGGCTGCCGCGCACGGTAGGGCTGCCGGCGGTGTTGCGGCCCAACTGATCGAGCCGCTTGGCGGCGGGCGGATGGCGCGACCAGTCGATATCGGTCAGCCCATCACCGATGGCGGCCTGGTTGAGCTTGGCATAATCGAGACGCAACGCCGCGATCTTGCGTCCGCGCCGCATGCCGACCCGGCGCTCGCCGATCAGCAGATAGATAATCGCGCCGACAAGAGGAAGCGCGGCGACCAGAATCAGCCACGCCAGGCCGACCCCGGTTGTCGGCCGCGACATGATCACGCGAACGGCAATCGCGATACCGATCGCGAGCAGTATGAGCAGAACCAGTGGGCCCGAAGCGGGAAAGAATTCGATCACGCCGCATAGTGCTCGACCGCCGAGGGCCAATCAAGGCCGGCACAGCGGCATTTCAACCGGTGATAGAGGCCAGTAGTATGGTCACCAAGGGCGGTGCCGTACGGGGAACAAGGGGCAGGTTTCATGGCTGAAGAGACGTCGAAGGCGACCGACGACGCGCTTAAGCAGTGGGCGGCGTCGAAGAAGGGCCTGACCAGCGGCGAAGCGCAGAAGCGGCTTGCGCAATACGGCCCCAACGCGATCACCGCCAAGGAAGAGAGCCTGCTGAAGAAGCTGCTGGGCTATTTCTGGGGCCCCATTCCCTGGATGATCGAGGTCGCCGCCCTGCTCTCGCTTCTGGTGCAGCACTGGATCGACTTCGCGATCATCATGGTGCTGCTGATCTACAACGCCGGTATCGGGTTCTGGCAGGAGCGCAAGGCCGCCAACGCGCTGGCCGCGTTGAAGAAGGGCCTGGCGCCGAAGGCCCATGTCGAGCGCGATGGCGCATGGTCGACCATCGACGCGGCGGATCTGGTGCCGGGCGATGTCGTGCGTTTGCGCCTGGGCGAGATCGTGCCCGCCGATGTCGCGCTGGTCGAGGGCGACTACATCAGTATCGATCAGTCGGCGCTGACCGGCGAGTCGCTTCCGGTCAGCAAGAAGGTCGGCGACAGCGCCTATTCCGGCAGCATCGCCAAACAAGGCGAGATGATCGCCGTCGTCACGGGCACCGGATCGAACACGTTCTTCGGCCGAACGGCCAAGCTGGTCGCGGGCGCCGGCGCCAAGTCGCACTCGCAGCAGGCGGTGATGCGCATCGGCGACTTCCTGATCGTCATGGCGATCGGCCTCAGCATTCTTCTGATCGGTTTCGAACTCTACCGAGACATCGTCGTGCAGGATGCCTGGCACTGGAGCGACGCGGTCAAGATCCTGCAGTTCGTGCTGATCCTGGTCATCGCCTCGATCCCGGTCGCCATGCCGGCGGTGCTGTCGGTGACCATGGCGCTGGGGGCGCTAGCCCTATCGAAAAAGAAAGCCATCGTCTCGCGCCTGGAAGGTATCGAGGAAATGGCCGGGGTCGACATCCTGTGTTCCGACAAGACGGGCACGCTGACCAAGAATCAGCTGACGCTCGGCGATCCCGTGGTGTTCGGCGATGCGACGCCGGAGGCCTGCATCCTGGCGGGCGCCTTGGCGTCGAAGAAGGAGAACGACGACGCCATCGATCTCGCCGTCATTGACGGGGTCAAGGACCCGTCGACGCTGACCGGCTACACCCAGACGGATTTCACGCCGTTCGATCCCGTGCACAAGAGGACGCAGGCGACGATCACCGACGCCGAGGGCAACAAGGAGACGGTCACCAAGGGCGCGCCCCAGGTGATCACCGCGATGGCGAAGCTGGACAAGGCGACCGAGGAGAAAGCGCAGAAGGCTGTCGACGCCATGGCGGCAAAGGGGTTCCGTGCGTTGGGCGTGGCATCATCCAAGGACGCCGGTTCGACATGGACGTTCCTGGGTATCCTGCCGCTCTACGATCCGCCGCGCGATGACTCGAAGGACACCATCCGCCAGGCCCAGGAGCACGGACTGCAGGTCAAGATGGTGACCGGCGACGATGTCGCCATCGCAAGCGAGATCGCCGGCCAGTTGGGCATGGGCACGCACATCCAGGCCGCCAACGATCTCTTCAAGGAAGGCAGCGATCCCGACCATGTGTCGGACCAGACGGCCGAAGCGATCGAAAAGGCCGAGGGGTTCGCGCGCGTCTTCCCCGAGCACAAGTACGGCATCGTCAAGGCGCTGCAGAGCCGCGGCCATATCGTCGCGATGACCGGCGACGGCGTGAACGACGCACCGGCGCTGAAGCAGGCCGATTGCGGCATCGCGGTGAGCGGCGCCACGGACGCGGCGCGCGCGGCGGCGGCGCTGATCCTGACCGCGCCGGGCCTTTCCGTCATCATCACGGCAATCGAAGAAGCGCGGCAGATCTTCGAGCGCATCATGAGCTACACGATCTATCGCATCGCCATGACCATCGACATCATGTTCGTGGTCGTGCTGGCGACGATCTTCTTCGACTTCCGCCCGCTGACCGCCGTCATGATCATCGCGCTCGCCCTGCTCGACGACATCCCGATCATGACCATCGCCTACGACAACACGCGCATCGACAAGAAACCGGTACGCTGGGAGATACGCCGCGTTCTCCTGTGTTCATCGGTGATGGGCATCCTGGCGGTCGCGCAGAGTTTCGGCCTGCTGCTGATTGGCATGGCGTGGATGAACGATCCGGACCTGCAGGCATGGATCCCGATGGATCAGGCGCACCTGCAGACCGCCGTCTTCCTGCAACTGGTGGCGGGCGGGCATTTGATGTTGTTCGTGACGCGCACCAAAGGGTTCTTCCTGTCGCCGCCCTTGCCCAGCATGACGTTGTTCGGCGCCATTTTGGGCACCCAGGTCTTCGCCGTCCTGATGTGTGGCTTCGGCTGGCTGATGCCGGCCCTGCCGTGGACGGTGATCGCGCTGGTCTGGGGCTATGTCATCGTCTGGATGTTCATCCTGGATGTCGCCAAGCTCGGCCTTTACCGGCTGCTCGAGGACCGGGCGCGCCACCGCGAGAAACATCTGGAGACGATCAGCCAGCCGCTTCACCCGAACGCGCAGCCCTGACCGGAGGCAACCATGGACTATGCCAAACAGTTCATCGTCACGCCGGGCAGCAAGGTTGACCTCACCAAGATCGACGCCGGCTATAAGGACAGCCACGAATCGCACGAAGCGGCGATGCCGGAGATCGAAGCCTATCGCGACAAGCTTCGCGATCTGCAGTTCCGCCTTTACGCCGAGACGAAGCAGTCGCTGCTGATCTGCCTGCAGGCCCTGGACGCCGCGGGCAAGGACGGCACCGTCAACCACGTGCTGAGCGCGATGAACCCCCAGGGCTGCCGGGTCTATGGCTTCAAGCAGCCGAGCGCGGAGGAACTGGCCCACGACTTTCTGTGGCGCATCCACAAGGCGACGCCGGCCAAAGGCGAGGTCGCGATCTTCAACCGCTCGCAGTATGAGGATGTGCTGGTGGTGCGCGTCCACGATCTGGTGCCGAAGTCCGTGTGGTCGAAACGCTACGACCTGATCAACGACTTCGAGCGGCTCTTGGTTGATAACGGCACCCGGGTCGTCAAGTTCTTCCTGCACATCAGCGAGGACGAGCAGTTGCGCCGCTTCAAGCAGCGCATCGACGATCCCGCGCGCAACTGGAAGATAAGCGACGCCGACTACAAGGAACGTTCCTATTGGGCGGACTACCAGAAGGCGTACCAGGAAGCCTTAAGCACGTGCAGCACCAAGCACGCGCCGTGGTATGTGATCCCGGCCAACCACAAATGGTTCCGCAACCTCGCGGTCTCCCAGATCATCGTGAAGACGCTTGAGGCGATGGACCCCAAGATCCCGGCACCCACGGTCGATCTTGACGCGATCAAGAAGCAGTACCATGCCGCCGAGGTGGCCGAAGAGGACGGCAAGGTGTGAGGCCGGTGCCGTTCGAACGTTGGCGCACACCCCCTCACCCAGCTCCGTCTAGGGATCTGACGATCCCAAGCCTGCGCATCCCTCTCCCTCGCCGGGGAGAGGGAAACACAGACGAACTCCCTCTCCCCTTGAGGGCAGGGCAATTGCATATGGCCTCGCACGACAATTTGGTGGGCCATAGACACCGTGTGCTTTCCATCTTGGCGGTCCGTCGAGGGACGCAGAGCAG
>JANQGO010000431.1 GCA_028277285.1 Alphaproteobacteria bacterium | reverse complement strand
CGAGATGGACGACGGCGTCGAAGACCTCGTCGTCGCCGAAGCTGTCGAGGTCGGTCGTGATGCGCACGGGCAGCGGCAGGTCGCGCGCCTTGCGGGCGTCGCGGGTCAGAATGGTCACGTGATGCCCGGCGTCGACCAGCGCTTCGGTCAGGCGCCGACCGATGAAGCCGGTGCCGCCGGTGACCAAGATCCGCTTCGTGCCGGAGAGGTAGTCGGTGATCAGGTCGGCGCACGGATTGGCGGCCGGTGGTGCCTGGTCGACGGCGTGACTGCGCGCGGCGTCGCGGAGGGTCCAGAAGGCAACGCCGGCGGCAAAGACGGTCATCACCGCCGACCAGGCGCCGCGCTCGACCAGGACAAGCGCGGTGGGTTCACCGGCCCAGGCAACGAGATAGGGCGCGAACAACGCCAGGAAGGCGCCGTAGCTGATGGCCAGCACGGTGTGGATTACCCGTTCGCTCGCGGGCAGCAGACGGGTACGGTCCTCAATCACGAAGTCGGTGAGCGTGATGGCGATTTCGATCACCAGCAGGCCGGCAAAGGCGATGGCCAAGAGGCCGTGGGGTTCGGCCCAGGCGAGCACCAGGAAGATGACGGCGTAAATGCCGTTGCGCGCGGCGTGCAGTCTGAGCTCCGCGGACGCGGTTCTCTTCCACGTCAGGCGCTCGGTCACCTCGTGGTGATACGCCAGATCGAAGGCGCCGAGCAGCGCTTGGGCCGTGACCACGATCATCAGGGCTTCCATAGGACATCCTCCCGTTCGAAGAAATCGCCTTCCTGGAACACCAACTCGCCGAACCAGGGATGGCGGATCTGAAGCGTGAAGCGGAACCGGCCGCCGCCAAGCTCACGGTGGGTGACATGGGTCTCGCCGGGCGACAGCAGGTGGTGCAGCGGCAGACGCAGCGGGCCGCAATGCCAGGCATAGCCCGTGCTGATGAAATGCAGCGCGTGTTTCTCCGCCTTCAAGTCGAGCCGCATGACAAAGCCGCGGCCCAGGCACTCGAGCAGGCCGTCGTGGGGGTCGAACCGCTTGACGCTGGTCACGACGAAACGCCGGCCGCCCGGGAACAGATAGGCGCGGTTCCAAATGCCGGCGGCGCTTGAGGGATCGCCTTCGACATCGATCATGGTCACGATGTCGCGGCCGGTCCTGGGGCACAGCGACGTGCCGAACAGGCGTGCCAGTAGGGCCAAGACGCGTCCGGCGCGTGACAGGCGGGCGGTTCCCATCATGCCATAGAAACCCCGCTTCGTGCCGTCGTCGCCGAAGCGGGCGCGAATGGCGTGGTCCAGACGATGCCAGGCGGTCTCGCCCAGCAATGAGCGGTAGGTCGGCGCCGGTTCATCGGCGCGCCGGGCGGCGCGCGCCGCCGGTGCGAGGCCTATCGGGATCATCGGAATTTTCAGGAAATTTTGAAAGAGCATGTCAAAAAATCTCCCTTACGTGGCGAACTTCGCGACCCGCGCGCCCATGGCCATCAGTTTGCGCAGCACCGGGCGCGGTATGCGGCTGACCTGCTGGTACCAGTTGGTCATGTTGGTGACGAAGTCGTGCATGGCGGCAATGCGCTCGGCGACGCCGGGATCGATCGTCTTGTCGGCGGCGGCCTCGTCGCGGCAGCGCACCAGGGTCTGCAGCAGCGGATCGATCTCGCGCTCCTTCCGGCCCTCGACGATCCGGGTCATGATTTCCCAGACGTCCTTTTCGGCGGTGAAGTGATCGCGGCGGTCGCCCAGGACGTGGGTCAGTTCGATCAGGCGCCAGCCCTGCAGCTCCTTCAGGCACATGCTGACATTCGAACGGGCGATCGAGAGGGTTTCGGTGATTTCGTCGGCGTGCAGCGGGTCGCTTGCCAGGTAAAGCAGCGCATGCACCTGGGCGACCGACCGGCTGACGCCCCAGCGCGAGCCCATCTCGCCCCAATGCAGGATGAACTGTTCCATGGCGCTGTTGAGTTTCATGGCAGAACCGTTGTTTCAGAAAAAACTGAAATTAATGTATGGTCGAAACGACCGGGAGTCAAGACTGCTTGTGTGCTCCCGTTTTCTGCGCCGTCAGGCCTCGTCGGATTGGGGCAGGACGTTGTCCAGATGCAGCCAGTGGAGCTTTGAGCCGACAAAGATGTGCCGTTCGTTCTCAGCCGCGCCGGGATGGACACCATCGTCCAGCGTGGCGGGGGTGAACCAGCGTGACTGCGGTACCTCGGCAACGTCGATCGTCAACTGACAACCGCATGTCTTGCAGAAGGACCGGCTGACGCCGTCTGAGCTGTCAAAGCGGGTCAGGTTGTCCTCGCCTTTGATGTAGACGACCGATTCGATGGGCGCGATACCGAAGGTCGCAAACGCCGCGCCGTGAATCCTACGGCACATGGAACAATGACAGTGGTAGATGTCCGTTGTCGGTGCCCGAACCTCGTAGCGCACGGCGCCGCATTGGCAGCCGCCTTGCAGTGGCGTGAACGCTTTCATGATGACCCCCTTGACGACCGGACCGGAAGTAACCTCTACCCTTGTCCTTGGCGATCGGGAAGGTTCGATTTGGTCCCGTGCCCGTCGGTTGGCAGCACTGCGGAGAGCCCATGTATTCCGATCTCTTACGGTTTCACAGCCGACCCGCGCCATTTTCCGTTCACACGATCGATCTGCTGTGGACCGACCCGCATGTTGCACGGCAGATGTTGAGATATCATCTCGATCCCGAATCGGATCTGGCCTCTCGGCGTCCCCGGTCGATCGACAGTATGGTCGGCTGGATCGATCGCCGATTTCAGTTGGAAGGAAAGGCGGTCTGCGACCTCGGTTGCGGACCTGGGCTTTACGCGACACGTATGGCGGAGCGTGGCGCTGACGTTACCGGCATCGATTTTTCCCAGACGTCAATTGACCATGCGCGATCCGTGGCAGGTGAACGCGGGCTGTCGATCGATTACCGGCAATCAGACTATTTGACGGAGCGACTGCCGGAGCAGCAGGACATCGTGATGCTCATCTATTGCGACCTCTGTCCTTTGTCTCCTGACCGGCGAAGAGAGCTTTACCGCCAGGTGCGCTTCAGTCTGAAAGCCGGCGGGCGTTTTGTGTTTGACGTCTTTTCGGTCCAGCAGTTCGAGCAGTTGGCGGAGTCCGACAGCTACGGGCGGCGGTTTATGGACGGGTTTTGGGCACCGGGCGACTACTTTGGTTTTCTCAAGACCTTCTTGTATCCGGACCGGAAGGTTGGGCTGGATCGATACCTGATCGTCGAGCCGGACCGCACACGCGAGATCTTCAACTGGATGCAGTACTTCGATACGGATTCAATTGCGGCTGAGTTGGCCGAGAACGGCTTTGTGGTGACGGACGTGCTCGATGACCTGACGGGTGAAGCTTGGCGGCCCGGCCAAAAGAGTTTTGCCGTCGTCGCTGAGCTGGCGGCGTGAGACGTGCTTGGAGGTCCCACCGGGCACCGTATCAATCGTCACCGAACGCGATGATCTTCGGCAACGTGTCCTTGGGCTCGTACCAGCCGTTACGCGACTCCCAGAAGATGTGCCGGAAGTTGGCGTCCTCGGTGCGTGGATCGGCGCCATCGTCAAGGCTGCCCGCGGCATACCAGATGTCGTCAGGCTGCTCGGTACTGTGTTCGTAGACCCGCGCGCCGCATGTCGAACAGAAGAAGCGGTGAATGCGCTCCGAGCTGTCATAGCGCGTGACGTTGTCGGCACCCTGGGTCACGATAAACGCAGCGCGCGGCACGACCACATAGGTTGGCATCAGCGCGCCCTGCAGCTTTCGGCAGATGGAGCAGTGGCAGTGATAGACATCGTCTGCCGGTACGCGCACTTCGAAGCGCACGGCGCCGCAAAGACAGCCGCCGGTCAGCGGCGTGAAGCCAGCCATGGCTCAGCCCTCCCCGTAACCGGTGTGTTTGGGCAGGTTGTCGCCCGGATCGTACCAGCCGACGCGTGACTCCCAGAAAATGTGCCGCTCCTTGTCCGGAGCGTGGCCCGGCGACTGGCCGGCATCAAGCGAGCCCAGATTGATGAAGAACTCGTCGGGCCAGTTGTCGACCCTGGTGAAAAGCTGGCAACCACAGACGCGACAGAACTGGCGATGGGTACCGGGCGTGCTCTCAAAATCGACCAACTCGGCTTCGCCGCTGACCAGGGTGAAGGCGTCCACCTTTACAAGGCCGGCGCTGGCAAACAGCGCGCCGTGGGTCCTGCGGCACAGGGAACAATGGCAATGCATCACCTGTTCCACCGGCTGGGTGACGTTGTAGCGCACGGCACCGCACTGGCAGCCGCCGGTAAGTGATTGGGTCGTCACGATCGCTAACTCCCGATTCAAGAAAACTTCGGCGGGCGCATGACACCCAGATCCAGATGACGTTCCATCGCCATGGCCAGCTCGATCAAGCGGCCGTCATCATAGAGCCTGCCCCACAAGACCGAACAGTGAGGCAGGTCGCGTGTCGCCGCCGATGGGCCGGCGGCGGGCGCATAGCTGTCATTGACCCTGGGCGCGAAACCGGACGGCACGGCGATCGCCGGATGGCCCGTGCAGTTGGTGATGGTCAGAAGCGGCGTGCCTTCCGGCGGCGCCAGCAAGGCGTCGACCTGATCGTAGACATCGGCCATCGCCTCCATGGTCAGCCGGCGCAGGCGATCGGCCTGGATCAAGTCGACCGCGGAGATGAAGCGCGCCTTGCGGAACTCGTTGGGCCAGGAGATGTCGGTCTGCTCCGGCAATTGGCGATCCCGGCCCGACAGTGTCAGGTCCTCGAAGGCGGCGGCCGATTCGGCGAACAGGATGGTCTCAAGGCTGTCATAGGGCAGCGCCGGCAGTTTGATCTTCTTGACCTTGCACCCCGCGCGTTTCAATGCCTGCAGCGCCGCCCGGTCGGCGTCGGTCCCGACCGGCGGCTCGAGCCATTGGGGGTCGTAACCGATCACCGCGCCGTCAACCGAAGCCTGTCCGTCGAAGCTGAACGGGATGTCGGTAGAGCCGGGATCGTCGGCGTCGTGGCTGTTGAGCGCCTTCAGGATGAGCGCCGTATCCTCGACACCGCGGCTCATGGGCCCCAGCTTATCGAGCGACCAGCAAAGCGCCATGGCACCGGTGCGCGGCACGCGGCCGAAGGTCGGCCGCAAGCCGACCGTGCCGCACCGGTCGGACGGACTGAGGATGGAGCCCAAGGTCTCCGAGCCGATGGCAAAACCGACACAGCCGGCGGCGACCGCGGCGCCGGAGCCGGCGCTGGACCCGGACGAGCCCTCGTCCAGATTCCAGGGGTTGCGGGTCCGCCCGCCATGCCAGACGTCGCCATAGGCGAGCGCGCCGAGCGACAGCTTGGCGACCAGGACCGCGCCGGCCTCGTGCAGCAGGCGCACCACGGCGGCGTCCTCGCCTGGGCGCCGGTCGACATAGGGCGGCGCGCCCCAGGTCGTCGCGACACCGCGGGTGTCCAGAAGGTCCTTGGCGCCCCAGGGGATGCCGTGCAGCGGTCCGCGCCGATTGCCCTTCGCGAGCTCGCGGTCGGCATGGCGCGCCTGGGCGAGCGCGCTGTCTTCCATCAACGTGACGACCACGTGCAGCCGGCCGTCAAAACGTTTGAGCCGGTCGAGATAGAGCCGGGTCAGGTCGACACTGCTGATATGGCCGCGCGCGAGCCACTGGCTCAGCATGGTCACCGGCGCAAAAGCGATATCGGCCTCGTCGGACGGCAGCTTGCCCGCGCGTACGGGAGAGCGGCGAAAGCGCGCGCGTTCGGGAACCGGCGTGCCGGGCAACAGGGGGTCGAAGGTGCAAGCGGGGTTCAGCGCATTGCCCAGGTCCACCTGACGCTGCGCCAGGGTGCGATTGAGCTGTACGTCGATGGTGCGGGCGAGCTGATCGCGTTCGCTGGGCCGATAACGCACACCGGCGAGCTTTTCGGCGGCCGCGACATCGTCGGCGTTGATCTTCGAGCGCCTGGGCCTTGATACCATGGGGTCGGTTTCCTTTGCGGTGACCGGCGATGATGGCGTGAGGGAGCCGTGCGATCAAACCTGGGAGACGGGTTACAGGAATGTGACGCCGGGCGAGTTTCGGCGTTGAAACGGCGCGACCCCGACGACTTTGCCCTCAGCGGACGCTGTTGGATAATACCGGACATCGCGGAGGAGAGGATCAGGCATGTTGAAGTTCTACGCCGTCGACGGGGAGACGCTGCGGGTGACCAACTTCCCCGGTGGCTCCGTCGCGCCTGAGGACCCGATCTGGTTCGATCTTCTGAACCCGACCACCGACGAGCGCGACACGGTCGCCGCCGCCGTCGGCGCGTCCGTGCCGACCCGCGAGGAGATGGAGGAGATCGAAGTCTCCAGCCGCCTGCGCGACGACGACGGCGTTCTCTATCTTACCGCCACGGTCATCAGCGGCGCCGATACCCACGATGTCAGCAGCAGCGCGATCACGTTCATGCTGGTCAACCATCGCCTGGTGACCATCCGCTACGAGGATCCCAAACCCTTTGTCGTCGTCTCGGAACGGCTGTCGCGTTTGCATGCGGCGAGCCTGACCGGCGAATCGATCTTGATCACGCTTCTGGACGCGATCATCGATCGCCTGGCCGATGTGCTGGAACGCCAGGGCGCCGACATCGAGGCCATTTCGCGTGACATCTTTCACTACGACGGCGGTGGAAAGCCGGAGGGTCGCGAGTTCGACGACCTCATCCGGCGCATTGGCCTGGCCGGCGACATGACGGCGCGGGTGCGCGAAAGCCTGGTCAGCATCGCGCGCCTGTTGTTGTTCGTGATCAACAACCCGCAGATCCGCGGCAAGCATGTCGGCCGCGAACGGTTCAAGACCCTGCACCGCGACGTCACGTCGCTGGCCGACCACGCGACCTTCCTGGCGAATAAGACCAACTTTCTGCTCGATGCGACGCTCGGCATGATCAACATCGAGCAGACCGGCATCATCAAGATCTTCTCGGTCGCCGCGGTCGTCCTGCTGCCGCCGACGGTGATCGCCTCGATCTACGGCATGAACTTCGAGTTCATGCCCGAGCTCGACTGGGACTTCGGCTATCCCTTCGCGCTCCTGCTGATGGTGATCTCCGCCGTGCTGCCCTACCTCTGGTTCAAGCGCAAGGGCTGGCTCTAGGGAGCAATTGTCTCGTTGGCGTCACCGGCCCACTCCCCCGCCGGTCGAGCGAAGCGGGTCGACTTCGGGCGTGATCAGCCGCGCAGTTCCCAGGCGCGGTTCAACAGGTCGTGCATGGGACCGCGCCGGTGGCCGATCTTGTCGAGCGACGCCACCGTCTTGATCAGGTAGTCGATGCATGGCCCCGCCGGTCCCTCGGCGAGTGCGATATGGCGCGCGACATCCTCGTCGTCCAGGCGTCCGGCGTAACGCTCCATCTTCGGATTGATGGTGAAGGCGATGGCCGGAACGGTCCCTTCGTGGGTCTGGGCTTCGACCCAGCGCGGAATATAGGCGTTGGACAGCATCTCGCGGCGCCACACCCGGTCGGTCGCCCGTTCCACGTCTTGCGGCGCGATGGCCAGGGCCATGCCGCGGCATGAACCGCCGGGCTCCAGGCCCAGCATCAGGCCTGGCCGGTCCGGCGTGCCGCGGCCCAAGACAGTCCACAGACAGAAACGCCGGTGCCAGCCGCGCACCAGGGCGGCGCGTGTTTCGGCGACGGGAAAATCCGGGTTCCACATCAAGGAGCCGTAACCGAACACCCAGACCGTTTCGCCCGGCTTGACCGACTCCAGAAGACGCATCCGGGTCGCGTCGCGGTCGGCATCGCTCATCAGGGTCAGAAGACCGGCATCGCACGCCTGTTCGATGATCTTTGCGATCTCGGGCGTCCAGTAGTGATCCGGATTAATGCGTGTACGCGCCATGCCCCGGTCAGGCCTCGATCGCGTCGAAGGGATAGAGCGGACGGCGGATGTTCTTGAACGTCAGCCGGCTTGAATCAGGCGAGGCCAGCGCGCCGGAATCGCAGACGATGACCTTGTCGGCCATCGGCTCGTAAGCGGCGCGGAAGTGCTGCATGGACTTCAGGCCTACCGTGCGTTTCTCGCGCGGGTCGATGCCGTTCGACAGGAATTGCTGCAAATCGGTGATCTGCATCAGGTTGCTGACGACCAGCACGTCGACACCGCCGACGCGCAGCACGGCGCTTGGTCCGAAGTGTTTGGTCATGCCCGCCCACATCGGACCGTCGCAGACATAGGTGCCGTCGCCGGCATGGACCACGGTGCCGGTCAGCGCCAGCGGCGGTCCGCCGAAATTGGGGTCGACCTTGCCGCCGACGTCCAACGTCACCGTCGCGCCTTCACCGGCCTCGACCAGGGCCGCGGCCGCCTCGCTGTCGCGCACGGCGCCGAAACAGGCGTCCCGCAGACCGGCATCGAGCATGGATTTCAACAGGTTCGTCGCATCGCCATAGGCGCCGGCGCCGGGATTGTCGGCGTAGTCGGCAATCACCAGCGGCTTGCCGTTGTAGTTGTGCTGGCGTGCGATATCGGCGGCTTCACCGGGGCTCAGATAGACGTTCGTCACCTCGTCGCGGCGCGCCCAGATGTCGTCCATCAGTTCCTCGGCCATCGCCTGATAGCGCGGATCGTCGCCGTCGCCGGTCACGAGCACCGTCGGTCCCACATCGAAGATGTCGGAATGATGGAACCCCGCGTTGATGGAGGTGTTCAGCACGCCCGCTTCAGCCTCGAAACCGCGCGCCTTGGCCTGCAGGTCGATCATGGGGCCGGCATCGGTGCGCCCACCATCGGCGCCTTCGAACAGCGGGCGGCGGGCCAGGAACGTCTTGGGCCGGATCTCGCCCGCCATGGCGCGCTGCAGCAGGTCGCCTGCTTGTCGGCCGCGCTCGGCCATGTCGATATGCGGATAGGTTTTGTAGCTGCACACGATGTTGGCGAGGTCCGCGACATCCGGTCCGACATTGGCGTGCAGGTCGAAGGTCACGGCGATGGGGATGTCGTCGCCGATGATGGCGCGCACGCGCTTCAGGATTTCGGTCTCGGCGTCCTCATAGGTTTCCGTCACCATGGCGCCGTGCAGCGCCAGCAGCACACCGTCGACATCACGGTTGGCGTCGAGCGCGTCGAAGATCAGGCCGCCCAGTTCCTCGAAGGCGTCGTCCGTCACCTTGCCGCAGGGGTTGGCGAAAGCGGCGACGGTGTGGATGAGCTCCCAGCCGTGAGCCTCGGCCGCGGCGATGAAACCGGCGGTCTCGCTGTTGGTGCCGGCCATCTCGCTGACGATCTCGTCGGCGCCGCGATAGCAGAACAGTTTCTCGAAGGCCGGGATGTCGGCGGGCTGGACCGAAAAGGTGTTGGTCTCGTGCATGAGCTGGCCGCAGAGCACGCGAAACGTCATCAACTTCTCCTAGCTCTTGTTGAGGCTGCGCCAGTACTCGCGGGCGAACGCGGCGTAGCCGGGGATCAGTGCCTCATGCCGTGGCGCAATCTTGTCATAGGCCGCCGCCAGCGCGTGGAACGGCACCGACGGAAACGTGTGATGCTCGGTATGATAGGGCATCTGCCATGACAGCCAGCGTATCACGGCATTGGTTTTCATGGTGCGCGTGTTCGCCAGCATGTCGGCGGTGTGGGGCAACAGCGTGTGCTCGGCGAGCAGGTACATTCTCAGAAACGGCATGCCGAGCACCAGCGGCAGCACCCAATAGATCACCGGTGCCCAGGTGCCGGCGGCAAGCGCGATCACCGCGATGATGGCATAGCCTGCGAGAAACAGTCGCGCCTCCATGGTCACCTCTGCCTTACCGTCATCGGGGATGTAAGGCTCGGTAACGCGGCCTAGGGCATGCGTCACGACAACCTTACCCATCACCCACCAATAGTTCTGGATTCCCGTGAGGTACCAGATCAGCGCGCTGCGCGTTCGCGGTTTCGGCTCGCCGAGCTCCGGGTCCTTGCCCTCGATCTGCGTTTCCCGGTGATGCTCGAAGTGGAAGAAGCGGAAATAGGCGGGCGGCAGCAAGATGGCGAAGCCGAAGACATAGGCGACCGCATCGTTAAGCCAACGCGACTTGAAGGCCGTGCGGTGGATGACCTCGTGCAGGGGACAAAACAGAAAGGCGAGCAGAATGCCGTGAAGGATCACGGCGGGGATGAGAAGCCACGAACAAGGCATCACCCACCAGATCAACGTGCCCGTCACCAGGATGGCGAGCAGATGGCTGAACAACTGCGCCAGCCCCTTCGCGTCCGAACGCTCCGACAGCCGCCGCACCTCGGTAAACGAGCAGATATCGCGCCTGGCGATGAATCCGTCCATGGGTCCTCAAATGGGTGCCGGCGCTCATCCTGCGATGGCCCGCGCGCCTGTTCAATGACGATGACCCCATGACCGGGTCACAGAGACGACGTATCGTGCCGGGCTCGAGATCGTCGGAACGGGAGAACGCCATGAGCAAACAACGCAAGAAACCGGAAGACCTGCGCAGCCGCCACTGGTTCGACGATCCCAACTATCCCGACGCCGTCGCCATGCATGTCGAGCGTTATCTCAACTACGGGCTGACCCGCGAGGAGCTGCAGTCCGGCCGGCCGATCATCGGTATCGCCCAGACCGGCAGCGATCTTTCGCCCTGCAACCGCCACCACGTGCAACTGGCCGCGCGGATCAGGGACGGTATCCGCGACAGCGGCGGCGTGCCGTTCGAGTTTCCCGTGCACCCGATCCAGGAGACGGGGCGGCGCCCGACCGCCATGCTCGACCGCAACCTCGCCTATCTCGGCCTGGTCGAGGTGCTGCACGGCTATCCGTTCGACGGCGTCGTCCTGACCATCGGGTGCGACAAGACGACGCCGGCGGGGCTGATGGCGGCGGCGACCGTCGACATCCCGGCGATCGCGCTTTCCGGCGGGCCGATGCTGGACGCTTGGTGGGAGGGCCAGCTCGCCGGGTCCGGCATGGTCGAGTGGGAGGCGCGTAAGCTGTTCGCCGCCGGCAAGATCGACTATGACGGCTTTATCGAGCGGTCCTGTCAGGCGGCGTCCTCGGCCGGCCACTGCAACACCATGGGCACGGCGCTGACCATGAACAGCCTGACCGAGGCGTTGGGCCTCTCGCTGCCCGGCTGCGCCTCGATCCCCGCGCCCTATGCGGCGCGCGGCCAGATCGCCTATCTGACCGGCCGGCGTATCGTCGACATGGTGTGGGAGGATCTGAAACCCAGCGACATCTTGTCGCGCGGTTCGTTCCTGAACGCCATCCGCGTCAACACGGCGATCGCCTGCAGATGGATCGGCGCATTGGTCGAGCCGCCGATCGCC
>JANQGO010000425.1 GCA_028277285.1 Alphaproteobacteria bacterium | reverse complement strand
GAGCCACAAGGTCGTCTCCAACGCCTCATGCACCACAAACTGCCTGGCGCCGGTCGCCATGGTTCTCGACAAGGCGGTCGGCATCAAACACGGCTTCATGACGACGATCCACGCCTTCACCGGCGATCAGCGCACGGTCGACACCCTGCACAAGGACCCGCGCCGCGCCCGCGCCGCCTCGGTTTCGATGATCCCGACCTCGACCGGCGCGGCCAAGGCGGTCGGCCTGGTCCTGCCCCAGCTCGCCGGCAAGCTGGACGGCACCTCCGTGCGCGTGCCCACACCCAATGTCAGCCTGATCGACTTCAAGGTCGAAGCCAAACGCAAGACCACGGCCGACGAAGTCAACAACGCCATGATCAAGGCGGCCGAGAGCAAGCTGAAGGGCGTGCTGGACGTCAACGACGCGCCACTCGTCTCCGTCGACTTCAATCACAGCCCGGCCAGTTCGACCTTCGATCTGACCGAGACCAAGGTGATCGACGGCAGCTTCGTGCGCGTGCTCGCCTGGTACGATAACGAATGGGGTTTTTCGAACCGCATGAGCGACACCGCCGTCGCCATGGGCAAGCTGCTCTAGACCGCACGCGCCGATCATGACCGCGTACCGCACCCTCGACGACCTGGACGTCGCCGGGAAGCGCGTCCTCGTGCGCCTCGACCTCAACGTACCGATGACCGATGGCCGGGTGAGCGACGCGACCCGCATCGAACGCGCCGCCCCCACCATCCGCGATCTGGCCGATCGTGGCGCGCGCGTCATCCTGCTCAGCCACTTCGGCCGTCCCAAGGGCAAGGTTGTCGCCGACATGTCGCTCGCGCCGCTTCAGGGCCCGCTGGCCGAGACACTCGGCAAACCCGTAGACTTTGCGGGCGACTGCATCGGCGACACGGCAAGCGCTGCCGTCGCCAGTCTCAACGACGGCGATGTCCTGCTGCTGGAGAACCTGCGCTTTCACGGTGGCGAGGAAGCCAACGACCCGGGCTTCGCCGATGCGCTGGCGGCGCTCGGCGACCTCTACGTCAACGACGCCTTCTCCGCCGCCCACCGGGCGCACGCATCTGTTGTCGGCCTGGCCGAACGGCTGCCGTCCGCGGCCGGACGCCTGATGCAGGAAGAGCTTGAGGCGCTCGACAAGGCGCTCGGCAAGCCTGAGCACCCGGTGGCCGCCGTCGTCGGCGGCGCCAAGGTCTCGACCAAGCTGGACCTGCTGGCCAACCTGGTCGGCCGGGTGGATCTGCTCGCCATCGGCGGCGGCATGGCGAACACGTTTCTGTTCGCACAAGGCGTCGAGGTCGGCGCCTCGCTGTGCGAACGCGACATGGCCGACACCGCCCGCGACGTTCTGGCACGCGCCAAGGACGCGGGCTGTGAGATCGCCCTGCCGAACGACGCCGTCACCGCGACGTCGTTCGAATCCGGCGCACCGTCGACCGTCGTCGGTGTCGACGCCGTGACCGGCGACGCCATGATTCTCGACATCGGCCCAAAGAGCGCGGACGTCCTGGCGTGCCGGCTGGCGGACTGCCACACCCTCGTCTGGAACGGTCCGATGGGCGCCTTCGAGCTGGAAGGTTTCGACCACGGCACCAACCGCGTCGCTCAGGCCGCCGCCGAACTGACACGGGCCGGCAAGCTGCTCTCCGTCGCCGGCGGCGGCGATACGGTCGCCGCTTTGGCGCATGCCGGCGTGCTCGAGGACTTCAGCTACGTCTCGACCGCCGGCGGCGCGTTCCTGGAATGGCTGGAGGGCAAGGAATTGCCCGGCGTCGCCGCGTTGAACCAGGCGTGACGGCCCGGCGTGCGCGGCCGCTGAAGGCATTGACGATCGTGCCGGACGAGGGTGCGATCTAGGTCTCGTCGCTCTCGCCAGCGGCCTTCCGGCGTTTCAGATAGGCGACGATGGGAAACGGCAGGTAGATCAGAAGCAGGCCGACAACCGCGATCGGCAGGCCGTGGGGCGGCAGGAGATCCATGACACCGCCGGCGACCGGCGGGCCGACGATGCTGCCGATCCCCCACATGGAACTGAAGACGGCGGTGGATGCTGCCAAATCGCCGCCACGAAACTGCTCTCCCAACAACACCAGACCCAGTGTGTAGAAGCTGCCGAGGATGCCGCCGACGACAAACATGAAAAGCCAGTTCCACGGTGTCGAGGCGACCAGGAGCGGCAGCGCGGCAAAAACGACCGCGACGATGAAGACGCTTGCCGCCAGCAAGAAGCGGCGGTCCATGTGATCGGCCAGCCAGCCGATCGGTACTTGGCAGGCGATGCCGCCGACACCCATGGCGACGATCAGGTAAAGCGCGAGATCCTCCATCAGACCCTGATCAATGGCGTAGAGCGGCAGGAAGGTGATCAGGACGCTGTCGACGGCGGCGGCGGTGAAATTTGCCAGCATCGCCGCCGGCGCCAGCAGCAGGAACATCAGGAGGCGCGCGGACGTCTTGCCGTGCATGACCGGCGCGACCGATTGCGCGAACAACAGGGGTATCGCGGAGACGGCGATCAGCGCCGCGGCCAGAAGGAACGGCAGCCATCCCTCGCTACCCGATTGCGCCAGCACGAGCGGACCCAGCGCAAAGCCGCCGGCCAGCGCGGCACTATAGAGACCGACAATGCGGCCGCGCGAGCGTTCCTCGGCGATTTCATTGACCCAGACCTCGCCGGCGATCCACAAGAACGCATTGGCCGAACCCAGCAGAAAGCGGACCAGGAACCAGGCGTAGACGTTTGGGAAGACCGGCAGCAGCAGAAACAGCGCCAGGCTCAAGGCGACGGAGAGCAGCATCAGTCGGGCCGGACCGAACATGGCGATGACCCGCGAAGCGATCGGCGCCACGGCGAAGACCGCAAGCCCCTGCGCCGCCGTGTTCAAGCCGATCATTGTGTCGTCGACGCCCTGTCGCTCGAGAATCAAGGCCAGCAGCGGATAGCTGAAACCGTAGATCAAACTCGTCACCGCCATCGACGAGACGACCGCGACCAGACTGAGTCGACGCTTACCGGCGCTGATAGCGGCAGTCTTCATGGAATCTGCAATGTTCCGACGTGCTCGCGCCTTAGTCGTAGGGGTCCCAGGCGGGCGCGCCCGTTGTCAGTGCGTCCGCCACCAACGTCACGAACTGATCGGGATCAATGGTGCTTTTGTCCGCGTTGGTCATGTGCAGTGCCGGCTTGATCTGTTCGACGCCATCGAACTGCCATGTCGCGCCGTCGCTCTCCATCGCGGTCAACGTCTCCGCCAGCGGTTTCAGATCGCGGCGCGCGGGCGGGGGATCGTTCACCATCTGCACCCAGCTCTCGTAGCGATAGCCGAACCACAGTCGCCGGCCGGATATGGTGATGACCCGGTTGCAGGGTGTGCGGTTGTTGATCGCCATCGGGTGGCACAACACGTTGCGGTTCTGGGTGAACTCATGGGCCGGACGTTCGCGCCAGTTTGAGGGTATCCGCACGACCACAAGGTCTGCGTCTATGTGTTCCTCCAGCTTGATCTCGCCGCTCTCGATCCCGGCCTCGCAATCGTCCAGCAGTGCCTCCTCGGCCTGCCAGAGCTTGTGGTAGTCATCGGTGTTGGCCGCGACATCTCCGACCATCGGGATAAGACGGGTGTAGAGCTCGCCACAGCGTGCCATGTAGTCGTCCGGGAACGCGTCCGCCGGCAGGGTCGATGTCTCTTGATTGGCCAGCGCTGAGAACGTGAACGCGATCCGCGCCGCCTGCCGCGAGCGATAGGTCGCGAAGTCGCCGGCGTGGGACGCGTCACACAGGAGGTCCCGATGGGCAAGCGCGGTTTCCGGGTCGACCATGACAAAGAGCGCGATCAACCCGTCCTCGTCAAAATGGTCGTTGGTGACGACCTCGACCGCCTGGTGGAATGACGCATCGTCGAGATAACGAAACACGATCTCGACCGACGTGTCGGCTTTCAACGGTTTCGGCGTGCCGCTCTTGGGCCAGTGCGACAGCGACAACACGGTGCGATCGTTGGCGCCGCCGTCGACCACGATGTTATCGGCCTTGACCGCCTCGATGTACGGCACATAGCGATGACGAACGGGCAGTGTCATGACAGGTCCCTCCTCTTGCTTATCCTTGGAGTCCGAACTTCCATGAACAATGTCGGAGTCCAAGGATCAGCAATTCCATGGATCGAGTGTAATTCTGCCTCCAAACCCGGCACTCTGGTGTGCCGGGTTTGGAGGCATCACGCTCACGGTTCATGATGACAATCCCCTTCTTTTTGTAAAGGTATTTGTTTTTTAATTATGGCTGTCGAATCCCGACCAGCTGTCGTCGTGCACACGGCGGAGCATGTGCGCCTTGTCGTTGAGGTCGCCGGTCCCGCCCGCCCGCTTGTGCTGACGCCGCCCGGCGCCCAGGCCTATGCGGGGGTCGCCTACCTTTGGGCGATGACAGCGCCGGCGCGCGATGGTGGGTTAGAGGTTCGCATTGACTGTGGCGAAGACCCGGGCTTTGCCATGGCTGCCATCCGCACGGGCTGGCGGCAGCTTCACATGAGCGGCGACAAGGCCATGCTCGGCAAGATCGACGACATGGCTACCCAGGTCGGCGGCACGCTCCACCGGTCACGTCCTGCGGCGATCGATCTGGCCGAAACGAACGATCCCCAGGCCGCTCTGAAAGACCTGATTGGCGCCTGAGTCCCGTTGCATTGCCGGGTGCCGTGGGCTATCCAGCAGCGAGCGCCAGAACGGTGATAATCGGGGACGGAAACCATGAAAATTACGCGTCGCGTCAAGCAGATCCTTTCCTATTACGAGGGCGAAACGCCGGGCGTGAAGGCGAACCTGGCGCGTATTCTGATGCATGGCCGCCTCGGCGGTTCGGGCCACGTGGTGATCCTGCCCGTCGACCAGGGCTGGGAGCATGGACCGGCGCGCAGCTTCGCCAAGAATCCGCCAGCCTATGATCCCCACTACCACTATCAGCTCGCCATCGATGCCGGGCTCAACGCCTATGCCGCGCCGCTCGGTTTTCTGGAAGCCGGCGCCGATACCTTTGCCGGCGCGATCCCGACCATTCTGAAGGCCAACAACTCCAACAGCCTGGCGACATTAAAGGATCAAGCGGTCACCGCATCGGTCGAGGACGCGCTCAGGCTCGGCTGCTCGGCCATCGGCTTCACCATGTATCCGGGCTCCGACCAGCAGTTCGAGATGGTCGAGGAAATCCGCGAGATGTCGCTGGAGGCGAAGTCCTACGGCATCGCCACGGTCGTGTGGTCCTATCCGCGCGGCGGTAATCTTTCCAAGCAGGGCGAAACGGCGATCGACATCACCGCCTATGCCGCCCAGCTTGCCGCTCAGATCGGCGCCAATATCATCAAGGTCAAGCCGCCGACAGACCACATCGAGCAGGACGAAGCGCGCAAGGTCTACGAGTCCGAGAAGATCGACATCTCCACGCTCCACGCGCGCATCGCCCACGTCATGCAGTCGGCCTTCAACGGCCGGCGCCTGGTCGTCTTCTCCGGCGGTGCGGCCAAGGACCTGGACGGTGTCTTCAGCGAGATCTCGGAGATCTACAAAGGCGGCGGCACCGGCTCGATCATCGGGCGCAACACCTTCCAGCGTCCGCGCGAGGATGCGCTCGCCATGCTCGACCGCATCATCAAGATCTATCAGGGCAAGGGCTGACCTGATCTAACGGCATGCCCGCCGCCGAGCCCTGCCGGCTCTACCTGGTCACGCCCACGGCGTTTGAGCCGACCGACTTCGCCGCCTCGCTCGGCGGTGTCTTCGATGCCGGCGATGTCGCGTGCTTGCGTCTGGAGGTCGACGGCGATGACGATACGGTCAAACGCGCCGCCGCAGCCCTGGTGCCAGTATGCCGCTCCCACGACGTCGCGCTGTTGTTGACCGACAGCCCGCATCGTGTCGCTGCGACGGGGGCTGACGGCGTGCACATGACGCAACCGCTCGACGGCATCCGTGACGCTCTGCCGGCGGACACCATCCTGGGCGCGGGCTGCGGCCTGTCGCGCCATCACGCCCTGGTCGCGGGTGATCTAGAGGCCGACTATGTGAGCTTCGGGCCGGCCGGTCCGGCTGCTGCCGAGATCATCGGCTGGTGGAACCAGATGGTTGTCCTGCCCAGCGTCGCCGAAGGTGTCGCTTCGCTTGAGGACGCCCAGGCGATGGCCGAAGCCGGCGCCGACTTTCTGGCGCTCAGCGGCGCCGTCTGGGATCACGCGGACGGTCCCGCCACCGCCATCGCGGCGTTCGACGCCGCGATTGCCAAGTACCGGGACCACTGATAGCTTCCGCGCCCGCAACCAACCCATCCCGATAGGTCAAGTGATGAAGATCGACGGCAACGCGATCCGTCCAGGCAACGTGATCGAACACAAAGGCCGCCTGCTGGTCGCGACCAAGATCCAGCATACCCAGCCCGGCAAGGGCGGCGCCTACCTCCAGGTTGAGCTTAAGGATATCCGCGACGGCACCAAGCTGAACGAGCGTTTCCGCTCGTCGGAATCGGTCGAGCGCGTGCGCCTCTATGACAAGCCCTACCAATATCTCTATGCCGACGGCGACCTCTATACCTTCATGGATACGGAAACCTACGAGCAGATCACCATCAACGGCGACATGCTGGGCGATCAGGCCGCTTATCTGCAGGACGGCATGATGGTGACCGTGCTGTCTTATGAGGACGAGCCGATCAGCATCGAGCTGCCGGAAACCGTGACGCTCGCGATCACCGAGACCGAAGCGGTGGTCAAGGGCCAGACCGCCGCGTCGTCTTACAAACCAGCGACGCTCGAGAACGGTCTGCGCGTCATGGTGCCGCCCCATGTCGAGGCCGGCACCCGCATCGTGGTCAGCACCGTCGATTCGACCTACCGCGAACGCGCGAAGGACTGATGATGTTGCTTGGCACCACCAGCCCACTCCCCCTCCCGGCCACCCATGGCAGCATCCTCGGGGTGGCCTCGGCGAAAACGCCTCTCGGCGTTTTGCCCCGGAGGAGGGGGAGCGGGCTGGCTCAGGCTCCGCGCAAGCGGACAAAAAGCTAACCCATGGCGCGCCGGTCCCCTCTCATCACGGTCATGGCCGCGGCCGCCGATAAGGCCGCCCGTGCCCTGTTGCGGGACTTCAATGAGGTCGAGCACCTTCAGGTCAGCCGCAAGGGACCGAACGATTTCGTCAGTGCTGCCGACTTGCGCGCCGAACGTACGCTGAAGGAAGAACTGGCGCGCGCCAGGCCCAAGTTCGGCTTTCTGATGGAAGAGAGCGGTGCCAGCGGCAGTGCCGAAGAGGGCCGCTGGATCGTCGATCCGTTGGACGGCACGCTCAACTTTCTGCATGCGGTGCCGCATTTCTGCATTTCCATCGCTGCCGAACAGCACGGCGAACTCGTCGCCGGCGTCGTCTTCGACCCGCTGCGCGACGAGACGTTCTGGGCCGAAAAAGGTCAGGGCGCCTATGTCAATCACCGCCGCCTCAGGGTGACAAACAGGGACAAAGTCGCCGAATCCCTGATCGGCCACGGCCGCGCGGCCGACGACGACAAGGAGGCGGTCGACCGTTTCCTGACCCAGGTCAGCCGCGTCATGACCCATACGCGCGACGTCCGGCGCCTAGGCGTCGCTGCGCTCGATCTCGCCTATGTCGCCGCAGGCCGCCTGGACGGCTTCTGGGAAGAGAAGCTCTTCCCCTGGGACATCGCCGCCGGCGCCGTTCTGGTCCGCGAGGCCGGCGGTTACGTGACCGGCATCGACGGTCGCGACCTTGATATGGAACGCGGCGACGTTCTGGCCGCCAACCCCCGCCTTCACGGCGTTCTGCACAAGGTTCTGGCCGGCCACTGACGTATTGCCGCCCCAATCGGCTGTAACCGTGCCGTTGTTGTTCGCAGGCAAGACGATGGTCTATGGTGCGGACGATCCGAATGGCCGCCAAAACTGGCGATCACGCAGCCGAGCGATGCCTTGAACATGACCCTTTTTCCTCACCGACTGGGAACACCGCTGAAAACAGCCGGTTTGGCGCTCGCCATCGCGCTGCCGGCCTCTGCCCAGGCGCAGGAAACGGTGATCGTCGGCGAAACGACCAAACCGGCGGTCGAGGTCAATCTGGGCGTGCTGGACAGTCTCGCGCCGGCGCCGGCCAGCCCCTATCCGACGCTGGATGAGCCGGCGGTGTCGGCCAACCAGGGCAGCGTGCTGTTGATCGCGCCCAGCGACGGCTACGCGCCCAACCTGGTCGCCCCGGCGAGCGGCAGCGATACCTTCGCCATGCCGTCGGCAAGCGCCGAGACACCGCCGTTGCCGGAGGTTTCGCCCGATCCCGATGGCGCGCTAGCGCCGGAGGTCGTTCAGACCACCGTCACCGAGACCGTCGAAACGACCGCCACCGCCGTCGAGGAAACGGTTGTCGAGGAGACCATGGTGGAGGAACCCATGGTCGAAGAGACTGTTGTTGAGGAAACGGTCGTCCAGGAAACCGAACCGGTGGAGTTGGTCGCGGCGGCCACGACAACCGACAGCGCTGCGGGCGATCTGGGTGGCGATGACAGCGATCCCTTCGCCGAGATCGAAGAGATGTTGAGCGAGGCCGAACAGGCCGACGAGGTCGTCGTGCCGGAGCCTGAGACAACGGTCGAGGAGACCGTGGTCGCCGCCGTGCCGAGCGAAACCGAGGAGCCCGTCGACGAAGCGCTTCAACTTCTGTTCCAGCCGGGCGAAGAGGCGCTCAGCGAAAACGACAAGGCGGCGTTGACCGCGCTGGCCGGCGACCTCGCCTCGGATGAAAACCAGCGTATCCAACTGCGCGCCTACGCCTCGGCCCAGGACGGCACCTCCAGCATGGCGCGCCGGCTCGCCCTGTCCCGCGCGTTGGAGGTCAGGAAGTTCCTGATCGACAACGGCGTGCGCAGCACGCGTATCGACGTGCGCGCGCTTGGCGACAACGCGGAGACCGGTCCGCTTGACCGCATCGACATTGTCCTGGTCGAGCGTTGAGACACGCGCCCGTACCATGCGGTTTCGCCATTCAGCCACACCTGCCTGACCGCCCGCGCCGGCGATGACCCGTCCGACCCAATACCTGCTGCGCATGGCGATCTTCCTGGTGCTGGTCGCCGCCATCGTTTTCTTGCTGCTCGGTTCATTCCTCGACGCGTTTCAGGCCAACCCGGCGCTGAACGGCCTGATCCTGGGCGTCATGGTGCTCGGCATCATCTATATCTTCCGCCAGGTTCAGATGCTGTCGCCGGAGGTCGAGTGGATCGAGGGTTACCGCACCAACCGGCCCGGTCTCTCGACAAGACAGCCGCCGCGCCTGGTCTCGCCGATGGCGACCATGCTGGGCGAAAGCCAGAGCCGGGTCAGCCTGTCGACGCTCTCCATGCGTTCGATCCTGGACAGCATCGGCTCGCGTTTGGATGAATCGCGCGAGCTGTCGCGTTATCTGATCGCGCTTCTGATCTTCCTTGGCCTGCTCGGCACGTTCTGGGGTCTCCTGCAAACCATCGGCGCGGTCGGCGACGTGGTCGGCGGCCTGTCGATCGCCGAAGGCGGTGATGTCGCCAACCTGTTCGGCGATTTGCAGGAGGGTTTGGCCGCGCCGCTCTCGGGCATGGGTACCGCGTTCAGTTCCTCGCTGTTCGGCCTGGCCGGCTCGCTGGTTTTGGGCTTCCTCGACCTCCAGGCCAACCAGGCGCAGAACCGGTTCTACAACGAACTGGAAGAGTGGCTGAGCTCGATCACCCGCCTGCAATCTGGCGCCGCTTTGGTCGAGACCGATCAATCGGTGCCGGCCTATGTCAGCGCGCTGTTGGAACAGACCGCCGACAGCCTGGACCGCCTGCAGCGCACCTTGACCCGTGGCGAGGAAAGCCGCCACGCCGCCGACCAGAACCTTGCCGCGCTCTCCGACCAGTTGGCGACGCTCTCCGATCAAATGCGCAGCGAGCAGGCGTTGATGGTGAAGCTGGTCGAGGGCCAGATCGACATGAAGCCGGTGCTCGAGCGGCTGTCCAATGTCAGCCAGCAGACCGGCGCGCTCGACGAGGCCAGCCGCGCCCACCTGCGCAACATGGACGTCCTGATGAGCCGCCTGCTCGAAGAGACAGTCGCCAGCCGCAACCAGCTTGCCGATGAAATCCGCAGCGAGATCAAGCTGTTGGCCCGCACCATCGCGGCCGCCGGCAACCAACCGAAGAGTTGAAGCATCGTGCGGCAAAGTCGTTGCCAACGTCCGCTACTCTCTCCCTCGCCCCTTGAGGGAGAGGGACGCGAAGGCTTGGGCGCGCCGCGCCCTAGCCGAAGCTGGGTGAGGGGTAGCGGCGGATGAACCGGCACTGCCTGCCAATCATGCGCGCCCGGGCGCGCACCCCCTCACCCCGGCCCTCTCCCTCCAGGGGAGAGGGAGATCCGGGCGGCTAGATCGTGGCGATGCGTAACCGACGCG
>JANQGO010000345.1 GCA_028277285.1 Alphaproteobacteria bacterium | reverse complement strand
GGCAAACCGCGATGCCGCAACAGAACTTGGTGCCGGTCAGGCCGATCTCTTCACGCAGAAAGTCGACCAGCATCATGTCGGCATCGATGCCGGAGCGGGTGATGCGCTCGCCGTTCAGCGTGAAGTCCAGATCGATCGTCGCCATCATCCCCTCCAGGCGGCACGGATGGTCTCTGCCGTCAGCGGCAGTTTGCGGAAACGGACGCCGGTGGCGTGAGAGACAGCGTTGGCGATGGCCGGCGCGACCGCCACCATGGCGACCTCGGCGATGCCGCGGGCCGGCGCGTCGTCGGATTCCGGCGGCAGGGTCACCATCTCGACCTTGCCGAGCGCGACATCGCCCGACAAGGGCACGTGATAGCGATTCAGATTCCACAGGCCGTCGCCGGCACCGCCCTCGAAAGCCGGGAGGTGTTCCAGCAAGGCTTGGCCGACGCCCATGGCGAAGCTGCCCTCGAACTGACCTTCCAGCAGATCCTGTTGCAGGACCTTGCCGGGGGCATTGTAGTGCACGGCTTCGTCAAGCCGGGCTTCGCCGGTCCGGCGGTCGACGTTGACCGACGCCAGGCACGCGGTGACGCCGAAGTTCTGGCCGTTGCCTTCCCAGATGCTCTCGACGGTGAAGAGCTTCGGGTTCTTGCGGTCGATCAGGTCACGCTCGGTCTGGCCGCCGCGCAGCACGGAGAGCGCGTCGATCGGCCAGCGGAAGGTCTCGCCGCCGACGGTATAGTCGGCCTCGACCCAATCGCCGCTGTAGAAGGCGTGGATCATGGCCGACACGACATGGCCGTTGTCATGCGCATGCTGGGCGAGTGCGGCAAGCGGGATCGGTTCGCGCCCTGAAGCCGACAGCGAGCCGTCAACCCAGCTGATGTCGTCGACGTTGACGTCATCGGCGGCGCCCCATACCTCACGGGCGGCCGGCAGCAGACCGGTGGCGAGCAACACGGCGCAGGCCTGCTCGACGCCGTGCACCCACTTTGACGATGTCGACGCGGCTTTGGTCGATTCGAAGATGAGTGGCGTCCAGCGTGGGTTGTCGGGCTGTTTCTTGAAACCTTCTTCCAGCTTGAGCGCAGCGAACGGGGCAAGGAACCCCGTCCGCACCTGCGTTGCGTTGGCGCCAAGATGGCCGGCGGTCGAAATCGCCAAGGTCGTCGCGGTGCCGGTACCCATGTCAATCACGTTGGTCGTGACCGTGATCTTGCCGTCGCGATCGATGGCGACCTCGTCAAGCGCCGCGTCGGCACCGGTACCGTAGTTCTTCATCGCCATCGCGAAACCGACGCCATAGGCGACATCGGTGCCGGCTGATGCGGTCTGGCGCTTCTCGCGCTCCTGCCACAGACGATGCGCACCCGCCAGATCGCACAACTCGACCAGGCCCGGCGGTGCGACCGGTGCGCCGGTGTTGATCGTTTCGCCTTCCAACAGGACATTCGTCTTGCGCAATTGGATGGGGTCGACGCCGAGATGGACTGCCAGTTCATCGACCATCGTCTCGATCGCGAATTCGCTTTGGATGGCGCCGAAACCGCGTACCGATCCGGCGGTGACCGACCGCGTGCGCAGGGCGCGCGACCAGACATCGACAAGCGGAAAGGCATAGGGTCCGGTGCTGTTGATACCCGAGACCTGGGCGACGTAACCGCTGACGTTCCGCCGCCCGCCGCCGTTGAGATAGATGTAGTGGCGCAGCGCCTGAAACTTACCATCCTTGTCGATCGCGAGCGTGACATCGCACCGCGACGCGTGGCGCTTGATGCCGGATTGAAACTGCTGGAAGCGGTCGTTGACGATGCGTATCGGGCGATCCGAATAGGCCGCCGCGATGGCCAGCAGCAGGCACAGGATCGATGTGTCGCGGCCGCCGAAACCGCCGCCGGGATAGGCCGCAATGAAGTTCACCTTCTTGACGCCGAGGTCACACATGGGATCGGCGAAGATCTCCAGCGCGGCCGTCGCGTCGTAGCTCGGCGACTGGGTGCCGATCATCAGGTGCAAAGTGCCGTCGCTGCGGTCCAGCCAGGCCAAACCGGACTCCGGCTCCATGAACATCGGATCGACGACCTGGGTCTCGTAGGTCTGGCTCAAGACAGTCCAATTCTCTTGCTCTGGGTTCGATAGCTTGTCGCGGATCTTGTCGACCCAACCCATCGCTCGCTTGTCTCGCTCGGTCTTCAGCTCCTGTGGACGAACTGGCCCGCCGCCGACCTGGGAGAACAACTCGTCGTTATCCGGTTTCCGGACATGAATGATGCTGGTTTCCGGTTCGAAGTAGCTTTCGGGGCGCGTCGGCAGCTCTTCGCCGAAGTTCAGCCCCTGCAACACCTTCGACCGGATTTCGCGGCGCGCCCGGTCCATCGTGAAGTAATCGTTGTAGTAGAGAAGAGCGACCGCCTGGCCGAGATAATCGGGTTCGTCACCGGGTGGAAACAGATAGTCGCCGGCCGGGTAATCGACCTCGGCGATGGTGACATGGTCGCGCGTCAGGTCATCGGCGGTAATGGTCTTCTTCGGCTGCAGGTCCTCAGCGAGTCGGCTCAAATCGACGCCACGAAGCTTGCGATTGGCCAAGGGTGTGCGCAAGACCAGGACGACATCCTCTTCGTCCGGCCAGCCTTCCATGTCTTTCGCGCGGAAGTCGCGGGCGTAGATCTTCTGGCCCGTGACCTTGGTCATGCCGTCGATGCGATAGCGCGCCTGGCCGGGACCGTTCTCCCAACCGGGTCCCGGCGCCATCACCGCCGCGTCGGTGGCACGGCGCGGCGTCAACATCGTCACGGTGAGAGCCAAACCGCCGATGGTCGTCGTCAGAAACTCACGGCGCGTCGTTGTCAAAGAGAACCCTGACGGCCGCATTTGCGACGACCAAGTGACAAATAGAACAACACGTAACAAAAATGCATAGATTTCCGACTGAGCTGCGTAACCAATCGAAAGCTTTAGTTTCTTAGTATATGTAGAGTAAGAAGACCTGTCTACCCTACTTTGCTAAATCAAACTCTATTGGTTTATGTCATGAAGTTTGCGTCATGATTGCAGGCATGGAGCCCTCGCGTGCACGAGCCAGAGGCGTGGTGAGGTGTGACCGATGTCTCTTTTTTGCTACTTTTGATTGCGTACTGCGCCATTACTTGCGCATATAGAGAACAGTATTGTTGGGGATTGGGGATGATCGGGACAAAACTTCTAAACCTTGGATCTGTGTTCGCGCGAACCGGACGTGCTGACTGCTTGTTCAGCTCGACGGCACTCAGCCGGCGGTCCTTCCTTGGCTCGCTGGTTCTTCTGGCCACCCCCGCAGTGGCCTGGGCACAGACGGATGATGAGTCGACCACAAGCGAGGAAGCGCTGCAGGGCGAGGCCGTCGAAACCGAAGAGCCGGACTACACGCTTGTGGCGAAGTACGGGACCTATCCTCTTGAGCTCGAGTATGTGATCGGCAAGGACGGCGAGGTCGTCAGGAACATCTTCACCTATCCCCACCAGGATGCGATGCGGACGGTGTCGGGAAAGTTCACATACAAGAGCCGGACCTGGGCGAAAGATGGCGTGGTCGACGAGAACTTTCTCGGACCGGTCTTGGAGGTGGTCCCCGGGCAGACGTTCCGTGTGAAGATCGTCAACCAGCTCTTCGAGGAGGGCGAGTACGCCGATATCGGCCCGATCGCGCCGAAGCCGGAAGATTGGCTGTTCCTGATCAACCGGGATCTGACCGAAGCGACGTCGCTCAACAAGCTCGACCCGCTCGGTTACTCCATGACCAACACCTGCACGGCGCAGACCGAGATGAAGGACTTCGTCGTTGACGAGGTCAACATTCCCAAGAACTTCAACTGGACCAACCTGCATGTCCACGGGCTGCAGGTCACACCGCACCTCTTCGAACCGGAAGGCACGCTGGAGAAGGATGCCGACTACATCACCATAAAACCGGGCGAGGAAAAGACCTATACGTTCACCCTCGATGACGATCATCCGTCCGGTACGTTCTGGTACCATCCGCACCGTCACAACGCCGTCGCCATCCAAGCCTGGAGCGGCATGGCGGGTTTGATCCTGGTCCGCGGCAGATACGACGAGGAGATCAAGTCCTACGGCATTACCACCGAAATCCCGATCGCAACGCACGATCCACACTACTATCCCGACAAGGCGCCTGAGGGTGACACGCCGGGCGTCGCGACGATCGCCCGGTTCCTTCCCAACCAGAACGAATCCGATGCCTTCACGTTCCTGGTGACCGGGCGCTATCGGCCGGAATACACGATCAAGCGCAACGAGGTCGTGCTGTTGCGGCACCTGACCGCGACCATCGAGAACCTCTGCGGTTTCCGGATCGTCAAACAAGACGACCCGTCAAAGGGCGCGCCGCAGACCGACGACGTCAACCATCCTTTCTGGATCGTCGCCTCCGACGGCATTGCCTATGAGAAACCGGTGAAGCGGATGTCCATGGTTACCGGCGGCGGTGAGCGGCACGACATTCTGGTTCAGTTGCCGGAAGCCGGCATCTACGAAATCTGGAGCGATCATTGCGAGACGATCCAGTTCTTCGGCACCGGGCCGAAGGATCAGATGCTTGCCACCATCCGGGTGACGGACGAAGAAGCGACAGGGCAGGCGTCGATCGAGGACATGACCTTCACGCCGGGCATTGCCGCGGACAAGTCCATCACGCCTGAGGAGATCACCAAGCAGCGGCACTTGATATTCGATGTCGTGACCGACACGTGCCGGATCCCCTATCCCCAGTTCAGGATCAACGATCGTGAATATCGGCCGGACGACACCTGGTTCGACGTCAAGGCAGGGACGGCGGAAGAGTGGGTTATCACCAATCCGTCGGCGGGCACGCATCCCTTCCACCTGCATGTGACACCGTACCAGGTAAAGGAGACTTACTCCGCGCTGCAGGTTCGCGACGATTTGCTGAAGGATGAGGCGGACCGGAAGCTTGCCGCCGCCCGCATCGCCGCGATGCACCACATCGATCATCCTGATATGTGGCGCGACACGATGATCATCCCGCCGAAGGGCATGTTGCGGCTGTGGGTGCGGTTCCCCGAGAACCTGACCGGAAAGACCGTCTTCCACTGCCATTTCCTCGCCCACGAGGAGACGGGGATGATCCAGAACTTCCGGATCGTTCCTTAAGCAAGTCACATGGAGAAAGGTTGAGGCCATGCGGTATGCGTTTGGTAAGGCGATATCACGGTTGGGCACGGGTCTTTGCCTGACCATGGCCATGATGGCTTCGGCATCGGCCGAAGCGGGTGACTACTGCCGCACGATCTCCGATGCGGACGCGGAAAAGCTGAACGGTCGGTCGGCCGTCGTTGCCGATATCGACGGGGTCTTGGGAAGGTACGTGCTCTACGACTACGGCCCAACCAACGGCGCCTTCTTGGATGAAGGCATCACCTTTCCGCGCGACGATGCCGCTTTGATGCTGAACATCTATCATCGCCGTGGTTATGCGATCGTCTACATGGCCGGCCGGCCGCGGCAGATATCGGTCAACGGCGAGAGCATGTGCGAGGCGACGATGAACTGGCTCCATGACAACGGGTTCCCGACCGAGTCCGCCGACACCCTTCTCCTGCTACGCGATGGCGATTCGTCGGTTGTCGATGCGGAAGATCGCGGCACCGCGATGGCCGAGTGGATGGGCAAGCACGGTACGGACCTGTTCATTTCTTTCGTCGATGAAGCGAAATCACGCTTTGGAATTGTGCCGACCTATGGCTATGTCGATTCCGCAGTCGTCGCCGACGCCTTCATTGCCGTCGGCGTGGAGCCGGCCAATGTCTTCACGATCGGCAACAAGGGAGTTCCGCGCCTGGGCTATCGCGGCACGACGCCGATTGTCGGGGAAGATGCCAACGACGGGTACACCGATCATGTTAAGTCGTTCGTCGTTCCGAACGTGCCGGTCGCCGAGTGACCCGGATGTTCCCCGTGCCGTCTCCTGTCGCGGCTGCTGCGATCGCCGTGGTGTTCCATGTTGCCTTTGCCCAAGCTGCCGACAACCCGCTCGACGCTATGGTGGGATGCTGGGTGTCGGACGACTACGTCCCGACGAGCCTGCTGAAGAAGGCGGACGACCCGGATAGCGCGTCGGTTGTTCGCGAGAAGATGTGGCTCAAATTCGAGCGGATCGACGATACGGAACACGTGGTCCTCGGGCACATCTACGAGTGGGACAAAGCCGGGACCTATGTGCTGGGACCGACCTACGAGAACGGCGGATACGATCCCGTGCGCGGTTTCCTGGTCATGGGATTCCCGGAAGGCGGTCTCGATGCCGTGCATCAGGTGTCGGCGGATGGGCTGCTATATGTCCACAACAAGGCCGCCTCGGTATCAGCCTTCTCCGTACGCTCGCTCTCACGCGTTGACTGCACGGAAGCGGCAAGGATGGAACAGGATCTCCTGGCCAAACAGAAGTCGCTGAACTGAACGCTGGCGCTAAACGTGCGATTCCGCCGTCCCAATCTCATCGGCCGCAGCTTTGCTGACAGTCTCGTGCGCGGAATCTTGGTAGACCTGCGACGAGGGTCATTCGGTAATCCTTGATCAACATAGGTGATGAAATGCCGATCTCGACTCAAGCCATGTTACGTCTCATCAAGAGCCTGTTGGTCGCCAGTGTCGGCCTGTTCTTCCTGTTTGTCGGCATTTCCAACATCGAGGACCCGTCGGCCAATCTTGAGTACATCAAGCACATCTTCAGCATGGACACGATCTATCCAGACAGTCCATCCAGTTGGCGCGCCATAACGAGCCCTGCCGTTCATGGGTTCGTATTCTGGTTCATCGTGGTGGTGGAGTTCGTGTTGACGTTCCTGTGCCTGGCCGGCGCGGCGAGGCTTGCCCTGAACATCAGGGCAAGCGCTGAGGATTTTCATAAGGCCAAGTCACTCGCCATCTTAGGCTTGGGCATCGGGATCCTGCTCTGGTTCACGGGCTTTATCGTCATCGGCGCCGAATGGTTCCTGATGTGGCAGAGCGAGCAATGGTCGGGACTGCAGTCCGCCTTTCGCTTCGCGGTCATGATGCTCTTGATCCTGATCTTTGTCGCATCGAGGGAAGAATAGGATGCGCACGTCGAACGGCATGCTGCTTGCGCGGGCAATATCACATGCGCATCGCATCCTGTCCGTCTTCGTGTTCGTCGGCTTTGGACTCGTACTTTGCGCGACCTCGGCGAAGGCAGGCGACAACCCGCTTGACGACATGGTCGGCTGCTGGGTTTCAGACGACTACGCGCCATCGACCCTGCTGAAGAATGCCGGTGATCCCGACAGCGCCACCGTGACGCACGACAGGATGTGGTTGAAGCTTGATCGCATCGAAGGCACCGAACATCTGGTGCTCGGGCACATCTATGAATGGGACGAGGCCAATACCTATGTGTTGGGCCCGATCTACGAGAATGGCGGTTACGACCCCGTGCGCGGATTTCTGATCATGGGATTTCCGGCGGGTGGGCTTGATGCGGTGCATCAGGAGGCGAAGGACGCGCTGCTTTACGTCCACAACAAGGCAGCCGTGTTGTCCGCCTTTTCCGTTCGTCCGCTCTCGCGGATTGATTGCACCGAGGCGGCCGGGCTGGAGCAGGACCTTTTGGCCAAACAGCAGTCGTTGAACTGAGCGGCAGCCAGGCCAGAGCGGCCACACCTTCCCGCTTGGTGACGCACGGCGCGGAAACCTTCCGTACGGCCTCCGGCGCGAGCGATAGAGCGCGCGTTAACACTTTTTCCGCGTAGGGTTGCCGAAAACGCGCCGTAGGAGCGTTGACGGGGTGCCGGATCGGCGCGTTGTGTCTTCAGACACGCGCTGACGAACCCCGTGCCGCGTCATGTTTGGGACATACTGCTTTGGAACAGTCACCGTCATGTTGATCGTACCGGATTGTCGTCAGGCTGAACGTCTGATCGCTGACCCACCTGCCGCCGCTTATGGCGATGTCCCGCCGACCGGCCGAAGTCCCGAGGGCCGGTTCCTGTAGCTCCGTGCCGATGGTCGTGGGCGCCGCCGTCCAGGACGCCTGCGCGTCCTTTTGCTTGAACAAGGTTCCTTCCCAACAACAAGAATGACCGATGGCGCGCGGGGGTCCGTCATCGACTCGATAAAGACGAGAGAAGCCGTATGGAGAACGACCCTAGTCTGCTGGAGATGACCGTGCGCCGTATGCGCCGGTCGCTTGGCCTCATCGGTTTCTTCAGTTTCTTCATCAACCTGCTGATGCTGACCGCACCGCTCTACATGCTGCAGGTCTACGACCGGGTCTTGGCGAGCGGCAGCCAATCGACATTGGTCGCCCTGACGATCCTGGCGATCGGCATGATCGCGGTCATGGCCGGCCTGGAAATCGTCCGCAGTCGCATCCTGGTGCGCGTGGGAACACGCCTTGACGAACAGCTCAGCGGGCAGGTTTTTCAAGCGACCTTCGAACGCAGTCTGGCGGCGGCGCGTATCGACCGCGGACAGGCGCTTCGCGACCTCGATACGCTCCGCCAGTTTCTGACCGGACCCGCGCCCTTCGCGCTGTTCGATGCGCCATGGACCCCCGTCTTCATCGCGGTGATCTTCCTGTTCGACCCGTTGCTGGGCTTCGTCGCCGTGGCCGGCGCGCTGGTCTTGTCGGCGTTGGCCTTGGCCAATGAGTTCAGGACGCGCCCGCCGCTGGACGAGGCCATCCGCCATGCCGCGGATGCCGCGGTTTTCGCCCAGTCCAGCCTGCGCAACGCCGATGCCATTCAAGCCATGGGCATGTTGCCGGCGCTGGAGCGGCGGTGGCGCCGGAAACACAGGGCTTCGCTGATCCTGCAAGGCGAGGCGAGCGACCGCGGCGGTACCATCGCGGCGATCTCGAAAGCCGTCCGGCTGGTGATCCAGATCGCGATACTGGGCGTTGGCGCCTTTCTGGCGATCGACCAGATCATCACGCCGGGCGTCATGATCGCCGCGTCGATCATCCTGGCGCGTGCGCTGCAGCCGGTCGAGCAGGCGATCGGCAACTGGCGCACGGTCGTATCGGCGCGTCATGCCTATCGCCGGCTGCACCGGTTGATGGATGGCCGGCCGGACCCCAGGGACATCATGCGCCTGCCGGCACCGCGCGGTCGGGTCTCGGTCGAACAGGCCGTCGTGGTGCCGCCCGGCGGCGCGGAACCATCGCTCAGACGCATCAGCTTCGCCCTCGACCCCGGCGACGTGGTCGGGGTGATCGGCCCGACGGGGGCGGGCAAGTCCAGCCTGGCGCGCCTGCTGGTCGGCGTGTGGCGGCCCTATGACGGCAGCGTCCGGCTCGATGGCGCGGAGCTGTCCAACTACGACGCGGAAGAACTGGGGTGCCATATCGGCTATCTGCCTCAGGACGTCGATCTGTTCGACGGCACGGTCGGCGAGAACATCGCGCGCTTCGCCGACGATGCATCGCCGGAAGCGATCGTGGCGGCAGCGCAACTGGCTGGCGTCCACGACATGATCCTGCGTCTGCCCGATGGCTACGACACAATCGTCGGCGAGGGCGGACGCAGCCTGTCCGGCGGTCAGCGCCAGCGGATCGCCTTGGCGCGCGCGCTATACAACGAACCGCCGCTGATCGTCCTGGACGAACCCAACGCGAGCCTCGACGCGGAAGGTGACCGCGCGCTGGGTGTGGCGACACAAGCCATGAAGGAACGCGGCAAGACCGTTGTCGTGATGACCCACCGCCGTGGCGCCATTGCCGCCGTCGACAAGCTGATCGTCTTGCGCAACGGCCAGATCGAGGCCTTCGGCAGCAAGGAAGAGGTTCTGGAGCAGGTACTTGCCCGCCCGGCCGACGATCGGCGCTTGCGGACAGTGTCATGAGCAAGGCGCTTTTGATGGCCAAGGGCGGCGCAACACCGTCCGAACCCAAGGTTCAGATTCGCACGATCGCCATCACCGGCATCCTGATCGTCGTGGCGATGTTCGGCGGCTTGGGCACCTGGGCGGCGACGGCGGAACTGAGCAGTGCCGCCATCGCGCCTGGCGTCATCGCGGTCAACAGCAACTGGCGGACCGTCCAACATCTGGAGGGCGGTATCGTCGATGAGATCCTGGTGCGCGACGGCGACCACGTCGAACGCGGCGACGTCGTCCTCAGACTCGATGCGACGCAGTCGGAGGCCTCGCTTCAGATTATCGACAGCCAGCTCAACCTGGCACGGGCGACGGAGGCACGCCTGCTTGCCGAACGCGACGGCCATGACGCGATCGCGTTTCCCGGCGATCTGCTGGACATGGGTGACAGCGATCCTGATGTCGGCACGATCCTGGCCGGCCAGGAGCTTCTGTTCCAGGCCCGGCGTGACAATCTGACCGGCGAGGCCGCGATTCTGCGTCAGCGTATCGAGCAGCTTCGCGACGAAATCGGCGGCCTGGAGGTGCAGCAGTCCGCCAGCAACGAACAGATCGTGCTGATCGAAGACGAGTTGCAGGGTCTGCGCGCGCTCTATGAAGAAGGCTACGTGACGCGCTCGCGCATTCTTTCGCTGGAACGCGAGTCCGAACGCTTGCGCGGCGAACGCGGCGAGGATCTGGCGGCCATCGCGCGCGCTGAAACGGCGATCGGTGAGTCCGAACTGCAAATCATTCAGCTCGAAAAGAGTTTCCAGGAAGAGGTCGTCGCCGAATTGCGCGACATCCAAGCGGAGGTGTTCGATCTGGAGCAGCGCCGGGTGGCGGCGGCCGATCAGTTCGAGCGTATCGACATTCGCGCGCCGGAAGACGGCACGGTGCTTGGCATGAACGCCCACACGGTAGGCGGTGTGATCAAGCCAAGCGAGCCGATCATGAACATCGTGCCCGATGGCGACGTGTTGATCGTCAAGGCGCGGGTGCAACCTGCCGATATCGAAAACACCTCGATCGGCCTGAAGGCCGAGGTCAGGTTTTCCGGCTTAAGCCAGCGCGAGACCCCTGTCCTGCATGGCGAGGTCATCGGTCTTTCGGCCGACCGGCTGACCGATTCTCAGACGGGCGAGGCCTATTATGAGGCGCGGGTCGAGATCGGGCAGAGCGAGCTTGAGCGCTTGGGCGATGTCGAGCTGATGCCCGGCATGCCGGCCGAAGTCATGATCCTGACCGGCGAACAGACCGCGCTTGCCTATATGCTCGACCCACTGCTTGTCGGACTGGGCCGTTCCTTCCGCGAGTAGTGCGGTTATGCCGGGACTCATCGAGCCGTCTGCTATCCGGCGTCGGGATCCACGATGGCGTAGAATTTCTTGAGCTCGCCGTCACTTCGCCAACGGCAAACCGTTCCCTTCGGCACAAAGACAACGTCGCCCGCAGCAAAGTGATGCTGTCTGCCATCGCCGTCGGTGATCGTGACCTCGCCTTCGACGATCTGTGCGAACTCATGGACGGAGAAAGGCTGCATCGCGCTTTCGAAGGGCGAGGTCTGCCACATGCCGACGGTCATGTTGCCGGTATCGTTGGTGAAGACCAGGTTGTCCCGTTGGGTGCCGCCGCCGATCGATTCCGATTGCGGAACAAGGCCAGCCTCCAGGGCTGTCTGATCGAACACGATGACACCGCCGTCGGCCGTGTCGATCTCCGGCACCGGCGCTTTGGGGTCGGAATAGGTGATGAAGAACTTGCGCAGGAAACCCTCCTGTTTCCAACTGATCGGAATCGCCTTGCGCAGGAAAAACGACTCGCCTTGCTCGATCGCGGTTTCGTGGCCGTCGCCGTCCACCATCACGACACGGCCTTCCAGCAGGAACATGAACTCGTCGTCAGGATAGGGGCCGAAGGCTTCCTGCATGTCGGTCGTCGTCCACACGCCGACAGCGATTCCAAGCGCCGGGTCTTCGAAATAGACATGGATGTGCTGGTCCGGCAGCTCGGACTGAAAGTCCTTGGGGTCAAGCGCCATCTTCGCAAGTCCGGTATCGGAGGGGCCCAGACGTTCCAACCGAACAATCCCTGTCGTCTCAGTCATCGCCATCCCGTCGCTTCGCCGTTCAATGTTCTTCGAGAAAGGGCGGCGTCAGGCGACATGCCCATTCCGCCATTCGACCGCCAAGGCTGTTTGTGTAGCATGTGGTTCTCGGAACTGTCTGACAAATGGAGACACCATGGCCACGTTTCCGGATGAGGCGACCGGGGGTTGTCTGTGCGGCGCCGTCCGCTACCGCGCCGACGGCGCGCCGCTTTCGACAATCTTCTGTCACTGCATGAGTTGCCGGAAACATACCGGCGCGCCCGTGGTGGCTCTGGCCGGCTATCGGCTTGATCAGGTCACCTACACAAAGGGTAAACCGAAGGTCTTTGAGTCCTCACCTGGCGTCGGGCGCGCCTTCTGCGGCGATTGCGGGACGCCGTTGACGTGGGAAGGTGATGGCGGTCAACACGGTCCCCTGGTCGAGTTCCTGATCAACACCCTGGATAACCCCGGAGACTTCGCGCCGGCATGTCATATTCACCACCAGGAGCGGCTCCCCTGGTTCGAAAGCCACGACTCCCTGCCGCGTTATCGTGTCTGGCACGACAGCGGCGACGAACCCTATCGCCATAGCCCGGTGGAATAGGCGGACGTCGAGCGGCTGATATGGCAAAGTGACGGTTGGTAACGCGATGATCCCGCGAGGTGGTGACGATGGATGTTGAAGAGCTCGTTTCGGGCGACGATCGCGCGTCCGGCGCGCGCGGCGTCGAGGCGGCGCTGATGGAAAGCGGCTATCTGATGTTGACCGGAAGCCGGTTGCAGTGCGTTCGCCAGGCCCTAGCTCGTTGGGAAGGCTTCGCGGCCCTGCCGATCGAAACGCGTCATCGCTTTCACCACTCGGTTCGCAATGGCGAAGCGGCCGGCGGTTGGTCTCTCATGCGCGAGCACCCCGTCTACACCAGCCACATGCGTGACGCGGAGATGGAGAGCCGTGAACCCAAGCAGGAATACGGCTTCAGCGTCGAAACGGAACGGACGCTGTGGCCCGACGAGCAGGTGTTGCCAGGTTTTGCGGCTGACGTCGCGGACGCCGCGGCCTTGTGCGATCGTATTGCACGGTCGTTGCTGGACGCGTTCGAAACGGTGTTGGGCCAAGAGCCCGGTTTCCTGCGCTATGAGCCGGGCTACGTGGCGCTGAAACACTACCCGGGCCGGCCGCCAGGCGACGGCGGTGCGCATGATGCCGGACTTCACGAACATTCCGACGCCGTGGTCTTCACGATGCTCGCCCAAAGCAGGGAGTCCCTGCAGATCAAGCGCCGCGACGGAAGCTGGTTCACGGTACCGGCTGATCCCGGCGCAAACTTGTTGGTGATCCCGGGCGATTGGATGGAGCTTTTCACCAACGGACAGATCCCCGCGGTTCGCCATCGCGTGATGGATACGCGGGCATCGCGCACCAGCCTTGCCTTCTTCCAGAACGTCGCGCCGATGACCGTCGGTCCGCTCGACAGATATGTCGACGACGCCAACCCGCCGGCCTATCCGTCCGTGGCGAGCGATATCGACTATGTCGGCGGCGAGAGCGGCGTGCCGCGGTGGCAGACGGCGTAATCGCGATGGCCGTCGGGGCGCCATCGGACGGTCAGTCCGAGCCGAGGACCTCGGCGGTGAGCTGATCCAGCTCGTCCTGACTGAAACTGAGGTCGGCAAAGTCGCCGGGTGTGTAGACACGCCCCGAGGCGGTCGCGCAGTGCTCAGCCAGGAGCGCAACCTCGCCTGCGATGTCATCGAGCAGGGCAGTGACGGTGGCTGTCGTGTGTTTGCCGGCGTGCTGGCCGCGCAGACAGAGCGCGCCGTTGTCGAGCCAGGCGGTGAAGACGAGGTCATGGGGGCGTTCCGCCGCGGGGTCGCGTTCGTGACCGGCGCCCAGGCGGACAAGGCCGAGGTCACCGCCATAGCGGCTGATCTCGCCGACGAAGTTATAGGAAACCGTGGGCCGGCACGTCAGACCGGCGCCATCGACGTAGCGCAGAAGGCCGTAACCCATGCCGCGCTGCGGCGTGCCGCGCAGGGCTTCCTTGACCGCCACCAGCCAGTGGCGTGGCTCGCCCGCCTGATCATGGGGCAGGGCAAGCGGGTAGCGGGTCGTGAACCAGCCGACGGTGCGCGACAGATCGATCGTTGGGTCAAGCGGTTCGCGCCCGTGACCTTCAAGCTCGACGATGGTCGACGCGCCGGTCCAGCGAACCAAGGCGCGTCCCAGGGCGGCCAGAACGACCTCATGGGCCTGCATGCCATAGATTTCGGCCGAGGATGTCAGCAGGGCTTGGGTGACGGCCGCATCGATGGGTCGCTCGATCTCCTGCGCATCGCCTTCGCTGTTGGCGCCATCCGGCTGATCGAGCGGGATTGCCGTCGATCCGTTCGCTTCCACCGATTGCCAGTAGCTCAGTTGCGGACGCGCCGCCTCGGCGTAGGCCGCCAATTGGCTGCACCACCACGTCCACGGCGTTGCCACCGGCGCAACGGCGTCGGTTCCCTTCGCCAGGGCGGCACCGATGTCTTCAGCAACGATGCCCCATGACACCATGTCGAAGGCGAAGTGATGGGCCGTCACCACGAGGCGTCGGACTGCGCCGGATGGCGACGTGATCAAGCCGCCGGCGATCACGCGGCCGTGCTTGAGGTCCAGGCCGGCGATCAACCGATCGGCCAAGTCGTCTTCGGCCTTTCTTGGCGCCACATCGTCGCTGCCATGCATCTTGTGGACAATCACGGGCGGTTTGGTCGGCTCGCCCACTAGCTCTTGCGTGTCCTTACCGCCGGTTTGCCGCAACGCGGTCCCTAAGGCATCGTGACGCTCGACCAGCACCGAGAGAGCCTCTTCGATCTGCGCCGGTGTCGTTTCGGGCGCCACGTCGAACACGGCGGTCAGCGCCCAGTGATTGCGTCTCGCCATGGCGATGGCCATGAACCAGCGTTGGATCGGCGTCAGCGGCACCGCGTCGTCAACGCGCTCACGGATGCCCGGCGCCCTCTCATCGACGGTCACGGCGGCGGCCGCCAACGAGGCCGGCGTTGCGTGTTCGAAGATCTGCGAAGGGCTGATGGTGAGGCCCACCGACCGGGCCTTGCCCGCAATGCGTATGGCGATGATCGAATCGCCGCCCAGGGCAAAGAAATCGTCGTTCGCCCCGATATGCTCGATCTCCAGGACCTCGCGCCAGATCGTTCGCATGATATCGACGCGGTCCCCGTTAGACCTGGTGGGGGCCGTGGCTTGTCGACTTGGCCGGTCCAATGTCGCCAGCAGCACCGCACGATCAACCTTGCCGTTGGCATTCAAGGGGATCGCGTCGAGCGCGATCAGGCGCGACGGACACATGGCGGCCGGCACACGTTCGGACAGCCAGGCCGCAATCGATTCCGTGGAGGCGTCCGAGACAACAGCGGCGACCAAGCGCGGCCCTCGGTTATCTTGGCGGTCGACCAACACCGCGGCGTCATGGACACGCGGATGGGCGCGCAGGAGCGTGGCGATGCCCGCGGGGTCGACCTGGTGACCACGGATTTTGACGACGTCATCCTTGCGCCCGGCAAACTCGATGATGCCGTCACGGCGCCGGCAGCCGAGGTCGCCGGTGGCGTAACGCGCGATACCGTCGGCACCGCGGCTGAAGCGGGCGCGCTCGTGTCCATGGGGCGTGACGTAGCCTGTCGCTACGGGCGGCCCCGCGATGCGCAGCTCGCCGGTGACATTGTCGTCCACGGGGCCGCCATCCTCATCGACAACCTCGATGGTGTAGCCGTCGAGCGGGCGACCAATCGGGACCGCGGTATCACCGGGCTGCCGAAGTTCGCCGGTTACCTCGATCATGGTGGCGCCGATCGTGGTTTCGGTCGGGCCGTAGTGGTTGAAGATGCGGCAAGCCCCCCGCAGTGCCCGCACACGGTCGACGAGGTCATAGGTCAGGACGTCGCCGCCGAAGATAAGGGCGCTGCGAGGTACCAGCGTGGCCGCATCGGGCGCCGTCATGAGCGCGGCCATATGGGTCGGCACGATCTTCATCATGTCGACGGGGTGGTCTTGGAACCACGCGATCAGTCGGTTGGGGTCGCGGGCGGTTTCGGCGTCGATGGCGTGCAACGTGCCGCCGGAGCGCAACGCGCCAAGCACCGACGTATAGCCGAGATCCGCGGCAAACGAGGTCACGATCGCGAACGAGGTCGGCGTGGCGACACCGAGCCGCGCCAACAGGGCCGCACCGTATGTCTCGACCGCGCGCCACGGCACCATGACGCCCTTGGGCCTGCCGGTGGACCCGGAGGTGTAGAGCACATAGGCGAGATCACCGGGCGCGACGCCGCACGGTCCCGGCAAGTCAGACGGCACGTCATCATCGTTCGTGCGCAAGCCAATTGTCGGCAAATCGAAGGTCGCGTCGTCAGCTTCCTCGGTGATCAAGACCCGTGCGCCACTGTCGCGCAGGATATAGGCGTGGTGGTCAGCGGGATGCTCGGGATCAAGCGGCACGAACGGGGCACCGATGCGCGCGGCGGCAAGCATCGCGACGACCGGCCCAAGGCCCCGGTCGAGTTTAAACGCGACCCGGTCGCCCCGTTCGATCCTCGCTGCCGTCAGCCGGCCGGCAAGAGCGGCTGCCAGACGGTCCAGCGCCGCGTATTCGGTTGCGCCTTGGTGATCCAGAACCGCGATGGCGTGCGGTGTCGTCGCCGCCCACGTCGTCACCCGATGGGCGAGCGTCTCGAAGTCTGGATCATCAGGCGGCGCCGGTCGCGTCGCGTCGTCGGTCGCGTCGCAAAGCCCTTCAAGAATGCCGACATAGGTCGTGACCCAACCTTCGACACGTTCTCTATCGTACAGGCCGGTGTTGAAGTTGGCGTCGATCCGCAGGCCGTCCGCGCTCGCCAGCATGTTCCAGTTGAGGTCCCAGCGCACGCTGCCATGGGCATTGGCGTCCAGCGTCGTCGTCAGACCATCAAACACGGGTTCGGCATCCAGCCGGTCGAGATTGAAGGAGACGCCGGTCAGGGGCGGCCGCGACGGGTCGCGCTTCATGCCGAGCGCCTTGATCAGCGCCGGGAAGGGATAAGCCGGATAGGCCAAGGCGTCCGCCATGGCCTGTTGGCTGCGTGCCACGAGGTCGCGGCCGGAGGACGTGCCGGCGCCCCGGAGGCGGACCGGCAAGGTGGCGACGCAGTAACCGGTCAACGACCGTTCGCCGACCAGCGGCTGTCCGGCCGCGAAAACCGCGACGGCCAGATCGTCTTGGCCGGTCAGCGCATTGAGCAGGCGCGCGTAGCCGGCCAGGCACAGTGTGAAGAGCGAACAGCCGAGGTCGCGTGCGCGCTTCTCCAGACGCTCCGACAGGGTCGCGGAAATCATGCGGCGAACGGTTTCGCCGTCATAGGCCTGAAGTCTCGGCCGTGGCCGGTCGGCGGGCAGGTCCAGGGTCGGCGGCAGTGTCCTATAGAGACCAAGCCAATGGGCTGCGGCCTCCGGCGCGTCCGCCATGGCGCACGCATGCTCTGCATAAACGTTGTAGGCCGGTGCCGGCGGTAGCGCGGGCTCGCGCCCGGCTTGGAACGACGAATAGAGTTCACCGAGCTCGACGGCGAGGACCTGCATCGACCAGCCGTCGGTCACGATGTGAGGTTGGATCAGAACCAAGCGGTGGCGACCGGGCGACAACCTAAGCAGGGCGGCACGCAGCAACGGGCCGACTTCCAGATCGAACGGCTGTGCCGCCGCGGCTTTGATCCAGGCTTCGCCGGTTGCCTCATCCGAGCCCGCAATGTCGACCTGTTCCAGGTCGACAGGCGCGGCGTCGTGGATCGTCAGACGTTCGCCGTCGTCGGAAAAGCTGGAGCGCAGGGAATCATGCCGTTCGCACAGGGTCTGAAGGGCGCGCGTCAGCGCCGCTTCGTCGAGGTCGCCGTCCAGGTCGATCACGAGCGACTGGTTGTAGGCCGACGACGTCTCCTGGCTGAACGCCGCCAGAACCCACAGTGCCTGTTGGCCGGGCGTTGTCGCGATCCGTTGGACTTCTTCGGACGGGCCCCGCGTTGCCATCAGTCCGGCAGGCAGCATGGCGCGGACGCTTCGGCGCACGGCCTCTTCGACACGCTCCAGGTCCGCATCCGTATGCGCGGTCGACAGGAAACACGTGCGCCCTTCCCAGACGTAGACGCCGTTGGCGATCAGGTGATTGAAGAACAGGTCGCTCGCACCGTTGAACCGGAACACCGAGGCGAAGTGATCGACGCGTAGCGCCGTCTGCTCCTCGCCGAGCACGGCGTTGAGGCGTGCGCAGAAGTCCGCCGTGCGAGCGTTGAGATTGTCCTGAAGCTCAGGCCCGGCCTCTTCCAGGTGTCGGAGCACGGCGTTTGAGGCCGCCATGGTCAGCGGATTCTTGTTGAACGTGCCGGCGAAGAACGTGCGGAATTCCTTGGGACTGTCGTCGCCGTCGAAGGACCAGGTTCCGCCGTCGATGGCATCCAGGAACGCGCGACGGCCGGTGACGACGCCGATCGGCAGACCGCCGCCCAGGATCTTGCCGTAGGTGACGAGGTCGGCGCGCACATCGGCCCATGCCTGCGAGCCGCCTTGCGCGACGCGGAACCCCAACAAGACGTCATCGAACACCAAGGCGGCGCCGGCTTCTTCGGTGAAGACGCGAAGCTGCTGCAGGAACCGACGTGGCTGCAGGCTCGGCCGGCGGCTCTGGACCGGCTCCACGATCACCGCCGCCAGGTCACCGGCGACCTGTTTGAGGGCCTCGAGGGAGCCTTCGGGATCGGCGTAATCCAGGACCAGCATATCCTTGACCATGCCGTCGGGCGTACCCCCGGCGAGCGCTGCGCCGCGGCCGTCGGGCCCGGACCGGGCGAGCGTGCCGTCGAAATGGCCGTGATAGGAACCGGCGAACATGGCGACGAGCGAGCGCCCGGTCGCGTGCCGCGCGATCCTGAGCGCGGTCATGACCGCCTCGGTGCCGGTGTTGCAGAAAAGAACCCGCTCGTCGCCGGTCAACCGCGCTATCCGCTCGGCGACCTCGCCGGCGAGCGATGCCTGCGGCCCCATGAACAACCCTTGTTCGGCGAGGTGCCGCTGCATCGCGTCGACGACAAACGGCGGGTTATGGCCGAAGAGTTGGACGCCGAAACCCATGGTCAGGGAGACGTAGTCGTTGCCATCCAAATCGACGACGTGGCTGCCGGTACCCTTGGCGCCGACGATGGGATAAAGCATCGCCTTCGTTTCGGGGCGGAAGCCGGCGACGGCGCGGCTGTCGGCCAGCACCTCTTCATAGGTCTCGCGTTGCCGGCGCGATGCCGCGCTTCGCTCGACATAGTCGCGCGCGAAGCCGCTCAGATAGGCCCGTGCCGTTTCACTCAGGCTCGGCTGCTGCACGACCGCCGGCGAGAACGGCGGTGCCGGTGTCGCGGCACGCCTGTCGGCGACGGGTTCAGTCGTAACATCGCCTGGCGCGGCATCGGCTTGGTTCGCGACGGCGTCGACCACATGGGCGACCAGCCGGCGCGCGTTGTTGTATGCCGCGAACACGGCTTGCCGCGCGAGCGTGATCCGCCAACGCCGTTCGACCGCCGCGATAGCCTCGGTCAGGGCAAGAGAATCGACGCCGAGCTCGAAAAGGCCGGCATCGGTCTCCAGCGCGGTCGGTTCAAGCTGCATCGAACGCGCAAGAAGGGTGCGCACGGCATCGGGAAGTTCGTCGGGAGAGACGGTCGAGGTTGCTTCAGCAGAGTGTGTGGGTGACGAATCGGCAACAGGATGTTCTGCCACGCCAGCATACCGCGCCGGGCGCGGGGTCCAGTGCCGCTCGTCCGCGAACGGATATCCCGGCAACGCCGTGCGCCGCGCTTCGCCGATAAGCGCTGGCCAGTCGATCGGCGCGCCGGCGACGAAGAGGCGGGCGAGCGCTGCGCCAAGACCTTGGGAAGCCGGCTTGTTGCGGCGAAGGGTTGGGACGAAGGTGACGGCTGTGTCGTTATCGGCCAGCGATCGCTGCGCCATGCCCAGCAGCGCGCTTGTCGCGCCGATCTCGACCAGAACCGTCGCGCCATAATCGATCAGCGCGCTCACGCCATCGCCAAACCGGACGGGTTCGCGAACGTGCCGCGCCCAATAGGCGGGGTCGGTGAAGGGGGCGTCCGCCGTCGCGGTGACGTTCGACACCACGGGCAGACACGGGTTCGACAGCGATACGCCGGCGACCGCCTCCCGGAACGTGTCGAGCACGGGCTCCATCAGGGCCGAGTGGAAGGCGTGGCTGACACGCAAGCGCTGAGAGCCCGCATCCTGCGCCTCGAGTGCGTCACAGATTGCGTCGACCGCGTCGGCGTCGCCCGAAATCACGGTGTCTTCCGGCCCGTTTATGGCCGCGATATCGACCCGTCCGTGGTGCTCGGCCAGCAACGGTTCGACAGCGGTGAGCGGGGCGAACACGGCGGCCATGGCGCCGCCGCGGGGCATCGAGCCCATCAGGCGGCCGCGCTCTGCCGTCAGCCTGAGCGCGTCGTCGCGTGTCATGACGCCGGCCAGACACGCGGCAACCAACTCGCCCAGACTGTGGCCGATCATGATGTCGGGCACGATGCCCCAGGCTTCAAGCCGTTTGGCGAGCGCATACTCCAGCACAAACAAGATCGGCTGGGCGATGGCCGTGTCGAGCAGAAGATCGTCGTGGGCCTCGTCGAACATGAGGTCGACAAGCGGGTGCGGCAGGTACGGTTCAAGCACGTCGGCGCACCCGTCGACGATAGCTTTGAAGCCGGCATCGCTGTCATAGAGGTCGCGGCCCATGCCCGACCACTGGCTCCCCTGGCCGGTGAACAGAAAGGCGACTTTTGGGCGCTCCGCCACGGCGGTGCCCCGTGCGCCGGCGGCAGATCCGCCGCCATCGGCGATCTCCCGCAATCCGTCGATCAGCGCCTCGCGATCGGCGCCGCCCACGCCCGCCCGTTCGGCGAACGTCTCACGTCCAATTGCCAGGGATGCGGCGATGTCGCTGGGACGTACATCCGGTTTTGACTCCATCGCGCGCGCCAGAGTGGCGGCGAGACGCGAGACGCCCTCTTGATCGGGCGCGCTCAGCGGCAACAGCGTCAGCGCTGAATCCGCCTTCGATGGTGTTTCAACCGCAGGCGCGGCTTCCAGAATGATATGCGCGTTCGTGCCGCTGAACCCGAAACTGCTGACGCCGCCGCGCCGCGTCGGGCAGGCCGGCCAATCGATTGGGCTGTCGATGACGCGAACAGGCAGGGCATCCCAGGCGATCCGCGGGTTGGGACTGGTCTGATGGATGGTGGCCGGCAGTCGCCTGGTCTCCAGGGCCAGCACCATCTTGATCAGGCCGGCGATGCCCGCCGCGGCCTCCAGGTGACCGATGTTGGTCTTGACCGCGCCGATCAGCAGGTCGCTCTCCCTGGCCGGACCATAGGCCTCGCCCAGGGCCTGAACCTCGATCGGGTCGCCCAA
>JANQGO010000190.1 GCA_028277285.1 Alphaproteobacteria bacterium | reverse complement strand
GCCAGGCTGGACCAGGTCAGGTGCTGGATCGCTTCGGGCACCAGTGCCAGACCGAGCAGGAAGAACGCCGCCCAGGCGAGCATCTGGCCCTCGCTCTCGGTGAACTCGTAGACGAACTTGCAGCGGCCCTGGACGATCGCGCCGAAGGTGAGGCCGCCGGTGAAGGCGGCGATAAAGCCGTTGCCTCCGACGGCGTCGGCGGCCAGGTAGCACGCGAACGCCATGGCAAGCGCGCCGATGCCTTCGTAGGTGGTGGCTGTCAGATGCCGTTCCTTGGCGTAGAGCAGAAGCTTGGCGCCGGCGAAACCGATGACAAGCCCGGCGATGGGGCCGAGGATCAGTTGTTGGGCGCCGAACACCAGCCAGTTGGTCTGTTCGCTGTCCATAACCTCCGCGGCGAGGCTGGCGAACAGCAGGACGGCGGGCAGCGCCAGGCCGTCATTGAGGCCGCTCTCGACGGTGAGCGCGCGGCGCACCCGGTCGGGCACCAGCGGGTTGGTGACGACTGCCTGGCCGAGCGCGGCGTCGGTCGGTGCCAGGATGGCGGCGACCAGGGCGACGCCGACCAAGGGCCAGCCGGAGAGGAAGGGCAGGGCCGCCAGGGTGCCGAGGACGATGGTGAGCGGCAGGCCGATCGCCAGCATGCGCGTCGGCCAGACATGGCGCCGGCGCAGTGCCATCACGTCCATCTGGGCGGCGTCCAGGAACAGGAGCACGATCAACGCGATCTCGGCGACCAGATGCAGCGCCGTCTGGACTTCCGCATGCGGCAAGAGGCCCGTGAGCGAGGCCAGGTAACCCAGCGCCAGGAACACCATGGGCGCGGTGATCACCGTGGTCGACAGCCGGTGCGCCACCATGGTGAAGGCAGCGGTAACCAGCATTACCACGAGCAAACCGACCGTCATGCGATAACAAGCCCCTTCCAACTCCGGCGGTCCGCCCGGAGGGCGTCCGGCGGCGCCGATTACCATCAGATGGGTGTCAGATGCACCGATCGGAGGGTTGGTTACGGCATTGTGAGCGATTTCACGTCATCTGTCCGCCGGTGGCCGTGGCCGGCGCAGTTTGTGGCCCGTTGCCCCCGCGTGCAGGGCCGGGTGCTATGCTTGGCTTCGGCGTGAGGACAGCACGGGGTGACGGTGAAGAGGGGGCGGGACGACAAGCCAACGGCGGCGACCGTGTCCGGGGTGGACGAGGCCACCCTGGTCGCCGCCTTGAAGGCGGGCAAGCCGTCGGCGGCGGAAATCCTGGTGCGCACCCATGCCGGGGCCATGATCGCGGCGGCCCAGCGTATTCTGGGCGAGCGGTCGCTGGCCGAGGACTGCGCCCAGGAAGCGCTGATCAACGCGCTCGCCAAGATCGGCAGTTTCGAGGGACGCTCCAGCCTGAAGACCTGGCTGCACCGGATCACCGTCAATCAGGCGCTGATGAAGCTGCGCGCGCGGCGCAATGTCACCGACATGCCGATCGACGACTGGCTGCCGTCGTTCGACGAAAACGCCTGCCGTATCGAGGGGCCGTGGACGAGCCTGGCGACGCCGGACGAGATCGTCGACCGGAAGGACCGCCGCGAACTCGTCCACCGGATGATCGACCGGCTGCCGGAAGGCTACCGGATGGTCGTGAAGCTGCGCGATATCGAGGAGTTGTCGACCCGCGAGGTCGCCGACGGGCTCGGCATCAGCGAGGCCAACGTGAAGGTACGCCTGCACCGTGGACGCTCAGCGCTGAAAAAGCTGCTGGAGCCAGTTCTGAAGGGAGAAGTGTGATGACGCGGTCACATTGGATCGGTCGCTGTAACGAATCCGCCGGGACCGGCATCAACGTCATGGGCGAAATCGCGCGCCACCCGGTGAGGAGGTTCTGATGGCTGAGCGGTCGGGTCCGATGAAGTGGCTGCGCGGCATGATGCTGAACCACATGCCGTTGATGATCACGTGCCGGGAGTTCGAGGACTTCATCCTGGCCTATCTGGAGGGCGAGTTACCCGGCCGGCAACGGTTCGTCTTCGACCTGCATCTTAAGGTATGCCGGGAGTGCCGCGATTACCTCGCGGCCTACCGCCGTACCGTCGCGGTGACCAAGCGCGCGTTCGACGATGATGATGCGCCGGTCCCCGACGCCGTGCCGGAGGACCTGATCAAAGCCGTGCTTGCCGCCCGCGACGCGTGATAGGGTCCGGCCATGTCGATTGAAACCACACTGAGCGCATGGGCCGATGCGCGTCGAACAAACGGCGACCGTGTCGCTTTGCCGCCGGATGCCTATACCAGCGAGGCGATGGCGAAGCTGGAGCGCGAGCGGGTGTTCGCCAGCGGCTGGGTCGTCGTCGGCCATGTCTCCGAGCTCAAGGATCCCGGCGACTACCTGACCTTTGATCTGGCCGGTCACCCGGTTCTGGTCGCGCGCGGGCGCGACGGCGAGATCCGCGCGTTCTCCAATGTCTGCGCCCACCGTTCGGCGGTCATCGCGTCGGGATCGGGCAACACGACCGTGTTTTCCTGCCCCTATCACGCCTGGAGCTACGACCTCTCCGGCAAGCTGATGGCCGCACCGCATATGGACCGCGCCACGCTGGGCGATATCGCGTTGAAGGGGTTGGGTCTGGAAATCTGGCAGGGGCTGGTCTTCGTCAACCTGGACGACAACGCCGAGCCGCTGGCGCCGGCGCTGGCCGAACTGGAGCCGCGTATCGCGCCGCTCAAGCTTGACAAACACGAGGTTATCCTGCGCGAGGACATGACGTTCGCGTGCAACTGGAAGGTCCTGGTCGAGAACTTCTGCGAGAGCTACCACGTCTTCCGCGTCCACAAGGAGACGCTGGAAGACACGACGCCGACGGTGACGATCGAGAACCTACCGGGCGGGCCCGGTTTCAACCACCACCTGATGCGCACCAACGCGGCTTACGCTGTCGAACCGGCGCGCCGGCGCGGGCTCGGCGAGGCTGATGTGACGGCGAGCCATCTGATCTGCATCTATCCCGCGCTGGCCTTCGCCATCGACGGCGGTTCGGCGCTGTGGCTATCGGTCATGCCGGACGGGCCTGAGAGCCTGCGCGCGCGCATGTGGCTGGCGCTTTACGCGGAAGGCAACGAGGCCATCGATGCCGCCGATATCGCCGCGGCCAACGACGCGGTGCACGCTTTCATGGCCGAGGATAAGGGCGTCATCGAAGGCGTCCAGCGCGGCCTGGCCGCCGCGACCGGCAACCGCGCGCCGCTGCATCCCTGGGAAGCGACGAACTGGGCGTTCGCCTGTTACCTGCTGGAACGGCTGGGCATCGAGGCGCCTTCCTGAACGATGCCGAAGGTCATGCCGCTTCGTAACCGAAGGGGTCGTCGACGCTGTGGCTGGGCTGGGTGAACCAGCGGGGGCCGCCGGCGGTCATGTGGAAATGGTCTTCGAGGCGGATGCCAAACTCGCCGTAGAGGCAGATCGTCGGTTCGTTGGAGAAACACATGCCGGGCGCCAAGGGCGTCTGGTTGTCCTTCACCAGATAGGTCCATTCGTGGACGTCCAGCCCGATGCCGTGGCCGGTGCGGTGGGGCAGGCCCGGAAGCGCGTAGCCCGGACCGAAACCCGCCGCCTCGATCACCCGGCGGGCGGCGTCGTCGACGGCGCCGCAGGGCGCGCCGATTTGGGCGGCGTCGAAGGCGGCGGCCTGGGCGGCCTTTTCGGTATCCCAGACCTCGCGCTGGCGCGGTGACGGCTCGCCGAAGACATAAGAGCGCGTGATGTCGGAGTTGTAGCCTTCGACCGTGGCGCCGATATCGATCAGCACCATGTCGCCCTCCTTCAAGGTCTGGGGATAGGGCACGCCGTGGGGATAGGCGGTGGCCTCGCCGAACAGGACGATGTTGAACGTGGTCGGCCCGTCGACGCCGACGCGCCGGTGCGCGTCCTCGATGAATGCCTGGACCTCGGTGGTGGTGATGCCGTCGCGCAGGATGCGCCCGCCCGCCTTGTGCACCTGGAGTGTCATATCCTTGGCACCCTGCATCAGCGCGATCTCCGCTTCCGACTTGATCATCCGGCAGGCCGCGGTGATCCGGCTGCCGCTGACGAAGTCGAAGGCGTTGCCGGCGCGGCGCAGGCCGTCGAAGGTGAAGAAAGGCGTCGTCTCATCGACGGCGAGCGTGCCGTTCGCCACGCCCATGGAGCGCACGGTGTCAATGACCAGCGCGGTCGGGTCCTCATGCTCCTGCCAGCCGCGGATGTCGCCCGCCCCCGGCAGCAATTCCAGGATCGCCGCCTCCTCGAACGCGGGCACGACAAACGCGATGTCGCCCGTGGACGACAGTACGGCGCCGGTCAGCCTTTCGCTGGCATGCACGCTGAGGCCGGTGAAGTAGAAAAGGCTGGTCGAGGCGTCGAGATAGAGCGCATCGATGCCGGCCTCGCCCATCAGGGCCTGCGCCTTGGCGACGCGCGCGCCGCGTTCCGCCTCCGTGATCGGGGCGATCCCGCCGCGCATGGAGGAGAGGTTGGCGCGTTCGGTTTCCGCCGTCGATCCGCCGACGCCTTTTGTCATGATGGGGACTCCCTGCCGCGTGTGCACTGTGACATGGCGGCGGCTGCTTTCCAACACGCGGTGGATACGGGGACACGGCGCGTGTTAGGGTGGCGTTCAACCGGGCGTTGCGAGCCCGAGTGGGGTCACTGGATTGGGGGACAAACGATGAAAATGCTGAAACGACTTGGCTTGGCAATGGTGTTGGCGATCGGGCTGGCACTGGTTGCCGCGCCCGCGCATGAGGCGCAGGCCCAGGAGTTCATGGTGCTTGACGGCACCCATTGGCAAGAGATGGATGAGGGCCAGCGCATCGCCTTCGTCTCCGGCGTCATGCACGTCCTGGAGTTCGAGCGCCAGCTCAAAGGCGACACCATGATGGCCGAGGAACGCAGCTTCGTGCCGCACATGATTGCCGCCGTTAAGGGCCGAACGATCGGCGAGGTCTCGGTCGACGTCACCGACTACTACATCGCCAACCCGGACGATCTGGGCCGCCCGGTCATTTCGACCATCGTGCGTGTCTATACCATCCAGCCGCTTTAAGCCGGCACCAGACAAGAGGATCGAAACATGAAAAAGCTCTGTGTTGCCGCGGCCGCGGTGGTCTTCCTGGGGACGGCCGGCTGTTCGGATCTGACGCGCCAGGAACAGCAGGCGCTGTCCGGCGGCGCAGTCGGCGCGGTCGGCGGTACCATCGTCGGCGCCATGGCCGGCAGCCCGGCGGTCGGCGCGGCGATCGGCGGCGCGGCCGGTGCCGCGACCGGCGCGCTCTGGGACGACATCTCGAACCGGTTGCAATAGCCGGTTCGCGGATCAGTCACGGTCGTACCGGATAACATGCGCCAGCGCCGCGCGCCGAGGGCGATGCGGCGGCGGCCATCGCGTTATGCGCCGACAAGGGGCCGTCGCCTGACAAGGAGCGGTTAAGGGAGACCTCTGTTGCTTGTCACCGACTATATCGTCGGGGCCTTGCGCGATCAGGGCGTCGATCATTGTTTCATCGATTTGGGCGGGCTGAACGACAACTTCATGCCGCCCCTGACCGGAACCGACGGCGTGAAGACCGTCGTCGCCGCGTTCGAGGGTGGCGCCGCCTATATGGCTGACGGCTACGCCCGCGCGTCGGGCGGGCTGGGTGCGTGTTTCGGCATCGGCGGACCGGGTGTGCTGAACATGGTGACGGCGTTGGCGGCCGCGGGCGCCGACCGCAGCCCGGTCATCGCGATCAGCGGCGAGGTCGCGCGAAGCTGGGAGGGCATGGGCGGCTTCCAGGACGCGTCGGGCGCCGGCATCGACGACATCGACACGCTGTCACGCATCACAGGTTTGTCGCTCTCCATGTCGTCGCGCGCCGTGGTGCCGCACCACCTGCGCCACGCCATCACATACGCCATGACGCGGCGCGCGCCGGTGCATCTTTCCGTTCCCGTCGACGTTCAGAAGGCGGCGTTGGACAAGCCCTGGGTGCCGGTCCAGCCGTCGCTTGTCGCCAACCGCGCGCTTGACGTGGCGGCCCTTGACCAAGCGGCCGCGCTGATCCAAGAGGCGGGCAATCAGAACATCATCATCATGGCCGGCCCCGGCGTGCAGCACACCGGCGGCGTCGAGGCGCTGACACGATTTGCCGAACGCTTCGGCATTCCGGTCGCCACGAGCCTGTCGGGCAAGGGACTGATCCCCGACGATCATCCGCTGGCGCTTGGCGTGTTCGGCTACGGCGGCTCGCGCTGGGCGATCGACGCCATCTGTTCCGACGAGGTCGACGTGCTGATCGTCGTCGGCTCCGCCCTTTCCCAGCGCGACACCATGCAATGGGACCCCCGCATGCTGCCGTCGAAGGCGTTGATCCATATCGAGGCTGATCCCCTGCTGATCGGCCGCACCTGGCCGAGTGACTTGGCCGTGGTCGGCAACCCGGCCGAGGCGCTTGACCACCTGGCCGCGCTGAAGGACGCCGCGCCGCTGGAGGCCGGCCGCGGCGTCCGCGAGGCGTTCCTGGCATCGGTCCAGAGGGCGGGTCCGCGACGCTACAACAGCGACGACATGAAGAGCGACGCGGTGCCGATGCACCCCGCGCGCGTGGTCGCGGAACTGCGCGCGGCGTTCCCCGATGACGGCGTGCTGTGCGTCGATTCCGGCGCCCACCGTGCATGGTTTGCCGAGTATTGGGATATTCGCCAGCCGCAGACCCATTTCTCGCTGACCAATCTGGGCCCCATGGGCGGCGCCATTCCGCTTGGCATCGGCGCCAAGCTGGCGCGGCCCGAACGTCCGATGATGGTCGCTACCGGCGACGGCTGCATGTTGATGCACGGCATGGAGTTTCACACCGCGGCGCGCGAGAAGATCCCGATGGTCGTCGCCGTTATGAACAACCGGTCTTACGGCAACATCTATTTCCGCGCGTCGAAGATGGGTCCGGGACCGGAGCACCTGACCGATATTCCCGGTATCGACTGGGTCGGTTTCGCCAGGTCGATGGGCGGTGACGGCATGCGCATCGACAATCCCAACGACATTGCCGATGCGGTAGCCTGTGCTCGCCAGACGGAGGGCCCTTTTCTGCTGGATCTCGTTACCGACAAGACCTGTCCGACACCGGTCGGCCCGTGGCGCGAGCGCCAGAAGGAATGGGAGGACAACGACTGATGGCCGAACTGCCCGATCCCACCGCGACGCTGACCGGCGACGACCTCAAGATCTTCGAGCATATGGCCTCGGCGCGCTCCCACGCGGAGGGCCGCGCGCGGCTGGGCGAGGTCTATGTCAGGATGTTCAACAACCCGGGCGTCGCGGCCAAGGTCGGCGCCCTGGGCGAGCATCTGCGTTTCCACGCGACCTTGCCGGACGAGGTGAGGGAACTGGTCATCCTGCGTTACGCGTCGCGCCAGGGGTTCGGTTACGAGTGGTCGCACCACCAGCGGCCGGCGAAGCTGGCCGGTATCAGCCAGGATGTTATCGATGAACTCACCATCGGCAAACTTCCGGAGAGCTTGCCCGACGCCTCGCGCGCGGTGTTGCAGGCGGTCGACGCCGTCGATACCAAACAGTCGATTCCCGACGACGTGCAGCAGCGCATCATCGCCGCCCATGGCGAGGCCGGTGTCGTCGAAGTTGTCGCTCTGTGTGGGCTCTATGCGATCATGGGCTACATGGTCACCGCCTTCGACATCGGCGTCGAGGCGGGTCTGCCGACACCGCCCGATTTTCGTTAGACCGGCCAGGCGTCACGCTGCGTGAGTACCGTTCGTCATGGAAACTGCCCTGGGACCAGCGACGCTGTCAGTGCAGGTGGCGGGTCACCTCGTGACGCTCGGCGGCGAGCTTCTTCAGGTCGAAGCCGTAGAGGCGCGCGGCGTTGCCGCACAACACATCGTGCGCCTGTTTCTTGGTCAGCTTGGCGCGGATCTCCGCGATCGGACGTTTGCCGTGCGGGAAGATGCCCTCGTCGTGCGGATAGTCGTTGCCCCATAGCAGGCAGTCGGTGCCGGTGAAGGCGACGTTGTGCAGCGCGACCGGGTCGTCGGTGATGGAGACGGCGCCCTGGCGGTGGAAGTATTCGCTGGGTTTGAGATCGAGCTTCAGCATGCCGAGATAGCGGCGCTCCTGCATCTGGTCCATGGCTTGCAGGACCCAGGCGAGCCAGCCGCATTCCGATTCCGTGATGACGAACTTGAGCCCGGGATGGCGTTCGAGCACGCCGGATCCGCACAGCTCGACGATCGGCGACATGCCGGCCGCCATGCCGACGACCGAGATGCCGACCATCTCCGGCACGTTCTCCTTCTCCTCCTGTTCGCTCAACGCGCGCGCCTTGCGGTACCGGCCGGGGCTGAGGTCCGACACGCTGGCGAAGTCGCCTTGAAGCGCAAGGTTGCCGGAGAAGATGTGGAAGTTGACGGGCACGCCGGCTTCGGCCGCAAGCGACCACAAGGGATCATAGACCGCCATGCGATAGGGCTGCCACGGCACCGTCGCCGGCAGGAAGAGCGACGCGAAGCCCAGCTTCAGGCACCGCTCGGCCTCGGCCAGCATGCGCTGGGGACCGTCGCCCGCCAGCATCGCCGAGGGCTTGAAGCGGTCGTGCACCGGACCGAAAACGTCCCAGACGAAGTCGTTATGGGCGCGCGCCCAGGCGTGATAGTAGCCGGAGGAATCGTTGCCCATGGAACAGGCCAGGCCGACATTCGGGAAGATCACCTGACCGTCGACGCCTTCCAGCGCCATGTCGTGCAGGCGCCGCTCGAGACACGTGCCTTCGGAAGGGTCGTCGCGGAACTCGCGCAACAAGTCCTCGGGCGTCGGCTTGCGCCGCTTTCGGCGCGTGTTGGGTTTCTCGCCGCCGGCCGGGAAGGTGACGTTGCCGTCCTTCAGCCGGACCAGCCGGGGCATGCGGTCGCGATAGGTCTTCGGCAGGCGCCGGCGCAACGCCTCGGGCTCGCCGACATGCGCATCGGCGGTGATCACGACATCGGAGATGGTCGAGCCCATGAACGAATTTTACACTGCAGAGGTGAACGCAAAAGAAGAAAGTGGCACGTTCGTCCAACGATCGCGTTGAGGCGGCGTGACGACGAGGTACCGGAGGCAACGATGATCTACGAAGTCCGCGACTATCACATTCGCCCGGACATCTATGAGGCCTACAAGAAATGGGGCGAGGAGGCGGTGCCGATCCTGCGCGAGCTGTTCGACGTCGTCGGTTTCTGGATCGAGGCGGGCGAGGCGGATCCTGAGATCAGCGGATCCAACCCCATCGGCGCGCCGATCGGCGAGGCCAACGTCACGTGGATCATCCGCTGGCCGGACAAGGCGACGCGCGACCGGGACATCCACAAGGCGTTCGCCAGCAATGCCTGGATGGACGTCTGGTCGCGCCATCCCGATCCCGACGGCTACCTGCAGTCGAGCTCGCGGTTCATGACGGAGGTCTAGCGCGGCTCAATCCGCGACCGGCTCTGCCACACCCCGGCCAAGCGGAGCGCGAGCCGGGGTCCATGAACACGGAGGTTGGGCTGAGAAGCACGGGTGGCGCCTGTCTCTCGCCGGTCCGTGTTCATGGGTCCCGGCTCAAGGCCGGGACTCGGCTGTGTCTGGGATTAACACGAGCGGAACCGGAACGCTGTCCTGGCAAGCACGCGCTACGAACAGCTCTGCCACACCCCGGCCAAGCGGAGCGCGAGCCGGGGTCCATGAACACGGGACGGGGCCGTGATGCGCGGTGGTGCCTGACCGTTGCGGGTTCGTGTTCTTGGGTCCCGGGTCAAGCCCGGGACGCGGTGGGGATTCTAAGCGCCCAGATAGGCGACGGACGCGACTTCGACCAGGAACTCGTCGCGCACGAGATCGGCGATGATGCAGTAGCGCGCCGGCGGGTTGTCGCCGAAAAACTCTGAATAGACCGCATTGAACGCGGCGTAGTCGGTTTTGTTTTTGAGGAAGATCATGTTGTAGGCGATATCGGCGCGCGTGCCGCCGGCCGCCTCGACGACGGCGATGATCTGTTCGATGACATGACGGGTCTGCGCCTCGATATCGTCGCCGTGCAGACTGTTGCCATAGGCGTCGATGGGCAACGTGCCGGAGACATAAAGGGTGTCGCCGGTCTTCGCGCCGTGCACATAAGGCGCGATCGGTTTCGAGGCGCCGTCGGGAATGATGGGCAAAAACATGGGCTGTCCTTTCCGTCGTCTGCGTTGGCGGTTGACCGCAGCATAGGACCTTGCGGGACGGAAACCAGCACCGGCGTTGATCGTCGTTGCCGTCAAGGTAGTGTCGTCAAGCATTTGCTACGCTGCGCGCCGTAACCGGGGAGCCGATGACAAAAGAGTTTCAGGACGACGACCTCATGCGGTTCGAGGCCGAAGGCGCTCGGCCGCTGCCCGATGATGGTGTGGAGGGCCATGTCGTTCACGACGGCGCGCGTATCTGGCACGCATCGTACGGCTCCGGCCCAGCGGTGATCCTGCTGCATGGCGGGCTGGGCAACAGCGGCAACTGGGGCTACCAGGTTCCCATGCTGACCGCAGCCGGCTATCGCGCCGTCGTCGTCGACAGCCGGGGCCATGGGCGCAGCACGCGCGATGACCGGCCCTATACCTATGAGCTCATGGCGTCCGACGTGTTCGCCGTGATGGATGCGCTGAGACTGGAGGAGGCCGCGCTGATCGGCTGGAGCGACGGCGCGTGCATCGCGATGATCATGGCCAAACAGGCGCCCGAGCGCGTCCGGGGCGTCTTCTTCTTTGCCTGCAATATGGATCCCAGCGGCACGAAGCCGTTCGACGAGGCGAACCCGGTTGTCGGCCGCTGTTTCAGCCGTCACGCCAAGGATTACGCGGCGCTGTCGCCGACGCCCGACGGTTTTGAGGCGTTCACCGAAGCGATCGGCCGGATGATGGCGACGCAGCCGAACTACGGCGCCGACGATCTGGCCGCGATCCGCGTGCCCGTCGCGATCGTGCAGAGTGCGCACGACGAGTTCATCAAGGCGGAGCATGCGGCCTATCTGGCGGCGAGCATCCCCGGCGCGGCGCTGATCGACCTGCCGAACGTCAGTCACTTTGCGCCGCTCCAAAGGCCCGGCGCGTTCAACCAGGTGGTGAAGGCTTTCCTTGAGCGCGTGCTGCGCTGAGGTGACGGGATCCTAGGACGGCCAGGGTACCAGGTGTTTGTAGGGCGGATAGTTGTGCAGGCGCCGCAACAGGTGCCAGCCATAGGTGCCGCGCCCCAGCAGGGGGTCGCCGGCGGCATCGTCCGACTCGATCGGCGAGAGCGGTGCCGACAGCGCCGGTTCCAGGAAGTAGCCGACGGACTGGCGCGCGGTGCCCAGGTTGACGACCCGGTGCGGCGTGGCCGGCACCTCGCCATCGGTCATGGTCTCCAGCACGTCGCCCAGGTGGACGGAGATGCAGTTTTCGATGCGCGGCACGTCGCGCCATCGACCGTCCGGCGCCTGAGCCTGAAGCCCCGGCTGGCGCTGCCACAGAAGCGAGACGCCGGCGCCGTCCGTATGGCGGCCCGACGCCAGCGGCGTGCCGTCGCCTTCGGGCTGGCGTTCGTCCGGCATTTCGTCGGCGACGAACGTGTCCCGCGGCAGTTCGGGATAGTTCAAAAGCCTGAGCGTCGAGTTGCCGCCGTCGAAGCGCGACAGCAGGTCGCCGTCGCTGAAGCCGGCGGCGCGGCCGACCGAGAGCATGACGGCCATGGCGACATCATCCATGTGCCGGTAGTAGGCCCGCATGGTCGCCTGCCAGCCGGGGACGGGCTCACCGGCGGGCCATATGTTCTCTTCGGCCAGGATCGCCATACCGTCAATCGGCGGGCCGCCGACCGGCTCGTCCGGCCCGATATCGTAAATCTCGTGCTGGGTTTCGTTGACGGCGCCGAGCGTGGCCATGTAGCCGCGATAGATCCGCGCGTTGTCGGGCGCCATGACGCGCGAGGCGACCGAGCGCTTGTGGTCATCGGCGAGATCGAAGAACGACAGCATGGTCCGCGCGCGGGCGTCGACCTTGTCGGCGTCGGGGTAGTTGGCGATGACAAACCCGCCGGTCTCGAAGACGGCGTCGCGCACGCACTGGTCGGTCTCGCGGCGTTTGGCTTGGTCGTCGCCGAACAGCGGTCCGATGTCGATGAGCGGAAGATCAGCCATGGCACCTACCCGAGCATTACAAAGAGCGCGGCGCGCGTGACGCCGTGCTTACGATGGCCCTGATCGGTATGCCAAGTGCCAGTTGGCCTGAACCAAACCGTGCACCCGGCGGCGCGCGTCTGTCAACGCCTCACCTGTCGGTCAGCTCTCGCGCAGCTTCTGTGTCGCTTTGGCGTAGAGGCGGCCGGTTTCGTCGGTGGCGACCTTGTAGATCTCCTGGGCGCGGTCGCGGCTGATGAGGCCCGCCATGACGTCGGCGGCGACCGCCTCGGCATCGCGCTTTTCGGGCGGGCCGTAACCGCCGCCGCCGCAGGAGATGCCGGTGACCGTGTCGCCGGGTTCAAGCACGACCTGGGCCCAGCCGTCGGCTTCCTCGTGCGTCCCGTCGGCGCGGGTGATGTAGTTGCGCGCCGCGCCGCCGGGTCCGCCGCCGCGGGCACCCTGGGGCGGATGGCGGGTGCCGTCGCTTTGATAGAGCACCTCCATCGGCGCCAGGCGGGGTCCGAGCTCGACCAGGGAGGCGGGCGCGCCGCGCTGGCGGCCGGGGCCTTCGGTATCCGGCACCAGGCGGCGCTGGTGGACCAGGATCGGATGGCGCAGCTCGTCGACCTCGATACTGTCATAGAACGACATGCCGGCGGTGCCGGTGGTGATCATGGCGAGCCAGCCGTCGGCCTCAGGCCCGGCCGCGCCCAGCGTGTCGCCCAGGATAAGCTGGTCGACATAGGGCCGGTTGCGGTGCGCGGGGTCCAGGCCGGAGACGACCGCCTGGGCCGCGGTCTGGACCGCGCCGGTCTCGGCCAGGCCGAACCCTTCGCCCAGTTTGGCGAAGGCCAGTTGCACGGCGCTGGTCAGCCGGTCGGCGACGTTCTGGGTCGCGACCGAGCAGCTTGTCGGGTGGCGCGGGATGCCGACGACGCAGTTCTCCCGCAAGTGGACGCGCAGGCGCCGGAAGCTGCCGGCATTGGTCGGCACGTCGAGCCCGAGGCTGTTGAAGGTGCCGACCATGGCGGCGGTTCTGGCACAGGCTTCGCTCAGATTGAGACCATTCGGCAGGCAGTCGATGTTGTCGGTCAGGTCGATCTCGATCAGCTCGTTGGCCGGATCGACGGCGATCTCGGCCTTGATCGGGATGCCGTTGGGGCCGGTGCCGGGAAACGCGTCGTGGCTGGTGGTACCGGTGGCGCGGCCGGCCGGCAGGCGCGCGATCGCCTGGCCCATGACCTGTTCGCTATAGGTGAACCAGCCGGTGATCAGTCTCTCGAACCGTTCCCAGCCGAGGTCGTCGATCAGCGCCTGAAGCTCGCGTTCGCCGACCCGGGCGGCGCCGAGGCTGGCCAGATAGTCGCCGCGCCACTGCTCGGGCACGCGGATGCGCATTTCGCACAGGCGGACGATGTCGGGGATGTCGCGGAAGTCCGCCTGAACCTGGGTGGCGGCGAAGATCAGCGCGCCTTCCTCGTACACATCCCGCGCGGCGGCGTGATAGGTGGTCGGGATCGCGTTGCCGATATCGGCCTGATGCGCCTTCGCCAATACCGTGAAGCGGTGGACGCCGTCGCGGTCGAAGACGGGGACGAGGACGGAGAGATCGGCGGCGTGGGAACAGCCGTGATAGGGCGAGTTGTGCAGGAACGCGTCGCCCGGCCGGATGCCCGGATGCAGGTCCAGCATGGACTGCGCCATCTGATCCGGTCCCGCCATGACATGGATCGGCAGGCTCTCGGCGACGGAGAGCAGCTCGCAGCCGGCGGTCAGGATGCAGCAGGAAAAGTCGCGGCCGGTGTTGATGACGCCGGACCGCGCGGTCCGAAGCAGCGTATTCTGCATCTTGCGCGTGATGCCCTCGATACGCCGATGAAACAGCGCGAGGTCGACGCCGGTGATGGCGGTGCTGTTGTCTGATGTCATGGCCGAGAGACTAAGCGAGGCGCGGCATCGCGGCAACGGGCCGGCGCCGGTTGCGCGTACTCAGGGCCTTCATCATACTTCGACACCACTGCGGCAGAGGGAGGAAAGCGTCATGACCAAAGGCCTGGAACGCGTCGAGGGGTCGATCGAGGCCACCGATCTTGCCGAGCTTCTGCTGCGCGACGGCGCGGTGATCGTGAACGACGCGCTGACGCCCGGGCAGCTGGCCGGGTTGAACGCCGACCTGGATGACGCGATCGCGGCGACGGCGCCCGGCCTGCGCAACCCGACCGAAGATTTCTATGTGGAGTTTTACGGCAGCCAGACGATCCGGCTGGACGGCTTGCCCGCTAGGTCGACGACGTTCGTCGAGCTGATGCAGTCGCGGCTGATGACGGGTGTCGCCGATATCCTGCTGTTGCCGAACTGCCAGGACTATGTGCTGAACACCGCGCAACTGATCCAGATCGGCCCGGGTCAAACCGCGCAGATGCTGCATCGCGACGAAGACGCCTGGAAGGAACTCACCGGCCCGAAACCGCTGCTTGAGGTCGAGGCGATGTTCGCGCTGACCGACTTCACGATCGAAAACGGCGCCACTCAGGTTGTGCCCGGCAGCCATCTGTGGCCGCCGGAGCGCGAGGCCGAACCCCACGAGATCCAGCGCGCGGAGATGGATGCGGGTTCGGCGCTTTTCTATTTGGGTAGCGCGGTGCATGGCGGCGGTGCCAACACAACGAGCGACCAGTGGCGGCGCGGCATGTTCTTCGGCTATGTGGTCGGCTGGTTGCGCACGGAAGAAAACACGTTCCTGACCGTGCCGATCGAGAGGGTGCGCGATATGCCGGAACGGGTCCAGGAACTGCTGGGCTATAAGGCGCATGGCGGTATCGGCGTCGTCGATGTCGGCAGCCCCATGGCGCTTTTGCAGTAGCGTTCGCGCCGGCGTCTTACCCGTTGCCGGTGAGGTTGTTCAGCCGGCCGACCGGACGGATCGCGAACGTCGACGCGGCGTCAGAAGACGTTCACGATCGGGTAGACGTAGACGAGATAGAGGTAGAAGAACGCCAGCGAGATGGTCAGCACGATCACGCCCAAGACCGGCGACTTGACCTTGAACTCGCTCAGCGAAAAGACGAACTCCGTCGCCTCCTGCTCCTCCTTCGCGCCCGTCTTTTCCTGGCGCCTCAGGCCGATATGGAACTGAATGGCGGCGAAATAGATGCCGGCGAAGACCAGGATGATCACGACAACAAAGATGATCTTCGATGAGATGTCCTGCCATTCGAAGACGCCGAGCCGGTGCGTGTAACCGGCCTCGCGATAGGCGTAGTAGGCCTGGAGCGCGCTTTGATAGGCGGCATCGGTCTCGGGGGAAGCGAAACCGGCCGCCGGCGGGTCGGGCAGCGCGAGGTCTTCGCCGGCATCGCCCTGGCTGCCGACCTGGCCACCGACCTGACCCAGGCGTTCCATACGCTCTTCCAGAGACGGAAGGCTGCCGCCCTCCGTCTCCGACTCCTGCGCCAGCACGGAACCTGCGACGCCGATGACGATCAGCGCCGCGACGAAGGCGGTGATGGAGCGTTTCAACATCATGCGGCGCGGCCTAAGGACTGACGAGCAGGTTGATCGTGTCGATGTGCCTGTCCATCTTTTGATACGGCGACGAACCGGCGTTTTCGTTGGCCAGGTAGTTGTTGACCGAGGCCTCATCGTGGCCGACCAGGGTCGAGATGATGATCAAGAGGCTGTCGTTCTGCTGCGCCAACCAGTCTTCATGGGCGCTGTCGGGCGGCGTGCTTGGCGGCGTTGCGCCCTGGACATCCTGGAACAAAAAGATCTGTTCCTGGCCGTCGGGCGTGATGATGGTGAAGCCACCCGCATAGTCCAGGCGAATGGTGCCGTCGGGAAAACGTGACTCGACCTTGCCGCCGGGCAGGACCCGCCGCACGATGACGGCGCCGCCTGTTTCGTCGTCGCCGCCGAGCGTTTCAAACACGACGGCACGTTCGTCACAGGCGGCAAGTGCATTCTGCCAGGATTGGCCGTGCCGGATCTGGCGCTCGAAACAGGCGACCGTGCGTGTCGCGTCGGCGGACCGTTCACACAGGTCGATGGCGTTCTGCCACCGCCATGTGACGCCGCCGCCATAGTTCACGCCGCCATGCATGACGCGCAGGAAACACATGGCGGGTTCGATTGATTCGGCCCCCTGGCAAAGCCGGCGGACATTGTCCGGCGCCCATGCGGTATTGCCGTCGTAGTCCCAGGCGATCCGCCCCTGGACCGCTTCGGCACATTCTTCGGCCGCGCTCGAGGTAGCAAACATCACCAACATCGCAAGAACCAAGCTTGCGCGGATTGCCCACATGGCCAATCTCCCCGTTCGATCCGTTGCGCTCGGCTTTCTCCATTCGACTGTTGTGTCTTCAGGTTACGGCAACTTCGTTCGCTTGACCAATGACCATGGGCTGTGTCCATGCCGAGCCTTTGCATCTTCTGTTCTGCAACGGGATGCCATGTTCTCGCGATGCGTCGCAAAGCAACGCGACAGGTTCGCCGCGCCTAATCGATGACGACGACGAGGCTGCCCGATGGGGCGCGCTGGAAGCGAGTGCCGGGGTCGATGACGATGGTGGTGAACGGTGTTTCGACGATGGCGGGGCCGTCGTGGATGGCGTCCACCACGAGGCCCTCGAACCGGTGGATCGGCACGGTCAGCACGTCGGGGCCGGGGAAGACGACGGTGCGTTCGTGAAGCACGCTCTCGCCCCCCGTTGCGCCGTCGAGCTGGCCCAGCGGGTTTTCGCGGAGGTCGCAGGCGACGGTGGCGCGCCAGTTGATGAACTCGATTTCGCCCATGGGATCGTCGAACGCGAAGATCTCGCGGTGCAGCCGGTGGAAGGCGCGGCACAAATCGTCGACGTCGTCGTCGGACGAGAAGGTCGCGGCCGGCAGGGGCAGTTTGATCTCCCAGATCTGCTGGGCGTAGCGTGCCTCGACGCTGTAGTCGATCTGCGGATTGGCGGTGGCGCCGGCCTTGGCCGCGAAGCCTTCGGCCAGGGTGGTGAGCCGCTTGAGGCCGGCGTTGACGCTTGTCCTGTCGAAGGCGGACGAGCGCGCCGGAAAGAAGGTCGAGAAGTCGTCGCTGAGCGGCGACAAGAGGCCACCCGTCGCGCTCAGTGCCGCGCCGGTATCGGGGAAGATGACGCAGCGGCAGCCGAGCCGGCGCGCGATGGCGACGCTGTTGAGGCCCGCCGCGCCGCCGCCGCCGATAAGCACGGCATCGCGCGGGTCGACACCCTGGTTGACGGTGATGTCCTCGATGGCGCCGGCCATGGTTTCGTTGGTGAGCGCGAAGATGGCGAGCGCGGCCTCGTCCACCGGCATGCCGAGCGGGCCGGCGACGCGGTGCTTGACCGCATGGCGTGCCTGGGCGGTGTCGAGCGTGATGCTGCCGCCCAGGAAAAACTCAGGATCGATCAGGCCGAGCACGACGGCGGCGTCGGTCACCGTCGCTTCCTTGCCGCCGAGGTCGTAGCCGGCGGGGCCGGGATCGGCGCCCGCGCTCATCGGGCCGACATGGAGCAGGCCGCCGCCGTCGACCCAGGCGATCGAGCCGCCGCCGGCGCCGACGCTGCGGATGTCGATGGAGGGGAAGCCCGTCATGTGGCCGAGATAGGGCTGGCCGATCCAGGTCTCGCGCGTTTCCGGGATCAGGCCGTCGCGCACCAGGGCGACGTCATAGGTGGTGCCGCCGGTATCCGCCACGATCGCCATCGGCGCGTTGCCGTCGAGGGTCGCGAAATGGCGCCCGGAGACCGGCGCCATGGCGGGGCCCGACTTCACCGTAT
>JANQGO010000180.1 GCA_028277285.1 Alphaproteobacteria bacterium | reverse complement strand
CATGATGGATTGGCCGGGCCCGATCCTGACCGATTCCGGCGGCTACCAGGTTTTCTCGCTCGCCGAGCGGCGCGAGATCACCGAGGCCGGCGTCACGTTCAAGAGCCATGTGGATGGCAGCCGCCACGAGCTGACGCCCGAACGCGCCATGGCGATCCAGCACGATCTGGATGCGACCATCACCATGGTGTTGGACGAATGCACGGCCTGGCCCGTCACCCACGACGTCGCAAAGGATTCGATGGAACGTTCCATGCGCTGGGCCGGTCGGTGCCGCGAGGCGTTTCTCAAGCGTCCGGGCTATGGCCTGTTCGGCATCGTGCAGGGCAGCACGTTTGAGGACCTGCGCCACGCTTCGGCGGACGCCCTGACGGCGATCGGCTTCGACGGTTACGCGATCGGCGGCCTTGCGGTCGGCGAGGGTCAGCAGATGATGTTCGACGTGCTCGACATGACCATGCCGCACCTGCCGGCGGACAGCCCACGCTACCTGATGGGCGTCGGCCGGCCGGACGACATCATCGGCGCGGTGAAGCGCGGCATCGACATGTTCGACTGCGTGCTGCCGACCCGGTCCGGGCGCACCGGCCAGGCGTTCACCGCGCGCGGCACGGTCAACATCCGCAACGCGCGCCATCAAGACGATACGCGCCCGCTGGACGAGACCTGCGGCTGCGTCGCCTGCACGCGCCACAGCCGCGGCTATCTGCATCATCTGTTCCGCTGTCAGGAAATGCTGGGGCCGATGCTGCTGACCATCCACAACATCACCTTCTACCAGAAGCTCATGGCCGATCTGCGTGGCGCGATAGCTAGCGGCGATCTGAGCGCTTGGGCCGATGACTTCCTGGCGACCTATGAACGCGGTGACATAAAACCGCTATAGTATCGACCGACGCTTCAGCGAACGGCTCTGCGGACACCATGACCATTTCGAACCAGAACGACCTTGAGGCCCTGCGGGAAATCGGCGCTGCCGTCGCCCGGGTCCTGAAAGCCATGGCCGAGGCGATCGAGCCCGGCATGACAACCAAGGAGCTTGATGATCTCGGCCGCCGCCTGCTCGAAGCGGATGGCGCGCAACCGGCGCCAGAGTTGTGCTACGGCTTCCCCGGCGCAACCTGCATCAGCGTCAACGAAGAGGTGGCCCACGGTGTTCCCGGCGATCGCGCGATCCAGCCCGGCGACCTCGTCAATATCGATGTCTCGGCGGAGAAGCACGGCTACTTCGCCGACACCGGCGGCAGCTTCCCGGTACCGCCGGTCACGCCCGATATCATGCAACTGTGCCGCGACGGCCGCCGCGCCTTGTGGCAAGGCATTCACGAGGTCCGCACCGGCCGCCGCCTGAACCGCATCGGCGCGCGCATCCAGAGCTTCGCCGACAAAAAGGGCTATTCGCTGATCCGCAATTTGGCGAGCCACGGTGTCGGGCGAAGCCTGCATGAGGAGCCGGCCGTCATCCCGACCTGGCGCGATCGCCAAGACAGCCGTGTCATCACCGAGGGTATGGTCTTCACGATCGAACCGTTCCTGTCGACCGGCGCGTCCTGGGCCGAAGACAGCGGCGACGGTTGGACGCTTGTCACCGCACCGCAGTACCGCTCCGTCCAGTACGAACACACGCTGGTCGCGACCAAGCGGGGACCGATCATTCTGACCGAAGCCGCATGATCCATCGGGGCGCACCGACCCGTATCAGAACAGAGCGCACGATATCTGGGGGAGTGACGATGAAACGTCGTAGCTTTGTTTTGGGTGCTTTGGCCGGCATGACGCTGCCCGCCGTGGCGCGCGCCGACAGCCTGCTTGACGGCATCACCGATTCGCTAGGCGATCTGGGCAGCAGCGGATCCGGCACCAGCGGATCTGGTGGCGGCGACCTGGGCGCTGGTCTAAGCAACAGCGAGATCGATTCCGGTCTGCGCGAGGCGCTGCGCCTGGCCAGCGAACGCACGGTCGATCAGGTCGGCGCGGTCGACGGCTTCAACGGCGACCCGGCGATCCACATTCCGCTGCCGGAAACCCTCGGCACCGTGCAGAGCGCGCTCCAGACCGTCGGCATGTCCGACATGGCCGATGACCTGGAACTCCGGATCAACCGGGCCGCGGAAGAAGCGTCCGGCGAAGCGGTCGACGTCTTCTTCGGCGCCATCGACCAGATGACCCTGGACGACGCGCGCGGCATCCTGAACGGTCCCGACGACGCGGCGACCCAGTACTTCAAGCGTACGACCAGCGAGGATCTGAAGACCCGCATGCGCCCGATCGTCGACAGCAGCCTGAGCGATGTCGGCGCCATCCAGTCCTATGACGCCATGATGGGTGAGTACGACAGCATCCCCTTCGTACCGGACGTGAAGGCCGACCTGACCGATCACGCGCTGGACGGCACGCTGGACGGCATCTTCCACTACCTGGCCGAACAGGAAGCGGCGATCCGCACCGATCCCGTGGCGCGCTCCACGGAGCTGCTGCAGCAGGTGTTCGGCGGCTGACACAGGCTTGTTGCAATACCGGCCCAATCGGCTAAAACCCCGTTCCGGTAGCGCCCGTAGCTCAGGTGGTAGAGCAACTGACTTTCGATTGGGAGCCCCGTCGGGAAACCGTCGGGTGACAAGGTGTCAAATTCGGGGAACCCTCAGCGGCCGTAAAGCCGGTGGCAATCCCGAGCCAAGCCCCAGGGAGCATGTCCTGGGGAAGGTGTAGAGACTAGACGGCACCCGCCTACGTCCCCGCATGGATACGGCGAAGGTATAGTCCGGGCCACAAACCCGAAAGGGGCGGCGAAAGCCGTGGTGGTGGAGTAATCAGTGGGTCCTAGGTTCGAGTCCTAGCGGGCGCACCATTCTTTTCCGCATTGGTATCGGGGAGGCGGCGATGGCTGTGAGCGACCTTCACGCACGATTGGCGGCAGGCGAGATCGCCATCCTGGACGGCGGCACCGGCACCGAGCTGGAACGCCGTAACGTCCCGATGAACGACGACGCCTGGTGCGCGCTGGCAACGGAAGTCGATCCCGATGCCGTGCGCCAGGTCCACGAGGACTATATCGCCGCCGGCGCCGACGTGATCACCGCCAACACCTATGCCAGTTCGCGCAACATGCTGGGACCGGCCGGCATGGGCGACAAGGTCGAGCCGCTCAACCGGCGCGCCGTCGAGCTTGCCCGCGAAGCGCGCGACCGGGCCGCCGGCGACCGGGACGTCGTGGTGGCGGCCTCGATGTCGCACATGATGCCGATGTTTCCCGGTGAGGCGCGCAACGATCCCGATGCCCTGCCGTCGACCGAACAACTGCTGGCCAATGCCCGCGAACTGGCCGGCATCATCAAGGACGCCGGCGCCGATCTCATCATCATGGAGATGATGTCGCGACCGTCCCAGATGAAGCCCCTCATCGAGGTGGCGCACGAGACCGGCCTGCCGGTCTGGGTCGGTATGAGCGCGCGCCAGGAAGATGACGGCCGGGTCGTCTCTTTCGCTTGGGAAAACTATCCGTTCGACGAGGTCGTCGACGCGGCGATCCAGGCCGGCGGCGGCGCGGTCATGGGACCGATGCACACCAACGTCCACGTGATCGGCCCGGCGCTCGACATCCTGCGCAAGCACTGGTCGGGGCCGATGATGGCCTATCCGGACTCCGGTTACTTCAAGATGCCGCAATGGCAGTTCGACGACATCATTCCGCCGGCCGGATTGGTCGAGGAGGCGAGGGGCTGGATCGCCCAGGGCGCAACGGCCATCGGCGGCTGTTGCGGCATCGGCGTTGAACACATCCGCCTGCTGAACGAATCGCTGCGGGGAGACGCCGCGCCGGCCGAGCAGGCGGGCGATTGAGCCGATCGCCGGCAAACTGCGGCAAGCTTGGCCTGTGACGTGGTGGACAAGTCCCCCTTGCACATCGGCATTGTCGGCTGTTCGGCCGAAGGCGCGTCGCTGTGTTACCGCGTGATCTGCACCGAAGCACCGGCAATCCTGGGTGGCCACGCCCATCCCGAAGTCACCCTGCACACCCCGTCGCTTCAGGCCTATACCGACTGCCTGCAGCGCGATGATACACAGGGCATCGCCGATCTGATGCTGTCTTCGGCCCAGAAACTTGCCGGGGCCGGCGCCGATTTCCTGATCTGTCCGGACAACACGATTCACCGGGCCTTCGACCGTGTCGAACCGCGTTCGCCGCTGCCCTGGCTACATATCGCCGACGTCGTCGCCCAAGCGGCCGGCGACCGTGGCTATCGCCGACTCGCCCTGACGGGGACGCGCTGGTTGGTCGAGAGCAGCGTCTACCCCGAGAAACTCGTCAGCCGGGGGCTGGAATGCGTGATCCCGGATCCCGGCGAAAGGGCCGAAATCGACCGCATCATCATGGATGAGCTGGTGCGCGGTCTCGCCAAACCGGAATCGACCGCTTACACCCTCCAAGTGATCGATCGCCTTGGCCGGGAAGGTTGCGACGCCGTTATCCTGGGATGCACGGAACTGCCCATCGTCATCGACCAGGCCAATTCGCCCTTGCCGCCGCTCGACTCGACCCGTCTCTTGGCCCGCGCGGCGCTGCGCCGGGCCGTCCATGCAACCCCCGCAGAAGGCACGAACAATTGAGCCCGGACCGCCTGCGCGGCCCGGGCCCGTTGCTGCCTGAAGCGGATCCTGGCTAGAAGCCGGCCTTAACCTCTTCGAACAGGCGGATGTACTTTTCCTCGATCTCGGGATCGAGCGCTTGGAAGAAAATGCCGTTGCCCAGCAGGTCTTCCGGCGTCGAAAGGCCGAGTTCCGCGAGGGTCTCCTGCGGCACCAGGTCAAAGGCCTTCATGTTGGCGTGGCCATAACCCCAGTTTTCGATCTCGTAGGCGCCTGCCTCGGGGCTGGTATAGGCGTTGATGATGTCATACGCCTTATCGACGTACTCGGTCTGGGTGTGCATCACCAGGCCGCAGCACCAGGTAAAGATGCCTTCCTTGGGCACGCCGAGCCCGACGTCATAACCTTCGGACTTCAGCGTGACATAGGCATCGTTCCAACCGTAGCTCGCGACGAGTTCACCGGATGCCAGCGCCTGGACCGCCTCGGTCTGGTCTGACCAGTACATGCGCATGTTGTCGCGCTGGACCTCGACCATCTTGCGCACCTCGACGAGCTGCTCGTCGGTCAGTTCGAAGATGTTCTCGTAGCCAAGCACCAGGCCTGAGATTTCGACGACGGCGCCCGCCGAATCATAGAAACCGAGCCGGCCCTTGAACTCGTCCGAATAGAAGATCCCCCACGACACGTTCTCGTCGCTCCATTCCGGGCCGACCAGGTCGCGCCGGTAGATGATGGTCGAGTTGCCCCAATCCATCGGCATGAAATAGCGCTGGCCGTCGATGACGGAACCTTCGATGTTGTCGAGGGACGGGAACATGTCGCCGACCCACTCAAGCCGTGAGGGATCGAGTTCCGCGATCAGGCCGGCGTCTTTCCACTTGAAGAGCTCGTAGGTGCAGGGCGCCATGACGTCCGGTTGGAAACCGCCCGCGCGCATCTTCTGAAACGCTTCGTCTTCACTGCCCCAAAACGTGTATTCCGGCGCTTCGCCGTGTTTCTCGATATAGGTCTCCATGAAGGCGGGGTCGTCATAGCCCGCCCAGCCGAAATACATCGGCTGGCTGTCGGCACGTGCCGGGCGCCGCATGACCGGTACGGTGACGAGCCCCAGGCCGACGCCGGCCAGCGCCGTCTTGAACTCGCGCCGGGTCAGGGTGCCGGCGGCCAGTTGATCCTTGAAACGTTCGATGTCCATAAGCTCACGTCCTCCATCATTGCTTGGGCAAGTCTGCCTATTCGAACGGTTCCGAACAAGACGTTCGGTGCCTCACGTCCCGGAAAAATTCGGCTCCCGTTTCTCGAAGAAGGCGCGGGCGCCTTCGCCGTGATCCCGGGTCCGCGCGGTAACGACGAGGGACTCCGTTTCGAAGTTCAGCATGGTTTCGAGCGAGGCCTCCTGGCCGCGATCGATCATGGTCTTGTGCAGTTGGACGGGCAAGGGCGCGCGGCTGGCGATGCGCCGCGCGAGCTTCTCGGCCTCCTCGCGCAGATCGCCGGCGGGAACGACGCGATTGGCCAGGCCGATACGATAGGCTTCGTCGGCATCGACGAAGTCGCCGGTGTAAGCCAGCTCGCGTGCCCGGGCCAGGCCCACCTTGCGCGGCAACAGCCAGGTGCCGCCATTGGTGATGGTGACGCCGACATTGACCTCCGGAAAACCGAACAGCGTCCCTTCGGCCGCCACCACCAGGTCGCAGGCCAGCGTCACCTCGCAGCCGGCGCCCACGGCAACACCCTGTACGGCGGCGATGACGGGAAAGCGCGCCTTGCGGATCAGCCGCGTGGTCTCCTGCAGCAGCTTCTGGTTTTCGTGCAGGTCGCCCAGGGTGTATTCGCCGGTTTCGAACTGCTCGACATGCTCGACCATCTCGCCGACATCGTGACCGGCCAGGAAACCCCGGCCTTCGCCGGCCAGGATCAGACAGCGGATCTCGCGGTCTTCGATCAGCTCGCGCAGGTGGCGCCCGAAGTCGCGCCATCCCTGGCTCGACATGGCGTTCAGTTTTTCCGGCCGGTCGAAGATCAGCCAGGCAATGTGACCGTCTTTTTCGACCACAAACCGGTTCTTGATGGTGGTTTCCTCGCTCATGGCGTCGCTCTCCCTTAGCATGTAGACTAAACTGACATCTGACGTCGTGGAGGAGACTACGATGGCTCAGTCAAGAATCGAAACCGTTGATCCCACCATCGGTCGGCATGACCTGGATGGGATCCTGAAGCGGGATGGCTGCGTCATAGTCGCGGACGCCATCGATCATGCCGCGATCGACAGCCTGCTCGGCGATCTCAAGCCCTATCTCCAACAGAAGTCATGCGGCGAGGGCGACTTCGTCGGCTACCACACCAAGCGTCTTCACTCGCTCTTCGGCAAGAGCAAGGCGATCCCGGACTTCATCGTCCACGAGAAGGTGCTGGAGATCATGGATCTGACGCTGGGGCCCTGGTGCGACAGCTATCAGCTCAACTCGAACTCGATCACCGCAATCGGCCCGGACGAGACGCCCCAGCCGCTGCACCGCGACGACCTGCTTTATCCGCTCGCCCATCCCAGCGAGCGTAATGCCTGCTGCACCGCCTTCTGGGCGTTGACGGATTTCACCGAGGAGAACGGTGCGACGCGCCTGATCCCGGGCAGCCACCTTTGGGACGATGAGCGCGTGCCCCAGAACGAGGAGACGGTCCCGGCGGTCATGTCAAAGGGATCGTTCTGCGTCTTCCTGGGCGGCACCTATCACGGCGGCGGGCGCAATGTAACGTCGGACGAATGGCGCATCGCGATGTTCGCCGGCTACGCGCTCGGCTGGCTCAGACAGGAGCAGAACTGGTACCTCTCGCTCACCGCCGACGAGGTCCGGCAGATGCCGGAGGTCCTGGCACGCCTGTTGGGTTTCAATCTGCACAAGCCGTTCCTGGGCTGGGTCCAGGACTTCCAGGACCCCTATGACATCATCCACGGCTACCGGGAACTGTCGTCGGGCGGCAGCGACTTGTTTGCCGACGGCGCCGAACGCCCGATCCAGGGCGGCAAGGTCAAGGTGGCGTAGACAGACCCTCACTCTCCCAACGCTCCGCGTCGGGCCCCTCCCTCTCCCGCAAGCGGGCGAGGGGATTGGTGACCATACTTTCTCGCCCTCTCCCCCACATCAGTGGGGGAGAGGGTTGCGCAGGCTTGGGCGCGTTAGCGTCCTAGCCGGAGCTGGGTGAGGGTGTATCGCGCCGTCAACTCAAGTCGGGGAAGCTGTCGCGGTAGTAGATCGTGTAGCCTTCGTCGTTGGGGTCGTTCAGATCGTTCAGAGGCGTGGACCCGAACACGCCGGTGTAGTCGCCGTTGCGCAAAGCGTCGTCGGGGGCGATCGTCATAAGCTTGACGGCGTGATGATCCTGGTTGTCGAAGACCGGCGCGTTGCTGACGCCGTTGTAAGAGAACTCCAGCAGCAGCCGGTCATGGCCGGCGCGGTTGTCGCCTGAACTATGGACGACATTGCCGTGGAAATAGAGACCGTCGCCGGGCTGGAGTTCGACCGCGACATCGTCGAAGCGGTCGAGCATCCCGGCGAGACGGGCCGGGTTGATGTTGGCGTAGGCGTGGTCGTCACGAATGCGGTCGACGCGGCCCATCTTGTGCGAGCCCTTCAGCATATGCAGGCAGCCGCTTTCCTCGGTCGCCGGCGTTAGCGCGACGATGCAGGTCAGCATATCCGGCATCAGGCAGCCGTCCTGATACCAGCCACCATAGTCCTGGTGCCAGACCACCCGGCCGCTGCGACCGGCAGGCTTCTTCACCAGTTTGGAATGGAAGTGATAGACCGGCTCGCCGATCAACGTCGCCGCGCCGTCGACAATGCGGGCAAGGCGCGTGCACGTGCCCAGCCAATCGTCGCCGTGGCGCACCCAGCCGAGATAATCGTGCTGCGTTTTCTGGCTGCCATCATGAACCGTGGTCAGACGCCCGCCGATACTGGGGTCGTCCCGGATCGCCTGCTGCATGGGCGCCAGCTCATCGGCGCTTAAGAAACCGGGGATAACGACATACCCGTCACGGTGATACGCGACGATCTCGTCCGGTGTCAGGGTGCGTTGGCTCGCCATCGGTATGCCCTCCCGCAAGCGTCAGGGCACCATCTGACCCGACGGCGCGTGTCACCGCAAGTCTCATGAACAGAAGACGTCGCGGCCGCTGCGTGAAAGGGCAAAGCCGATCTCAGCGCTTCAGCTTGATGCCGGCGGCTTCCCGGTCCCAGGTCGTCGGCGTCACGCCCTGGTCGCGGAGCTCGTACTTCTGGATTTTGCCGGTCGGCGTCTTGGGCAGGGCGGCAACAATGTCGACGAAACGCGGGACCATGAAATAGGCCATACGCGGCTCCAGGAAGCGTATGAGATCGACCGGATCAAGGGTCTCGCCTTCCTTGACCACGATGCTCGCCATGACCTCATCTTCGGTGTGTTCGCTCGGCACCGGAAAGACGGCAGACTCGAGCACGACCGGATGGCTGTTGACCTCGTTCTCGACTTCCATGGACGAGATGTTCTCGCCGCGCCGCCTTATGGAGTCTTTCACCCGGTCCGCGAAATAGTAGAAACCGTCGTCGTCGCGGTACATGGCGTCGCCGGAGTGAAGCCACAGGTTTCGCCACGCGGTCTCCGTCCACTCGGGATGCCGCCAATACCCCGCCATCAGGAGCCAGGGTTCCTTGGCGCGGATGCAGAACTCGCCGACCGTGCCGTTGGGCACCTCTTCGTCGTGTTCGTCGACGATCTTCGCTTCGAAGTACTCGTCGTGCAGATAGCCGCACGTCTTCCAGTCCGGATGGTCGTAGTCCAGCCGGTGCGGTGCGTTCACTTCCGTCGACCCATAGGTCGTCTTGATGCGCATGCCGAACCGCTTGCCGAAGTCATAGACCTCCGGGAACATGGGCACGACCAGGGCGCGGTCGATGGGCGTGTCTTTATCGTCCGGCCGTTCCGGCTGGCCCGACAGGAAGTTCGCCATGGCGCCCAGAAAGAAGGTGACCGACGCGTTGAACCGTTTGGCGTCGTGCCAGAACCGTTCGACGCTGAAGCGTTCGGTGATGACGGCCGCCGCGCCGCCGATCATCGCGGCATAAACCATCGCCCACTGGCCGGCGATGTGAAACAGCGGCAGGGGCGCGTAGTAGACGTCGCCCGGTGCCAGGTCCATCAGGTCGACACCGCCATGGGCGTAGGTATAGGCATGGGCATGGGTGATCATCACGCCCTTCGACGGGCCGGTCGTGCCGGACGTGTACATCACCGCCTTGATATCGCGGTAGCTGGGGAGGGTGTCGCGCGGCGTGTCCGGGGCATCGAGCAGCGTGGCGAAGTCGACATGCTGCATGGCAGCAAGCGCGTCCGGCATGGCTGTCGCACCGCCGCTGCGATCGAACACGATCAGGCGCTCCAGATGCTCCAACTTGTCGGCGACATCGGCCACGCGCTCCAAGAACTGCGTTTCAACGATCATGGTGTGCGCTGCGGAGTCGTTGAGGACATGCACGAGCAGATTGCCGCGATAGGCCGTGTTGACGGGCACCTGGATCGCGCCGCACTTGCCCAGCCCCAGCCAGACGAACGCGAACTCGGCGACATTCGGCATCATCACAAGCACGGTCTCGCCCGGCTCGATACCCAGTCCGGCAAGCGCGTTGGCGACCTTGTTCGAGGCGCGGTCCGCATCCTTGTAGGAAAGAACGACATCGTCGTCGCAGATCAGGAACGGCGCATCGCCATGGCGTTCAACGCGCTTGGCAAGCACCTTGCCGACGCTTTGATCGTCGCGCGGATCGACTTGTGGCATCGCCCTCTCACCCCGGCCGTGTGGCGAGAGAATAGGCGGCCCAGCCGCGCTTGAAAATGCCGGGCACAAACAAAACGGGCCGGCGAGATGGCCGGCCCGTGATGCGACTGTATCGTCGGGTTGGATCAGAAACCGGCCTTGATCTCGTCGAACAGCGCGATGTACTTCTCGCGCGTCGCCGGCGGAATCTCCGAGAAGAAACGGCTTCCCTCCATAAAGGCCACGGGATCGGAGATGCCCAGGTTCTCAAGGGTCTCCTGAGGCACCATCTCGAACGCCTTCATGTTCGAATGACCGTAGCCGTTGTTCGTTATGCCGTAGACACCGGATTCCGGTGCTGACACGGCGTCCAGATAGTCATAGACCTTGTCGGCGTCGCCTTCACCCGTCGCGATATGCACGTAGCCACATACCCAAGTGTAGATGCCTTCTTTCGGGTTCATGTACTCGACGTTGACACCCTGGCGCTTGAGCTCCAACACCGAGCTGTTCCAAGCATAGGAGGCGACGAGCTCGCCGGTTGCCAAGCCCTGTTCAACAGCGGTGATGTCAGTCCAGTACCAGCGGAGGACATCACGCTGCTGACGCATCATCTCCGTCGCCTTCGCCAGCTCGTCATCGGTCATGTCGAACGGGTTCTCGGCACCGATAATCGCACCGACGACGCCGAAGACGCCATCGACGGAATCATAGATGCCCAGGCGACCGGCATACTTCTCGTCGAACAGGATCATCCACGAGTGGTTCTCCGCGCCCGCGTACTCGGGCGCCAAGTCGGGCCGGAATAGAACCGAGCTGTTTCCCCAGTCAACGGGCAGAAACACCTGCTCGCCGCCGAGCTGGGCGCCCTCGACTGTCTTCAGGCTCGGGAAGATATCATCCCAATGTGCGAGACGGCTGGTATCAAGGTTGGAAAGCAGACCGGCATCCCACCAGCGACGAAGGCTATAGGTACAGGGTGCGGCGACGTCGGGCCGGAACCCCGCGCGCATTTTCTGGAACCCTTCCTCTTCTTCGCCCCAAAGCGCGAAGGCGGGCATCATGCCATGTTTTTCGATGTAACTGCCGGTGAACTCGGGCAGGTCGGACCCCGCCCACGTAAACACGGTGATGTCCATGTCGGTATCGTAATCCTGCGCCAGCGAAGGACGATGCACCACGGGAAGCACCACGGAAGCCAGGCCGACCGAGGCCAGGACCTTGTGTACGTCACGGCGCGAGATGTCGTGATTGTCCAAACGCGACCGAAACTCCTGAATATCCATAAGTTTTGTCATGCTGTTTCTCCCTGCATCCACATTGGCGATCCGGTCACACTCTAGGCCAGTTCATGGCTTTGGTGCACGAAGAAACCAAAAAGACTGTCCGAAACCTCATAACCATCGGCGGCTATACGCGGGAAACGGCGCATGCGGTTGAATTACAGTATGTCCTCGTCGAAGCTGTGGGGGAGATCTGGGATGAGACAGCGTCCGCGATCTGGGGAGCAATCCGTGCACGTCAGCTTCTATCGGCCGGCCCGCTGGCCCAACGACAGACATCCCACACAGCTTCTCCATCAAGTGGGGCGCGCGGCATGAGCCGATTGCACGACGACGCCTTGATCATCGACGCGCTCAATTTTCATGGCGACGGCGACCCGGCAGTGCTCCGCGAGGCCGGCATTACAGCCATCAACCTTACCGTCAGCCCTTTCGAAGCCGACTTCGAGCAAGCCATGGACGGCATCGCTTCATGGCTCGCGGTGCTCGATCGTCCCGAGAGCGGCTGGCGCAAGGTGCTGACATCCTCCGATATCGATAAGGCGAGGCAGACAGGCGAGGTCGGCCTGATCATGGGGTGGCAGAATCTCAGGCCGATCGGAGACAATCTCGACCGGCTTGTCTTGCTGCGCGATCTCGGTCTGCGCGTCGCGCAACTCACCTACAACCGGCGCAACTTTCTGGGCGATGGCTGTCTGGAGCCAGAGGACGGGGGTCTCTCGAGCCTGGGCGCCGACGCGGTCCGACTGATGAACGACCTGGGCATCGCCATTGACCTCAGCCATGTCGGTCAGCGCACATCGGTCGAAGCGGCGGCGGCGAGTTCCAAGCCCGTGTTCGCCACCCATGCCAACGCTCGCGCCGTCACGCCTGCGCTGCGCAACAAGTCTGACGATGCGCTCAAGGCGATTGCCGCCACAGGCGGCGTCATCGGCGTCAGCATCTATGGTCCCATGTGCTGGGACGGCAACGCGAGCCGGGCGCCCGATCTGGACGATTTCGAGCGGCAGTTGGACTACATCGTCGACCTCGTCGGCATCGATCACGTCGGGCTGGGCACCGATCTGCCCGCCGTCGCCGATTTGGACAGCGTCCGGCACATTACCGACAGGACTCTGTCGAAGTATCCTGCGGCCATCGCCGACTACGCGCGGGCCTTCGGCAACGATGTGCGCGTGCGTTATCTGACCGATTGTTCCAGCCATCAGGACCTGGAGCGGCTGACCGCGCGCCTGCAACGGCGCCAATGGAACGAAGGCGACATTCTCAAGTTTCTCGGCGGCAACTTCCTGCGCGCGTTGGGCGCGGCCTGGGATGCCTGAGCTCTATTCGTCGCCCGTTGACCTGCGCATGGCGGCGCGGTCGGGCCGCCACACCGGTCATACTGCCGGTCAGGCGCCGGGCTTTGTGCAGGGCAACGTGGTCATACTGCCCTCGACCTATGCGGATGACTTCGCGCGCTACTGCGCGGCCAATCCGAAGCCGTGCCCGCTGTTGGGCAGGTCGGCGCCCGGCGACCCAGCCCTTCCGGGCCTGGGCGAGGAGATCGACATACGCGGCGACCTACCGTCCTACCGTGTCTTTCGTGACGGCCAGAACACAGGGGATGTCGCCGACATCGCCGATGTGTGGCGCGACGACCTCGTCACCTTCGTGCTCGGGTGCTCATTCTCGTTCGAAGAGGCGCTGGTGGCTGCCGGTCTTTCGTTGCGCCACATCGAGCAAGACACGACCGTGCCGATGTATCGAAGCACGATACCGACCCGCGAAGCCGGTCCGTTCGGCGGCCCAATGGTGGTTTCCATGCGGCCTTTCGCACCGGACGACGCCAAGCACGCCGCGGCGACCACCGCGCGCTTTCCCCACGCCCACGGTGCGCCGGTGCATACCGGTAATCCCGCTAAGATCGGCATTGCCGATTTGGACGAGCCAGACTTTGGCGATCGCGCCGTGCTGCGCGATGGCGAGGTGCCGTTGTTTTGGGCCTGCGGCGTAACGCCTCAAGTCGCGCTAGAGCGCGCTAGGCCCAAGATCTGCATCACGCATACACCCGGCGCGATGCTGGTGACGGACCTAAGAAACAGCGACCTGATGGCGGCTGACTAGGCCGCGCGATGTCCGGTAATGATGTCGACAAGGCCGCGCAGCATGGGGCCGGAGACCGGTCGGTCGAGGCATAGATCATAGAGCCGGCGCGAAGCAGGGAACTGATCCAGGAAATCCGCCGGTTTCTCGAAGCCGTAGACCATCCACATGGCGAGATGCAAATCCGCGAAACTCAGGCGTTCGCCCAGGTGATACGGGCCATTCTCGGCCAGCCAGGTTTCCAAAACTTGCCAGCGCTCCAGGATAGTGTCGCGGCATTGCGCCTTGAGCGCATCGATATCCGACTTCTGCAGCGCATAGCGGGGCGCATAGTAGAAACGCTTGAACGACGGCTGCAGATCATTGGTGAAGTAGAACAGTTTGCTCAAGAAGACGCCGCGCTGCGGATCCGTAGGTGACGGCGCCAACGCATCCAGACCATGGCGATCGGTCAAGTAGAGCATGATCGCGGCGGCCTCATGGAGAATGTCGCCCTCCGGCGTCTCGAGCGCCGGCACGAATCCCGCCGGATTGACTTTGAGAAAGGCTTCGCTGCGAAACTCCTTGTTCGCCATGTCGACGACATGGAGTTCATAGGGCAGACCTGACTCTTCCAGCACCATTTGCGGCGCAAGGCCGCGAGTAAACGAGCCGCCGTAGAGCTTGTACATGGCGTTTCCTCAGTGAAAGTGGTGCCTGGAGACTACTCCTTGGGCGACCACGCGCCTAACAGTTTGGGCAGGTCGCTGAATCGCGCGACCAGTGAGAAGACGACCACGGCAAGCAGGATGAACATGACGGCGACCGACGCCGTCACCGGCGAGTAGCCCGTTCTGAGGTTCGCCAGAATCTGCACCGGCAACGTGATGGTCGCCGACTGGCCCAGGAAGAACGAGATAATGTACTCGTTCATGCTGACGACAAAGACGAACGCATAGCCGGCAAACATGTAGGGGATGACCATCGGCAGAATGATCGTGAAGAAAGTCTGGCGCCGATCGGCCCCCATGGTTTCGGCGGCCTCAAGATGCTCCTTGTCGATCGATTCCAGGCCCAGCGAGATCATGACCATGGGCAGGGTCACCAGAAACACGCCATGGGCCAGGATGATGTTCTCAATCCGTCCGACATAGCCGACCCATTGCGCCCAGAAGATCAGCATGCCGAGCGCGGTGATGACGGGCGGCAACGAGAACGGCACCAGGCCGAGGCCGAACAAGAACTTCGCGTAAGTGACCCGATAGCGCCACAGGAAGTAAGACGTCGGCAACGCGATCGAGACGGCGACCAGGCCGCCACATCCCGCGATGATCAGACTGTTCGTCAGAGCCTCGAACCAGGCCGACTTTTCAAACACCTCGGGATACCACTTGAGCGACAGGCCCATGGGTGGGAAGAACATGACCTTCTTGGCGTTGAGCGAAACGCCGGCGACGATGAACAGCGGCGCACTCAAGACGATAAACATCGAGGCGATGAAAATACGTTTCCAGACGGTGACCATCATCGCCTTGCCCCCGCCACGGCGCTGCGCTCTTTGCCGAGCCAGAACGTCAGCGCGACGAGCGCCAGTGTCACGAACACCAGGAAAACGCCCAACGCCGCGGCGAACGGCGCGTTGTTGCGGGCAAGCATCTGATCGGCGATCAACTGGGCATACATCGTGTCTTCCGGCCGCCCAAGCCATTGCGGCGTCACGAACGCACCCATGGTGAACACGAAGAGCAGAATGAAACAGGCCAGGATCGCCTTCCACAGAAGCGGGATGACAACCGTCCAGAACGTCTTGACCGGCGAGGCGCCCAGCGTCTGCGCGGCCTCGGTCAGTTCGCGGTCAAGCCGTGTGCACTGGGGGTAGAGCACAAGGATGGCAAGCGGGACGTTGAAATAGGTAAGGCCGCAGATGACGGCCCAATAGCCGGGATACCAGGACGATGGCCGCTCGACCAAACCCAAGAACCCGATAAAGCCGGGAATGCCCGCGGAGCGTGACAACAGCACAGACCACGAAAACGCGATGATGACCTCCGACAACGACAGGACACACAGAATGAAGACCAGGGCCACCACCTGCGGTTTGCGCCGGAACCGGCTTACGAAGAACGTGAAGGGCACCGCGAACACCAAGCACAGCGCGCTGGAGAAAATCGAAAACTGAACGGAGACCCACAAGTGGGTCGTGAACAGCGGCGAGAAGAACCGCGCGTAGTGCGTCAGTTCGAAAGCGCGTTCATAAGTCCGCGATTCGACGCGATGCCAGAAACTGATGTCGATCATGATCAGGAAGGGGATGAAAAAGAAGATCCCCAGCATGATCGTCGGATAGATGCCGAACGGGTAACGTTGCAGCGGTCTGACGATGCCGTCGACGAAGAAACGGTAGAGAAGGGACGGGCGCGTCTCGACCGGCGCGTCGGCGGCAGCGTCGGCGGTTGTCATGGCCTGACCACCACACAGGCTTCGCTTGGCAGCTCGACCTTGACTTGATCCCCGATATGAATGTCGGGGCGTTCCTTCGGTGTCGCCAGACTGATGATCGTGATATCGCCGCAGTCGACGAACGTCTCGACGCTGGCGCCGACATCGCGGACAAAGGTCACCCTGCCGCTCAGTTGGTTGGCGCCCTGGTGGCTCTCCGGCAGTACGTGAACCTCCTCCGGGCGGATGGAGAGCACCCCGTCGCCGCCGGCCGTGAGACCTTCGGCGATGCCCTGAACCGCGAAACGCTCGCCGTGCGCCTCAACCTCTTGCGCGTTGTTGACCTTGACGTTGATCAGGTTGCTGGTGCCGATGAACTCGGCGACGAAGGCCGTCGCCGGATTGCGGTAGATCTCCAGCGGCGAGCCCATCTGCTGGATCCGCGCGGTCGACATCACGACGACCTCGTCGGACATGGTCATCGCTTCACGCTGATCGTGGGTCACGATGATGGTCGTGATGCCGAGCCGCTCCTGAAGGATCCTGAGCTCGACCTGCATTTCCTCGCGCAGCTTGGCGTCCAGCGCCGAAAGCGGTTCGTCGAGCAGGAAGAGTTTGGGTTCAAGCGCCAGGGCGCGGGCGATCGCCACGCGTTGCCGCTGGCCGCCCGACAGTTGCGAGACCCGGCGGTCTTCGACATCCGGCAGACGCACGAGTTCCAGCAACTCGCTGGCTTTCGTCCGCCGCGACGCCTTGTCGATGCTGCGGATCCTCAGCCCATAGGTGATGTTTTCCCAGACGCTCAGATGGGGAAACAGCGCCAGGGACTGGAACACCATGCCGATATTGCGCTGGTGGGTCGGTATCGGCGTGATGTCTTCGCCATCCAGCAGGATCTCGCCGGCCGTCGGCGTCTCCAGACCTGCGATCATGCGCAGCAAGGTCGTTTTGCCGCAGCCGGATGGCCCCAGGAACGATACGAACTTGCCGTTAGGGATGTTGAGGTCGATGTCCTGGACAGCGGTTACCTGTCCGAACTTCTTGGTAATGCTCGATAGCTGAAGACCGCTCATAAACTCATCCGCCTTGCCCCTGTCCCTATCGGGACGGCGTCATGGAAAGGAGAAGGGGGGAGGTCTGCGCCTCCCTCCCTGTCAGCTTTTCCTTATGCTCCGGTCAGGAGTTCTTGCCACTTCTCGCCGATCCAGTCGCCGTTCTCCAGGTAGACGTCGTAGTCGGGGACAATCGGCGGGATCTCACTCGACGCGAGATTGAAGGCTTCATCACTCAGGTTCGGCAGCATATCCCGCGGCAGAACCGGCGCTGTCCACAAATTCTCCGTGGTTGCCGTCTGCGCTTCGGGCGACGCGCACCAGTTGATGAACTCATAGCAGAGGTCCGGCTGCTCCGTGGTGGTCAACATGCACCAGGCACCGAAGTCGATGACGCCGCCTTCCTTCGGGAAGGTCGAGCGCATCGGGAAGCCGTCGTTGATCATGACCATCGTGACGTCATGATAATACTGGCCGCCGGTCAACTCGCCCGACTGCAATTGAGCCTGGAACTTGCCTTCGTCGGCATACCAGAGCTTCACGTTGTCCTTCAGCTCGACGCCTTTCTCCATGCACTGCGTCAGACCTTCCTTGGTCTGCATGATCTCGCCGCCACCCATGAAGGTGTGGGCGACGATGTCGATGATGAAGCTGGATTCGGCATCGCCGGACCAGCCGAGCGCATCGACGAACATGGGATCCCACGCGTCGGCCCAGCTCGTCGGGGCTTCGGGCCAGGCTTCGGTGTTGGTGATCAAGGTTGCGTACCACGCCAGCATGGGCGAGGCCGCCGGCATGTCGGTGTCCGGCATGTTGTAGATCAGATAATCCGGAATGTTCGCCATGTTCGGCGCCTTGTTCACGTCCAGGGGCGTGAACAGGTGGTTGGCGCGGCGCACCGAACTGCCGCCGGCCATCGTGATGTCGACCGGCGCGTTGCCGGCGTTCATGCCGTTCTCAAGCTGCGTAAACCACGCAAAGCCGCCAGGCTGCGACACCGTCTCGACCTGAATGCCCGAAACCTTTTCGAACTCCGGATAGGTGTACTCCGAGAGCATGTCCTCGAAATAGCCGCCATAGGACGAAACCTTGAGCGGTTCCTCTGCCCAGGCGCGGCGCAGGAACGTGCCGACCGGAAGCGTGCTGGCGGCCGCGGCGACCGTCGTTTTCTTCAGCACGTCACGGCGGGTGGTCGTAAACTTCTTCTTCGTCATACTATCTTCTCCCTTTGAAGCCACGTTTGTTGGTGCGGCACGCGCCGCCGGTCCCTTGTTGACGCCTATTTCAGCATTTTTTTTTACCGCAAGGCAACTCGATCAGATGAAATCATGATCAACTGGTCGAGCATCTGGCGTGTCGCATAGCAGGTTCGGCATGAATACATTCCGATTTCCTGATGGAATGACATCACAAGACTTCTTGACCAGCGTATGGCAACAGCGTCCGTTGCTGTGTCGCGGCGCCTATTCTGGCTTTGTCTTGCCGTTCGATCCCGACGACTTGTTTGACCTTGCCTGCGAGCCGGAGGCCCAATCCCGCCTTGTCCTGCGCCGGGCGAGCAGGTTCGAGCTCCTTCATGGTCCCCTCGACCCGGCCGTCCTGAACGACCTGCCGGACAGCGGCTGGACCTTGCTGGTCCAATCGATGGAAGTATGGGTGCCGGAATTGCACCGGTTGATAGGCAGCCTGGATTTTCTACCGCGTTGGCGAGTGGACGATGTAATGGTGTCCCTTTCGGCATCGGGCGGCGGTGTTGGACCGCATCTCGATCAGTACGATGTCTTCCTGCTGCAGGCGCAGGGACGCCGATCATGGGCCTATGGCGGACCCGCATCGCCGTTGGTGCTCGATCAGCCCTTGCGCCTTCTTTCCAGGTTCGAACCGCGGGAACAGGACGACCTC
>JANQGO010000184.1 GCA_028277285.1 Alphaproteobacteria bacterium | reverse complement strand
GACGAGGGCCTTGCCCAGCGCATCGTCAACGGCGACGTGCCGGAATCGCTCAAGGACAAGACACTGCTGTCGCTCGACCTTGGCGCGCTGGTCCCAGGCGCCAAGTTCCGCGGCGAGTTCGAGGAGCGCATGAAAGCCGTCCTCGAAGAGATTGAGGCCTCGTCCGGCGAGCTCATCATCTTCATCGACGAGCTGCACACGCTGATCGGCGCCGGTGCTGCCGAAGGGTCGATGGATGCGTCGAACCTGCTGAAGCCCGCCCTGGCGCGCGGCATGCTGCACTGTGTCGGCGCGACGACGCTGGACGAATACCGCAAGCACATCGAAAAAGACGCCGCATTGGCGCGCCGCTTCCAGTCCGTGTTCGTGCCGGAGCCGACGGTCGAGGACACCATCTCAATCCTGCGCGGCCTCAAAGAAAAATACGAGCTGCACCACGGCGTGCGTATCACGGACTCCGCGATCGTGTCGGCGGCGACGCTGTCGAACCGCTACATCACCGATCGTTTCCTGCCCGACAAGGCGATCGATCTGGTCGACGAGGCGGCGAGCCGTCTGCGCATGGAGGTCGATTCGAAACCGGAAGAGATCGACGAGCTCGACCGGCGCATCATCCAGCTCAAGATCGAGCGCGAGGCGCTCAAGAAGGAAGACGATGCGGCGTCCAAGGACCGGCTCGAGAAGCTGGACAAGGAACTGGCCGACCTCGAGGGCCGCTCCTATGCCCTGACCCAGGAGTGGGAGAAGGAGAAGGAGCAGCTCGCGGCCGCCCAGACGGTCAAGGAAGAGCTCGACAAGGCGCGCTTCGAACTGGAGCAGGCGCAGCGTTCGGGCGATCTGAGCCGGGCCGGCGAACTGGCCTATGGCGTCATTCCCGACCTCGAGGCCAAGCTTTCCGAGGCCGAGGAGGCCGAAAGCCACCGCATCCTGAACGAAGAGGTGACCGAGGATCAGATCGCGGGCGTCGTCTCGCGCTGGACCGGCGTGCCCGTCGACAAGATGCTGGAGGGCGAACGCGAGAAGCTGCTGGGCATGGAGACCATCCTGGGCAGCCGCGTGATCGGCCAGAAGGACGCGTTGGTCGCGGTCTCGAACGCCGTGCGCCGTTCGCGCGCCGGCCTGCAGGACCCGAACCGGCCGATGGGCAGTTTCATGTTCTTAGGCCCCACCGGCGTCGGCAAGACCGAACTGGTCAAGGCTTTGGCCGAGTTCCTGTTCGACGACGAGCAGGCGATGCAGCGCATCGACATGTCGGAGTTCATGGAGAAACACGCGGTATCGCGTCTGATCGGCGCGCCTCCCGGCTATGTCGGTTACGAGGAAGGCGGCGTTTTGACCGAGGCGGTTCGGCGCCGACCCTATCAGGTCGTGCTGTTCGACGAGATCGAGAAGGCGCACCCGGATGTCTTCAACGTCCTGTTGCAGGTACTTGACGACGGCCGCCTGACCGATGGTCAGGGCCACACGGTCGACTTCAAGAACACGCTGATCATCATGACGTCGAATATCGGCGCGGAGTTCCTGGCCGACCTGCCGGCCGACCAGGATGTCGATGTCGCGCGCGATCAGGTGATGGACGCGGTGAAGATGCACTTCCGGCCGGAGTTCCTGAACCGGCTCGACGAGATCATCCTGTTCCACAGGCTGCATCCCGAGCAGATGGGCGCCATCGTCGACATTCAGCTGTCGCGGCTCATGCATCTCTTGGCCGACCGCAAGATCACGCTGGACCTGGACGATCAAGCGCGCCAGTGGCTCGCCGAAAAGGGTTACGACCCCGTCTACGGCGCCAGGCCCTTGAAGCGCGTGATCCAGCGCGAGCTGCAGAACCATCTGGCCGAGCTGATCCTGAAGGGCGACATCAAGGACGGCGACCACGTCGCCATCTCCGCCTCGCCCTTGGGTCTGGTGATCAACGGCCAGGCGGTCGAAGAAGCGGCCTGACGCCATCGCCCCGCGTCCCTGTCGAGGTAGCGTGTTTGTTGTCTTCCCTTGCATGTTGTTGATGGCCTTTATGGCGTAAGCCTTGAGGGCGATCCTCGGGGGGTGGCCACCCCCCGAGGACCGGATGGGCGGGACCGAGCATC
>JANQGO010000463.1 GCA_028277285.1 Alphaproteobacteria bacterium | reverse complement strand
CTGACCCACGGCCATCCTGGCGGTTTCCGCCCCGCGGGCGCCATGGCGGTCCTGCTCTTCGCGTTGATCAACGGCGTCAGCCTGGCTGAGGCGCTGGGCAACGCACGGTCCCGCCTTAACGCGCCCGCCGACGGAGACGAGACCGATCGCCTTCTTGGCGAGGCCCAGCGCCTGGCGGTCCGACCGACCGACGATCACGCCGCCCATGTCGCTGGTCTCGGCGAGGGTTGGGTCGGCGATGAGGCCTTGGCCATCGCCGTTTATGCGGCACTCGCCGCCGGCTCTTTCAGCGAAGCCCTGCAGATCGCCGCCAACCATGACGGCGACAGCGACAGCACCGCGAGCCTCGCCGGCCAGATCTGGGCGGCGCGCCACGGCCTGGACGGTATCCCAACGACATGGATCACCGACCTCGACCTCTTCGAGGTGATGGTTGTGCTGCTGCGTTATCTCGTTTGGCCGGACATCGCGGTTCGGTAACCCCTGAGACCGACCGCAATCGAGACGGCGCCGATCACCGTGTAGGCGGCGAAGATCAGGCAGACGGCGTCGGTCGACAGGCCCAGATCCATCAGCGCGCCCATCATCACCGGCCCGAGGGCGGAGGCAAAGACACCGAGCGCGGCGGCCAGGCTCTTGATCGCGCCCAGGTGGTCGACGCCATAGACCTCCGCCCACATGGCCGAGATCGCCGTGTGGCCGATGCCCGTGCTGACGCCGGCCAAAATGAAATAGGGCCAGACGATGAAGGGGTTGTCGAAGACGCCGATCGCAATCATGGCGAGCGTCAGGGGCGCCATCATGAAGGGCACCAGGCGCACCGCGCCCAGCCGATCGATCAAGGGACCGGACGCCAGCGACGTGATGACGGTCGCGGCGGCATAGACGACATAGTTGCCGGTGATCCAGGCATCCGACCAGCCCTTCTCGGCAGCCACATTCAGATGATGGAAGAACATCGCGGTCAGGATCAGCGCCGGCGCCAGAATGCCGACCAAGAGCAGGTAGAAGCGCCGGTCGCGCATAACCTCGGCCCGGGTCCACGATGTCGTGCCCTCGGCCGCGCTCTCGCCCAGACGGCGGGTCAGCGCCTGATGACGCTCACCGTGGCCCTTGAGCAGCCATAGGTACGCCGGGATCAAAAGGATCGCGAAGCCGATGGCGACGCCGCCATAGGTCCAGCGCCAGCCGACCAGGGCGATGGCGATGACGGCCAGAAACGGCAGCAGCGCCTCGCCGGCCGAAAAGCCGAGCGTCGCGATGGCGATGGCGCGCCCGCGCCCGACATCGAAGTAGCGCGCCATGCTGGTCAGCGCGATGTGGCTCATCAGGCCCTGGCCCGATTGGCGCAGCAGGAAGATCGCCAGCACCAGCATGATCGGACCGATGGTCGTCGCCATCACGACACAGGCGACGACCAGCAGCAGGCCGGTAAGCGCGGTGTAAAGACGCAGGTCCAGACGGTCGATCTGCTTGCCCGACCACGGCAGCACCAGCGCGCTGGCCAGCGTGCCGATCATGTAGATCGTGCCCCAGGCGGTGTGGCTCAGGCCGAACTCCGCCTGGACGCCGGGCCCGAAGATGCCAATGAAATAGGTCTGGCCGAAGCTCGAGCCGAACGCGACCAGGAAGCCGAAGGCGACAAACCTTCGGTTCGCGGCGGCGAACCTGACATAGGACTGAAACGGCATGGAACCCGGCGGGCACGATGATCAATCGCCGCGGACCCTACGCCCGCCATGGACCGCGGTCCATGGCGTTGTGGGGTGCATACCGCTCGCGCGGGCCGTGGCCAGCCCACTCCCCCACCCGACCACCCATGGCAGCATCCTCGGGGTGGTCGGGTGGGGGAGTGGGCTGGCGCGAATGCTAGGCCGAATCCGGTCTAGCTTTCAGACGGCTCCGCCTGAAAGGCGAGCGCCTTTCTGGCCTTCTCGAAATGCTGCGGCTTGATATGCCCGGCGACGCTGGAAACGGCGGTCGCCAGCACGGTCGCGTCGTCGATCAGGCCGGTGCCCAGGATGACATCCGGTACGATATCGGCGGGCACGATGAAGTAGGCGAGCGCGCCCATGAGCACCGCCTTGACGTGCGCCGGCGTCGTCCGGTCCATGGCGCAGTACCAGGCAGCGGAGAGATCCATGGCGAAGGGAATGCGTCCGGCAAGCCGCCGTGCCTTGCCCCAGAACCCGCGCTCGACATAGCTGACATCGCGCGCGTAGGGCCCGGCATCGCCCGCGGAGATATCGCGCGCGGCGCGGCGGATCATGGCATAGGCCGGCAGCGCGCGCGCCAGACGAAGGAAGCCGGCCGTGGCATGAATGTTCATGACGTCTGTTTCTCCGTGCGGGCTGCTGCCTTGTCGATGAAACGGGCCATGTCGATATCGCGCTGGGAAATGCCGCCGACATCGTGGCTGGCGAGCGTGATATCGACGCGGTTATAGACGTTGAACCATTCGGGGTGGTGGTCGACCGCGTCGGCATAGACCGAGACCCGGCCCATGAAGCCAAAAGCCGTCAAAAAGTCCTTGAATTTGAAGGACTTGACGATCGCGTCGCGGCCGTCGACCGGCTGCCACCCGTCGAGGCTGTTGATCGCGTCATCGCGCGCCGCGCCATCGAGTTTGTCGCTCATCGAACCCATGTTAGCCGCAAGACCGAGCCCATAATGTGGCGGCGGTTGGCCCTTGTCGCAAGGCAAGCTAGGTTCCCGCGTATGACGAAAGCATTTGGATACGCGCCGAGCGCTGAGGACATGCAGCGCGTCGCCGAACAGGTCTTCGAGGACATCCCGGAGGGATTGCGCCGCCATGTCGACGGCGTCGCGATCCTGATCGAGGAATTCGCCGAGGCCCAGACCCTGCACGACATGGAGATCGACGACCCGTTCAATCTGCTGGGCCTTTATCACGGCATATCGATCGACCACAAAAGCGTGCTCGATGCGCCAAGCGACGTCGACCGCATCTTCCTCTACCGCCGGCCCCTGCTCGACCTGTGGGCGGCCGGCGAGGACACGCTGGAAGACATCATCAAGAACGTGCTGATCCACGAGATCGGCCACCACTTCGGCCTCTCCGACGACGACATGCACAGGCTTGAGGACGAGGCGTAACGTCCGGTCCGACCGTTACCGCCGGGGCAGGGCAAGCGCCAACGCGGCGACGAGCAGCACAAGGCTTGCCCAGATCCAGACACTCGGCTGTTCACCGAAGATGGCCATGCCCCAGAAGACGCCAGCGACGACGCTGATGAAGTTCGCCTGGCTCGTAAACACCGGACCGGCACGGCGGATGATGGCGAACAGCAGAACCGCGTCCGCCGCGAACAGGGCCGCCAGGGCGATCACCGCCCAGTGTCCCGTGCCCCACGCGGTCACCATGGGTGCTGCTTCACCGGTGGCGAGCGCCACGGCCAGCATGATGACGAAGGTCACGAGCAGGGAGCCGGCGGCGACCTGGAACGCGTCTGAGTCGCCCGGCCACAGCTTCGCCGCGTAGATGTGGTAGGCGCCGTAGAGCACGGGTATCGCCAGCGCCAGCGCGACCCAGGGACGCATCGCCGGGTCCGGCAGGCTGGCAGACGGCAGCAGCAGAAGCAGCGCCGATCCAAGCCCGCAGAGGATGCCGGCGACCCGCATGAAGGCAAGACGCTCCATGCCCAGCGTGAGCGCGAAGACATACGTGAACATCGGCGGCATGGTCGCGACGATGGTCAGCACGCCGGCCGGGATGTGCTGCGCGACCAGCGCCTCCAGATAAAGCGGCGCCGCGGCCGAGAGGATGGCGCAGCCGAGATAGAAGATCAGGTGGCGCCGGTCCCATCGTGGCATCTGTCGCCGGACGGCGCAGACGGCGAACAGAAGGGTGCCGCCGACCAGACTGGTCACCATGACGATGCCAGCGGCCGGCAGGCCGTCATCGGCGGCGATCTTGATCACGGAAAAGCTCAGCCCCCAACTGAGGCCGAGCACCAAGAGGAGTACCAGCGACACGAACCTGGACCGCGCGGTCCCGTCCCGCGCCGCACCGTGGGATACTTCGTTGGACATGACGCAATCGAGCCGTATCACGCCGGCTCGCATGGGACAATCCGTACCGTCTGCGCCGGCACCGACAGGCGGCCGTGCCGCACTCGGGTCAGAGGACGCAGCGCAGGATGATCCGCTCTCTATCTATGAGTAGAGCAGATTCACCCGTCTTGATGTCATCGCGAAGCGATTCCATCAAAACAGGATCTGCTCTAGTCGTTTGAGGTCTGGTCCGCGACCAACGCCGCGACATCGACAACGACAATGTCGCCATCGGCAAAGACCGTCGTATAGGCGTCTTGCCGCAGGACCGCGGGCGTACCGTTCAAGCTGCTTTCGGCGGCCGCGATCGCCTCATCGAACGGCTTGAAGTACTTCGGATCGTCGCGATCGTAGAAGCGTTTGTCCACGATGAAATGGGTGACGCCCCATGCGTCGTGCAAGGCGATCAAAGGATCGGTGTTATCCGCGTAGAGCGCGTCGATGACCGCCATCATGCGCCGGCGCATCTCCTCGACATAGTTCTTGTGAAACGCCTGATGCACCTCGAAACCGACCAGCATGCTGCGTCCCGTCAGGTAGGACATGTTGTCCATGAGGTCACCAGGCGATCCCGCGATCATCGCGTCCGTCGGCAATTCGGCGACATGGTCGTAGACCGGTCCATCGGCGGAGTCGTATTGGTCCAGCGAGACCACGGTGTTGCGGCCACCCAACAGGAACACGACGACGAGAGAGAGCGCGATGACGGTCGGCGGCACGAGAAGACGGCGCAGTCTGCCGCCATACACGCGACGCAGAATTGCGATCAGCGCCGTCGGGAACAGAATACCTGCCACGATGGGAAAGGTGAGGCCGATTGGGCGGTTCGGGAAATAGAGATAGGGCGACAAGGCATAGGCCAGAAAGAGCAGGAGAAGGCCGACCGCCGGGACGATCAGAAGCCGCCGCACCGCTGGATTGCCGAGTGACATCAAGGTGCCGACGGCGGTCAACGACATGACGATCACCGTGATCGCGACCAGATTGGCCTCCGCAAAACCGTAGAGATCCTCGCCACCCAGGGGATCGCCGCTGCGGAACGCTTCGCGCGCGCGAAATGCCCGCATGGTGACGGCGGCGGCGGCTGTCAGGTTTTCCAGCCTGGGCAATCCGAAAGCCGGCGGCATCGGATGCGTCTTGTATCTGCCGCCAATGCCGGCCTCCGGATAGGCGTCGGCCTGATCGACCGTGAGCGACGGCCCATAGGCGCGCGCTTCGATGAGCGTCGGCGACACGATCACAATGGCAAGCACGCCCGTGATGCCGACAAGGACAAGACGCCGTGGCCACGACCATGCGCCGCCGTCGCTGCGCCAAGATGGCGGGAACAGGAGCAGATATGTCGCCAGACACAGGCCGGCGACGGCACCGGCGGTGAAGTAGAAGGCCGCGCCGATCAAGGTCGCGGCAATCAGCAGGGCCGTGTTGCCGTAGACCAGGCCCAGCACGACCATGGCCATGACGGGTTTGCCAAACGCGCGTGGCAGCCCGCCGACCATGCCGCCGAGATACATGTCGGCCGCCAGACAGAACGCCGCCGCGCACCATGCCGCCGTCGCGCCGCTGACCTTGTGGGCGGCGGCGGCCACCATGGCCGTGGTCAGGGCGAGCAGAATATAGGGAAGAACGATCGAGACGTTGCGCGGGTCGAACACCTGCGCCAGGGCGCCATAAAACAGCGAATAGCCATGGGGAAGCATGACGCCCAAGAAGTAGTCGGCGACGTAGTCGTCCTGCAGCAGCTCGCCGTCCCAATAGCGAAGCAGCGGGAAGATCTGCATACGCGCATCGTTGTTGAACGCGTAAGGGTTCGCCGCGTTTTGCATGTGCTCGACCAAGCCGGGTCCAAACAAAACCGCGAGCGACAGCAGCGATAGCAGCAGGACGAGCCAACGCGGAAACCGGGCCGCCAGCGTCGTTGTGGTGTCAGAAACCATAACTGCCCGAAATCCGAGAAGCCCTTGGATCATCCATACTCAACAAGTTGCAGGTGCAAATCAATAACTCGACCGACAGTGCTAGTCGGCCATGCCCGCGGCAGGCCAGGATGTCGGCGTGTTGGGACTTACCCCAGGGGGTAGCTGTGTTCGATGCGGTAGACGGCGCCGTCGTGGCCGCGCATGGAGGCGTAGAGGTGGAATTGGCGCACCTCGAAACGCTCGGTC
>JANQGO010000434.1 GCA_028277285.1 Alphaproteobacteria bacterium | reverse complement strand
TCGCCGCCATGACCGGCGGCCTGGAATTCCGCTACGCCAAGGCAGGCCTTGTGCGTGGCCTCGTCATGGAGCGGGTCGATCCCGTGCTGTTTGGCCTCTCCTACGACTATGTCGGCGACCTCGCCGAGACCGTCGCCCTGATCTGGCCGCCGGAACCGGGCGCCAACCGCGTGCCGCCTTTGGGCGAACTGGTGGAGACGCTGAGCCAGGCGGGCAAGAGCGAACTTCCAGGGCTGCTCGCGCGGTTGTTCGACGCCATGGGTCCGAACGAACGCTGGGCGACCATCAAGCTCATCACCGGCGCGCTCCGGGTCGGTGTGTCGGCGCGTCTGGCCAAAACGGCGCTGGCCGCCCAATGGGCGCGCGAACCCGATGAGATCGAGGAGGTCTGGCACGCGGTCGAGCCGCCCTATGAGGACCTCTTCGCCTGGCTCGAAGGGCGCGGTCCCCGCCCCGACCCCTCCAAGAGCGCCGCTTTCCGCCCGGTCATGCTGGCCCATCCCCTGGAAGAGCGCGATCTCGAGACGTTGGACCCGACGGATTACCGCGCCGAATGGAAATGGGACGGTATCCGCGTGCAGGTGGTCGGCGAAGCCGGCCGTCTGAGGCTCTATTCACGGACCGGCGACGAGATCGGCGGGTCGTTTCCCGACCTCGTCGATACCCTGGATATCGACGCGACGCTGGACGGTGAACTGCTGGTCGTGCGCGACGGTCATGTCGCGCCCTTCGGCGATCTCCAGAAGAGGCTGAACCGAAAAACTGTCAGTAAAAAGATGCTATTAAGTCACCCGGTTCATGTTCGGCTTTATGATCTTCTGATCGACGGCGACCAGGACGTCCGCGAGGCCCCGTTCGATGAACGCCGCGGGCGGCTTGAAGCCTGGATCGGCGCCAACCAACCGCCGCTGATGGACCTGTCTGTCCAGGTGCCGTTCGGTTCGTGGGACGAACTGGCCGCCCGCCGACAAGGCGATTTGGCGCCGGGCGTCGAAGGGTTGATGCTGAAGCGCGGCGACAGCGCCTATGTGCCGGGCCGCCCGAAAGGCCCGTGGTTCAAGTGGAAACGCGATCCTTTTCTGGTCGACGCTGTCCTGATGTACGCCCAACGCGGCCACGGCAAACGTTCCTCGTTCTATTCGGACTACACGTTCGGCGTCTGGCGCGACGGCGAACTGGTGCCGGTCGGCAAAGCCTATTTCGGCTTCACCGACGAAGAGATGAAAGAGATCGACCGCTGGGTGCGCAACCACACGACCGAGCGTTTCGGCCCGGTCCGCGAGGTCTCCAAGGAACTGGTGCTGGAGGTGGCGTTTGAGGGTCTTCAGCGCTCGACGCGGCACAAATCGGGAGTCGCCATGCGGTTTCCCAGAATCTCGCGCATCCGCTGGGACAAACCGGCCGGCGAAGCCGACGTCATCGCCAACCTGGAAGCGCTGCTGCCGGAGGAGTAGCTAGCTGCCGCGCGCCTCTGCGATCAGGTCTTCCAGCTCAGCGCGGCCGACCGCGCCGGGAACCAGTTCATCGCCAATGATGAAGGCGGGCGTGCCGCGAATGCCGAGCGCCTGGGCGAGTTCGTAGTTGTTGTTCAGGTGTTCGTCGATCGCCGGGTCGTCCATGTCGGCGCGCAACTGATCGGTATCGATGCCGACGCTCTCGGCGAGCGCCATGATGGACGCTTCCGAAAAGTCGATGTCGGCGACCATCAGGGCCTCGTGAAACGGCTGGTAGAGGCCCTGGTTGCGCGCGGCGAGTGCGGCCTGTGCCGCCAGCACGGACTGTTCGCCCAGAATAGGAAACTCCTTATAGATCAGCCGGATACCCTGATCGTCGGCGACCGTGTCGAACAGGTCGGGGGCCGCCCGCCGACAGTAACCGCAGCGGTAGTCGAAGAACTCGACGATGACGACATCGCCATCCGGATTACCAGCTTCCGGCGTATCGGGATCGCTGTAGATGACGTCGGCCAGGCGCGCCATGGCCTCCTTGGCCCTGGCCTCCTCGTCGGCCGCCATCTGCTGCTCATAGGCCTGAAGCGCCTCGATGACGACTTCCGGGTTCTCGACCAGGTACTCGCGCACGATCTGTTCGATCTGTTCGCGGCTCAGTTCCGGCAGTTCCTCGGCCGCATGGGCGGGTCCGGCGGCAAACGCCAGGAAACCACCGACCAAAAGTGCTGAAATCAGGCGCATACAACGTCTCCTTTGGCCGCCCGTTTAGGCGTTTTGACCCCTGTCGGTCAAATAACCCCTGGGTGAGGTCAGCCTTCTGCGCCCTCCTCGGACCTTGCCATACGGACGAGTTCACGCAAGGTCGGCTCGTCGAGTGTACCGATAAACAGCATATCGCCGACGATGAAGGCTGGCGTACTGTCGATGCCGTCTTCCCGGGCGGCGGTCCGATACGCCGACAGAATCGCGGCTGTTTCCGGCGAGTTTGCGTCTTCGAGCAGCTCTTGGCCGTCCAAACCGAGGCTTTCGCCCAATTCGACCATGGCGGCCTCGGTCCAGGTGACCGTCGAATACATGAGGGCCCGGTGGAAGGGGCCATAGGCGCCTTGATTGGCCGCTGCCATGGCGAACTTCGCGGCGATATCGGATTCCGGCCCCAGGATCGGGTATTCGACCAGGATCAGGCGTATGCCTGGGTCGCTGTCGACGAGGTCCTGGATCACCGGCGCCATGCGCCGGCAATGGGGGCAGCGATAGTCAAAGAGTTCGATCAGCGTGACATCGCCGTCACTGTTGCCTTCGATCAGCAGCGGTCCGGCGGCGACAAGCCTCTGCTCCAGCGCGGCTTGGTCCACCGTCGTCAGTGTCTGGCCGTCGACGGTCGGACCGAACAGTCCGGACTCACGGCCCACCACGGCGATCGCCGCGACGATCAGGACCATCATGATCGTGCGGCTGCCGCGCGCGCGTCGCGACATCAGCTCGCTAACGTCGTCCGGTTCGCGTTGGTTGCCGAAGTGTCGCATTGCGACACCATGGCCGCTGACGGCCCGAAGGTCGAGGGCCTTGCGCGGATCATCCGCACCTCCGGCTTGAAGCCGGCCCCCGGCGCTACACCTATTGGTGACGACATGTCACGATCATGCGCCAGGTCGCCGCGACCCCCTCCGCAGCATAGACAGGAAACGACGCCCATGTTCCCGACCCTGCCACGACGTCCCTTCTTGGCCGGCCTCGCGGCCGGTGCCGCCCTCCCGTTGTTCGCCGGCCCTGCCAATGCGCAGCGCAGCATTCCGCGGATCCGCTCCGATAACGACATCCAGTATCTCGACCCGTTCAGCTTCATCGGCGGTGTCGAAGAGACCGTGAAGATGGCGTGCTTGGTCACGTTGGTGCGCTATGTCGAGCAAGGCGGCACCGAGGTCGAGCCCTACGCCGCCGAGACGATCGAGGCGATCGACGATCGCACGGTGCGCTTCGTGCTGCGTGACGACATCGTCTGGTCCGACGGCTATGGGCCGTTGAGCGCCGAGGATGTGAAGTTCTCCTTTGAGCGTATTGCCGATCCGGACGGCGGGTCGCCCTGGCAGTACACCTGGGAGGCGCTTGATCATGTCGAGGTGGTCGACAATCTGACCGGGATCATTCACATGAAAGAGGCGTTCGCGCCGCTCTTCACCACGTCGCTGCCCGCCTTGGCCGGCAGCATCGTCTGCAAGCGGGCGCTGGAGGAGGCCGGCGGGACGTTCACCACGTCATTTCCCGCGCAATGCGGACCCTACCGCCTGGCGAATTGGCAGCCGTCGGTGAAGATCGTGCTGGAACGCAATCCCGACTGGGCGGGACCAGAGCCCGACTTTGACGGTTTCGAAATTCTGATCATTCCTGATGATAAGACGGCTGAAATCGCGTTCGAGGCCGGCGAACTGGACTTCACGGAGGTGACGGTCGATTCGATCCCGCGCTATCGCGACAACCCGCCTGATGACAGCAGCCTCATGGAAGCGCCGCCTTCCGGCTACAGCTGGCTCGGCATGAACACGGACCATCCCAACCTGCAGGACGAACGGGTGCGCCGCGCCATCCAGTACACGGTCGACATCGATATGATCCTGCAGGGCGCCTACAACGGGCTGGCCAAGCCGGCAACCGGCATCATTGGGCCGGGACAGATCGGTCATCGCGACAACCGCATGATCACCGGACGCGACCTTGACCAGGCCCGCAGTCTGCTCGCGGAGGCGGGCCTGCCCGATGGTTTTCAGACGACCCTCTCCTGCCTCAACGACACGACGTCGCGGACCGTCTGCGAGATCATCCAGGCCAATCTTTCAGAGGTCGGCATCAACGCCGACATTCGGACCTACGACCCCGCCGTCTACTGGAACCTGGGCGTCGAATCGGAAGGTGACGACTGGAAGGATCTTGAGCTCACCTTGATGCGCTACAGCACGACAGCCGATCCCGCCTATATGACCGTCTGGTTCACGCCCGAGCAGATCGGCATATGGAACTGGGAGCGTTGGGCGAGCGATGAATACGGCGCGCTCAACGACGCGGCCATGAAGGAGATGGATACGGCGAAGCGCAGCGACACCTATGTCGCCATGCAGGACCTGATGGAACAGTCAGGCGCCTACCACTTCATCACCGATGGCGCGCGCGCCGTGTTGACGCGGTCCTGGATGCAGCCGTTCCTGTTCTTCGGGCGGGCGGTTTCGTTGCCGCAGTTCAAGTTGGTCTGACCCATGGCGCCGGCGCATGCCGGCGACTATTCTTGATCGCCCGACGTTTCGATCCGGAGGCCTGCCATGCGTATGATCCGAAACCCCGTTCCCTGGCCTGGTGGCGCGACCTGCGCCGTTGCCTTCACCTGGGATGTCGATGCGGAGTCGGTGCTGCAGATCGACCATCCGGATACCGCGCACAAGCGGTTGTTCAGTCTTTCGGCCATGCGTTACGGCCCGGAGACGGCAGTGCCGCGCATCTGCGACATTCTGGCCGAGTTCGGCCACAAGACGACGTTCTTCGTGCCGACCTGGGTCGCGGAGCGCTATCCCGCCGCCATGGAGCGCATGCTGGGCGACGGTCACGAGATCGGCCATCACGGCTATCTGCACGAAAGCCCGAACCTGCTGAGCCCGGAAGACGAGGCCTACTGGTTCCAGCGCGCCCACGAGGGGCTGGAGGCGATCACCGGCCAGAAGATCATCGGTTACCGGGCACCGAGTTTCGATGTTTCGCCGGCGACCCAGGCGCTCCTTACCGACGCCGGCTACCTCTATGACTCTTCGCTGATGGGCGACGACGTGCCTTACGTCATGCGCGAGAACGGCCGCGACCTCATCGAGATACCGGCGACGATCATTCACGACGATTGGCCGCACTTCTCCCACAACTGGGATTTGGGCGCGACCAATCAGATTTCGACGCCGGCGCGCGCCAAGGAACTCTATCTCTCGGAGTTCGATGCGGTGTGCGACGACGGCGGCCTGTGGGTCGGCGTCTGGCACCCCTGGATTTCAGGCCGTCCGGCCCGCGCGAAGATGATGTTCGAGATGATCGAATACATGCAGTCACGTGCGAACTGCTGGTTCGCGCCGTTGAAGGACATCGCCGCGCATATCGCTGAAATCACGGCCGACGGCACCTGGACGCCGAATGTGCACCCGATGCCGTATCATCCGGGCAAACTAAAGGAATGGGACAAGGCGAGCTGGCAGCCGGCGCCGGCGACTGATGAACGTCAGCACGCTAATCACGGCCAGACAATTGAAAGCTGTTGAGAAGCACGATCAAAAAGAAAAATACAAACAAATTTTACGCAACTGGATTTCTATACTACATTTAGCGCCTTCCAAAGTCCTCTATGTAACATAATGACTTCGTGTTCATTGAAGGATGAATGCCTGTTCCTGTATTTGAATGTAAAGTAGTTGTTTCCTCCTCGTCGGTGTTGAACGTTACCTAGTGCGCTACAGTGAAAGAGAGCGTCGACTATGTCATAAATCCGCTCAGCCTCGAGAGGTTTTGACGAGGTTCGCGAGGACTCGATCAGTTCAGACAACCGGAAATCCCTCTTTCGGAGCCTGGACAACGCAATAACAATCCTAGATATTTCATCGGGAGAGGCATACCCACTTAATTCATCTTGTATTTCTGGTAAGAAATACTTGATAGAGTATTCGCGCATACCGGATTTGACAGCAGAAACTGTAACTTTTCCTTCGGGCGAAAATTCTTGAACATGGGATAAAAGTCTCAGGAAATCACGAGGTGTGTGCCTCGTCATATCAAGAAGCACTCTTGTTGTATCTACCCCATCAATTCTCTTTGGTAACAGTGCTCTAAACAAATCTACTTCACCACCTAAACTGCGCTCGGCCCTAATTTGAGCAATTCGAACCAGAAGTGATTGATCTGGTTCTCTCGGGTCATGGTACCAGTCAAGCTCTACAGCGTGGTCTTGGCGAATCTTGTTCTTGTTCGCGCCCGGAATCCGTTCGAATAAGTCAGTCCGGCAAAGCAATACAACCTTTGCCGGCACGCCGTTTTTTTTGAGGTCAGTATTGATTCGGCCGACTTCGTAAATAAGCGCAGAGAGTGACTTGTACTGTATTTCTCGCGAGGTTAGAACATCGTCTAGCCCATCTATTACTAGGTAGTGTTTGCTGTCACTGCGAATTTCTCGGATAAGTTGTTTTAGACTCTCAACAAAGTCCGGAATTTCGGATGCTGGTCTTGTTTCAGCCCCAGACCAACCGAACTCGGCAAGCTTTCCGAGCAGGGAGAGCTTAAAGTTCTTCTTTGCAGTAACTCGCACAATCGCGGCAGGATCTGCTGCTGGCCAAAGCCCCATCTGACTAAAGGCTTTAACAGCATCCGTAAAGGATGTCGGATCAGGATGACTTACGCCCTCATCCCTTGAGAATCACTCAAGCAAGTAGATTAGCAGAATCCAGGACCATGCTGTTGGGAACTTTGTCTCAGGTTCTGCATCTCCCCTTACAATTTTCGAGAATGGTGTGAAGGGGAAGTCAGCGAGCGAAACAAGCTTCGCGAAATCTGAGTAACTATCTCTCAGTGTTAGCTCAATGCGTTCTGCGATAGAGGACTTGCCGGCACCCTTGTAGCCCAGAAATAGGTACTTGTTCCCGCTCAACGCCTCTTCCGTCGCGTCTCTGAAGTCAACATGACCATCGATGAGCAGGCCTGGATCCCTCTCTCGTTCAGCTTCTGCGCTAGAATAGCCAAATGCAATTTTTCGAAACGACAGCACTTTTTTGCCCTACCTTACAGCGACAGGCATCGCTCACATTATCGCAGAAGCATATGTATACGAAACCCTCGCAATGTTAGTTGGCTAGTGGGCTTGTGCTATCGAGTTACGATCCCGCTCTGTACATTCCCTAGCGCGACGGCATAAAAGAGATGGGCTGAGTAAAGCTTGCTTGCCTACAGAGCTTCGAGTGCGCACCAGTCGGCGATGAAGAGCGCGATCGATTTGGTGACCTGTTTGCACGACTCCAGGTTCACGCGCTCGTCGAAGCCGTGGATGTTTTCGGCGACGGGCCCGTAAACAAGCGCCGGCATGTCCGCATAGAGGCCGAAGAAACGGGCGTCGGTGGTGCCGGTCAGCATGCGTTCCGGCAGGTCACCGCCATAGATCGCCTGATGGCTTGATCGCAGGACCCTCTCGACCTCGCTGCCTTCTTCCTGAACGAAACCTTCGGCCTGAAAGCCGTCCCAGGTGATCTCCGGCGGGCTGTTGGCGAGGAAGGGATCGTCACGCGCGGCGTCCTTCAGACACGTTTCGATCTCCTGACGGGCCTGACCCAGATCCTGACCGGGAAACAGGCCCGCGCGCATATGAAACGTGCACCAGGCGGGCACGCTTGAGGCCCAGTCGCCGCCCTCGATCTTGCCGACGTTGAAGTTGAGCGGATGGTCCATGTGGTCATAGCGGTCGTGGCCCCTGGCGTTCCAGGCGTCCTCCAGCTTGTGCAGTTCGCCGATCAGGCGATAGGCCGCCTCGATCGCGTTGGCGCCGCTGCCGGCATAGGCGACATGGACGGGATGGCCGCGCACGGTGACCTGAAACCACATGACGCCGACCTGGGCGCGCATCATGGCATCGCCCATCGGCTCGGGAATCAAGGCGGCATCGCCGCGATAACCGCGTTGCAGGCAGGCCAGCGCGCCGTTGCCGGTGGCCTCCTCCTCGATCACCGCTTCGATAAACACGTCGGCAGCGGGTCTGAACCCGGCACGTTTCAGGGCCTCCAGGGCGAACAGGCCGCATACCCAGCCCGACTTCATGTCGCCGGCGCCGCGTCCGTGCATCCAGCCGTCCTTGATGACGGGATCGAAGGGCGGCGTCTGCCACATCTCGTGCGGGCCCTCCGGCACCACGTCGATATGGCCGTTGATGACCAGGGAGCGGCCTTGCGGGTTCGATGACCGCAGGCCGCCGACCGTCACATAAGCGTCTTGATAGCCGTCCAGCTTCGGCGAATAGCCCGGCATGTCCTGGATATCGGCGACGTCGATCTTCCAGCGGTCGACGGCGAAGCCGCGTGCGCCGAGCTCGCGTGCCAGAAAATCCTGAGCCGTCGCCTCCTGACCTCTGAGTGACGGAAAGCGAACGAGGTCCTGGGTAAACCGTATCTGCTCTTCAAAACCGTCCTCGACCGCGGCGACGATCGCATCGGCCCTTGTCTGCTCAACCATGTTTCACCCGATCGTTCTTTCGGCAGGAGCTTAAAGGGGTCGCTCGGCCCCGTGAAGAAGGCTTCGGCATCTCAACCGGTTTGCGTTTACAGTGGCGCCCGGCTCAAGAAACCAGGTTTGATCATGGATGCTCACCAACGAATCCGTTCCGTGCTGGCCGGCGACAAACCCGACCGTCCCGCCTTCGCACTGTGGCAGCATTTCCCCGACGCCGACAACGCGCCGGGTCCCTTGGCTGACGCGACAATCAAGTACGCTCGCCAGTGGAAACCGGACCTGATCAAGCACACGCCGAACGGCATGTTCGCCGTCGAGGACTGGGCCGCTGCGCTGACCGGCGGCCGCGCGATGACAGCTGACATCGAGACCGTACCCTACTCGCTCAACCTCGACTTCGACTGGGCCGACCTGCAAACGCTCGATGTGTCCGAGGGTGCGCTGGCGCGCGAGCTCGAATGCCTGCGCCTGGTATGCGACGGCATCGGCCGGGACGTCCCCGTCTACATGACGCTGTTCGGTCCCCTGACCCTGGCCGGCAAGCTCGCCGGTCCGCGTTTGGTCGAGAGCATGCGCGACGAGCCCGACGCGCTTCACGGCGCACTCGCCACCATCACGGAGACCATGATCGCGTTCACCAGGGCCGTGCGCGAAACCGGCGCCGACGGTATCTACTTCGCCACGCAGTACGCCAGTGAACTGTTGCTGACCGAGGAGCAACACGCGGTCTTCGGCGAACCCTACGACCTCGCGCTGCTGAAAGCCTGGGACGACGGCGGCCCGGTGATCCTGCACCTGTGCGGCGCGGATGTGTTCTTCGACCTCTGCAACACCTATCCGATCCAGGCCATATGCTGGGATCACGGCCTGTCGCAGCCAAGCTTCCGCGATGCTTTCGACCTGACGGACCGGGTGCTGGTCGCCGGCATGGAGGAGCGTGAGTTTCCCGTCAGCCCGAGCACCGTCGGCGCGCAGGCGGCCGAGGCGCTTGCCGTCAGCGGTGGGCGGCGCCACATCCTGGCGCCGACCTGCGTCATTCCCGATGGGTCGAGCGATCAGGCCATGGCCGCTGTCGTCAACGCCGTCGACGGGTTCCGCGACGCGACCTGACCGCCAGCGGATTCGATCGCTCACCCAGCGGTGATTTGCGCTTTAGCGGCAGATTGCCGACCGTAACGGGGATGCCCGATCGTGATGACAGGTTGCCTGGCACTGCCAGCCGGCGGCGGTTTCTGAAGAACGGCGCCCTGTTTTCCGCCGCGGCTCTGGTGCTGCCCGAGGTACCGGCGGGCCTGCTGACCGAACAGCCGGAGGTCAGTACCGCAAGCGCCGTCGCGTTCTTTGACACCCTTGCGCTCACGCAAGTGCGGCGCGGCAATGTTCGTCATACCTGGGTCAGGAAATGGGGCTGGCCGGCAACCGTCCGGCTGCACGGCGCGATCACTGAGCCCTTTCGCGACGACGTGGCCGCCGCCATTGACGATCTGACGCGGCTGACCGGCCACGAACTTGTGCTGGAGGGGGACGGCGTCACGCGGGTCGGCACGATCGACATCATCGTCAGCCGGCATGACGAGATCGACGGCCAGTTCCCCTCACCGGGCGCGGTCTGCAACACCCATACGCGCGGCGCGCGTGGCGCGCTCTACTTCGCGCGTATCGATATCAGCGAGGACTATACCGACTGCTTGCGCCACGAGCTGATGCACGCCATGGGTTTTGCCAATCACTGGACGAGACCGGCGGCCGACACCTCCATGCCGTCGGTGTTGGCGATGCGCAACGCGCCGTTTCGCTCCGAAGACTATTCGGATTGGGACCGTCTGGCACTGCGCCTGCTCTACCATCCGGACATGCAGCCCGGCCTGCCGCGCGGGGTCGCGCTGCAGAAGGCCGAAGCCATGCTGATCGAGGCGCTACAGAACGCGACTTAGCTTACGCGCTCGCACAGATGAAAGACCGAGCGGCAGGGGTGCGAGAACTCACGCTGGGCGATGCGCCACCCGGCAGCTGTTATGACCGCTTCCCAATCCTCGACCGCGTAACCCTTGTAACCGATTTCCCACTTGTGACCCCACGGATCGGTGTCGGGTTTGAACGACTTGAAGCGACGAAACTTCTTGAGCGAGAGGTATTGCCGCCAGGTGAAGGGATTAAGATAGACCGACCAGGCGAACTGAAACCCCTCATAAGGCACGGAAAGCACGAGGTAGCGGGCGCCGCTGGCAAAGAACGCCGCCAGGATCGCCGGCGCCGCGTCCCACGGCAGGTGCTCCAGCGTCTCGCAGCACATGATGGCGTCGAAGCCCTCGATACGCGATGGGTCGAGCTTTGTCAGGTCCGCCTCGATGTTCGGCCGCTCCGGTTTGTCGAAGGGCGGGGGGAACAGGTCCAGCGTGGTGACGTCGTAGCCGCCGTTGTCCAGCATCGCGGTCACCAGGCCAAGATAGGGACCGACCTCCAGGATCTTGTTGACGTCGAGGCTGGCCAGCATGTGGACCTGCAGCCACTGATGACCGATGCGCTTTTCGGAATAGTACTGGTGCCACTCCGCCCGGCGCTTGGCGTCGTCCAGGTGCGGCACGTTCTCCGGTGTCAGCGTCTGTCGGCTCATGGCCGGCGACCCTATCGGAGGCCCCCATGGGACTCAACGCGCGATGTGGCCGTTCAGCGTGATCGGATGATGCTCCCCTAACTGCCCCAAACGGCGAGGTCCTGGCGCGGGAGCACCGTCGCCACGGAGGGCCGCTGCTTCAACTCGTCGGTCAGCCGCGCTATCGACGGGTGCTGGGTCGTGAAGCCGGCGACATCGTCGTCGACCCAAAGCGCGAACATCACGAGGTAGAAGTCCGCCACGCTGAGCCGGCCGCCGGCAAGATAGCCGTCGTCTTTCAGGGCGGCCTCCAGCACGGCCCATTGCGTCTGCAGGACGGCAGAACCCCGTTTCTTGATTGCGTCGAATTGGGCGGGATCGTCGATATAGTTCTCCGGATGGATGAGCTGCATGAACGCCGGATAGAGCGATGCCGACAGAAACGACATCCAGCGTAGATAAGGAAGCCTTGCGGGATCATCGAGCGTTGGCGCCAGCTCACCCAAGGCGTGACGCTCGGCCAGATAGAGCATGATGGCGCCCGACTCCGTCAGCAGCCGGCCGTCGTCCAGTTCGAGCGCCGGCACCTGGCGCAGCGGGTTGAGGTCGGCGAACCAGGCGGGCTCGATCTGGTCGCGGTAGCCGGTGACGAGCACCCGCGAATACGGCACGCCCAACTCCTCCAGCAGCCACTCGACCGCGAGGGAGCCTGCGTATGGACGGCCGAAAAGGCGGTAGCTCATGACAGTGCCTCTCTAGCCCGGCGGATCATGTCCTTGGCGATCACCAGTTGCTGGATTTGCGATGTGCCTTCGTAAAGCCGGTAGATCCTGACATCGCGGTAGAGCCGGGAGACCGCATAGTCGTTGATGTAACCGGCGCCGCCATGGATCTGGACGGCGCGGTCGGCGACGCGTCCCAGCATTTCGCTGCAGTAGTACTTCGCTTCGGCGGCGATGCGCGGCAGCTTCTCGCCGGCCTCATAACGTTGCGCGGCATCGCGCACCAAGGCCCAGCCGACATCGTGTTCGGTCTGGCTATCGGCCAGCATGGCTTGGATGAGCTGGAAATCGGCAATCGGCTGGCCGAACTGCTGACGTTCGATGGCGTAGGCCAGGGACTCCTGTATGAGGCGGTCGGCCAGGCCGCAGCAGCACGCGGCGATGTGCAGGCGGCCCTTGTCCAGCACCTTCATCGCCGTCTTGAAACCCTGCCCCTCGACGCCGCCGATTAGGGCCGATCCCGGTATCCGGCAGTCCTCGAAAATGACGTCGCAGACCTGCCCGCCCTTCTGGCCCATCTTGTTCTCGGGCTTGCCCAGTCTGATGCCGGGCGTCTTGGCTTCGACCACGAAAGCGGAAACGCCGCGCGCGCCCTTCTGCTCGGGATCGGTGCGCGCCATGACGGTAAAGATATCCGCCGACGGCGCGTTGGTGATGTAGCGTTTTGTACCGTTCAGCACATAGCCGTTGCCGTCGCCGGTGGCACGCGTCTTCACCGAGGCGGCATCGGAGCCGATATCCGGCTCGGTCAGCGCGAACGAGGCGATCATCTCGCCCGACGCGAGCTTGGGCAGATACGTCTGTTTCTGTTCCTCCGTGCCGTCGATCAGGATGCCCTGCGAGCCGATGGCAACGTTGGTGCCGAAGACCGAACGGAAGGTCGGCGCGGCGTGGGTAATCTCATAGGCGACCCGCACCTCCTCGGTAATCGACAGGCCGAGCCCGCCGTACTCTTCGGGAATGGTCAGGCCGAACAGGCCCATCGCCTTCATCTCGTCGATGAGGGGCTGGGGAATGGTATCGGTGGCGTCGACCTCGGCTTCGGCGGGGATCAGGCGTTCCCTGACGAAGCGCTGGATCGTATCGACGAACTGTTCAAGTGTTTCCTGGTCAAGCGCCATGGTGTCCCTTTCCCGTCATGTTGGGCGCAAGATAGCCACAAATTTTCTGAGAACCCAGGCATGATGCCGCCAAAGTGGTGATCGCCTGTGCTATGACACCTGCGCCAACGCCGGGGAGGACGAGGATTGACGGGTGGCGTGATGCTGGTGACCGGCGGCAGCCGGGGTATCGGCGCGGCGATTGCGCGTCGCGCCGCCCAGGCCGGTTACGATGTCGCGGTCAACTTTGCCGGGCGCGCCGATAAGGCGGCGGACGTCGTCAACGATATCGAGAAACTCGGGCGCCGCGCTGTCGCGATCCAGGCCGATACCGCCGATCCTGAAGCGGTTGAGGCCATGTTCGCTGAGACCGACCGGTCTTTGGGGCCGGTGACCGCCCTCATCAACAATGCCGGGATCGTCGAAAAGATGACGACGGCCGAGGTCGATCCGGCACGTCTGCGCCGCATGATCGACGTCAACATCACCGGCTATTTTCTGTGCGCCCACCATGCGGTCAGGCGCATGGGCCGCTCGTTTGGCGGCAATGGGGGCACCATCGTCAATATCTCATCACGCGCCGCGGCGTCCGGCGGCCTGCCCGGATCCATCGGCTATGCCGCCACCAAGGGCGCGGTGGATAGCATGACCCTGGGGCAGGCCAAGGAACTGGGATCGGAAGGCATCCGCGCTGTCGCGATCCGGCCCGGCTTGATCCACTCCGATATCCATGATCAGAACGGCGGCCGCGAAGCCGTCGACGCGATGGCGCAAGCCAGTGTGCCCCTGGGCCGTGGCGGTGAGCCCGATGAGATCGCTGGCCTTGCGGTGTGGTTATGCGGTGACGAGGCGAGTTATGTCAGCGGCGCCCTGTTCGATGTCGGCGGTGGGCGATAGGGACGAGAAGAATGCACAAGGCGGTGAACCCCTAACATGAACACGAAGGCATCCAACCTTTCCGGCGCGCAGGTCTTTATCGCGGCTCTCAAACGCCACGGTGTCGACATCATGTTCGGCCAGAGCATTCCGACGCTGTTCTATCTGGCGACGCCCGACTACGGCATCGAGCAGATCACCTACCGGACCGAAAACGCCGGTGCGGTGATGGCCGATGCCTATGCCAGGATCTCCGGCCGCATTCCCGTCGTCACAGCCCAGAACGGCCCGGCAGCGACGCTTCTGGTCGCCGGCCTTGCCGAGGCGTTGACAGCTTCCATCCCCATCGTCGCGCTGGTTCAAGAAGTGCCCGCGCAGAACCGCGACCGCAACGCGTTCCAGGAACTGGATCAACTCGAACTCTTCAAGGGTTCGGCGAAGTGGATCAGGCGGGTCAGCGAACCCGGGCGGATCGACGACTATGTGGATATGGCATTCAGGGCGGCGGGCAGCGGCCGGCCCGGCCCGGCGGTGCTGTTGTGTCCGGCCGATCTGATCGAACGCGCGGGCATCGCCTCGTCGTCGCGCCAGGAAAACCTGGGCACCTACCCGCTCGACCGTCCGGTCGCCGATCCTGTCGCGGTCAGCAAGGCTGCCGACCTGCTTGCCGCTGCCGACAACCCGTTCGTGTGGGCCGGCGGCGGCGTGCACAGCTCACGTGCCTGGGGTGACGTCGCGACGCTTCAGGAGACCTGTCACCTGCCGGTGGCGACGACGACCATGGGCAAGGGCGTGATCGACGAAAGCCATCCACTGTCGATGGGCGTGATCGGTTACTACATGGGCACCGGCGGTGCGACCCGTTACCTGCGTCCCATGATCGAGCGCGCCGATGTGATCCTGGCGGTCGGCAACCGCACCAATCAGAACGGCACGGATTCGTGGACACTGCTGCCTGAAAGCGCACGCATCATCCATATCGACATCGACCCGATGGAGATCGGCCGCAACTATGAGGCGCTCAGGCTGGTCGGCGACGCCAGCCTGACCTTGCGCGCGCTGACGGCGCAGTTGGAGCAGCGCGACCTCACCAAACGTCAGAACGCGCGCAGCCACGTCGAGACCGAGATCTCGTCGGCCCGTCTTCAGCACCTCGAGGAACGCTCGGCGCGGGCGAACGGCGACGCCCATCCGATCCGGCCCGAGAAACTGATGGCGGATCTGGACGCCATGCTGACGCCCGAGCACATCGTTGTCGCCGATGCCAGCTACGCCTCGATCTGGATCTGCAACAATCTGATGAGCCGGCGCCCGGGTATGCGTTTTCTCACGCCGCGCGGCATGGCGGGTCTCGGCTGGGGCCTGCCCTATGCGCTCGGCGCCAAGCTCGCCGACCAGCGCGAAGACCGGCGCCTTGGGTT
>JANQGO010000413.1 GCA_028277285.1 Alphaproteobacteria bacterium | reverse complement strand
CAGTTCGTAGCCGAGATCGCCGGTGAACGAGACGCGCATGACACGGCACGGCGCCATGCCGACATCCATATCGCGGGCGGTCATGAACGGCATGGCGTCGCTCGAAACATCGTCGCGGGTCACCGCGGCCAAGAGCTCGCGCGAACGCGGTCCGGCGATGGCCAGGCCGGCACGTTCCGTTGTCTCCGAGCGGATGGTGACGCCCGACGGCGGCATGTGTTCGTCCCACCAGCGGCGGTGGAACCGCTCGGCGGTGCCGCCGCCGACCACATAGAAGGACTCCGCCCCCAGCCGCGTCAGTGTGAAGTCGCCGATGATGCCGCCCTTGGCGTTCAGCATCGGCGCCAGCACCATGCGGCCGGTTTTCTGCGGGATGCGGCAGGCGAGCACGCGGTCCAGGAACGCCTCCGCGCCCGGCCCCTCGACCAGGTACTTGGCGAAGGTCGAGATCTCCAGCATGCCGACGCCCGCGCGCAGCGCCCGGCATTCCTCGCCGACGGGTCCGAACCAGTTGGGGCGGCGGAAGCTCAGGATATCGCGGCCTTCGACGCCGTCCTTGGCGAACCACAGCGGCCGCTCGAAGCCATAGGCCGAGCCGAACACCGCGCCTTCTTCCTTAAGCCGGTCATAAACCGGTGCCGTGCGCAGCGGCCGTCCCGCCGGGCGTTCCTCGGCCGGAAAGGCGATGGCGAAGCGCATGCCGTAGTTCTCGGCCGACTTGACGAGGGTGTAACTCTTGGTCGCCCAGTCGCCGAAGCGCGCGACATCCATCGGGAAGAGGTCGAGCGGCGGGCTGCCCTCGACGATCCATTCGGCAAGCGCCCAGCCGACGCCGGCGCTTTCGGAGAAGCCCGGGATCATGCCGCAGGCGACGAAGTGGTTTCTGAGCCCCGGCATCGGCCCGATCAAGACCGTGCTGTCCGGCGAATACATCATCGGCCCGTTGACCACGCGCTTGATGCCGGCATTGGCGAAGCACGGCACCAGCGCGATCGCCGCCTCCATGTTCGGCATCATGCGTTCGATGTCGTCGGGCAGGAGCTCCTGGGCGAAATCCATCGGCGTGCCGTCGATCGACCAGTGGCGTCCATGGCGTTCATAGGCCCCGAGCAAGAGACCGTCGCGTTCCTGGCGCAGGTAGAACTCGCCGTCCTGGTCGCGGGTCAGCGGGATCTCGAAATCCAGCGCCGCCACTTCCGGGACCGTTTCGGTGACGACGTATTGGTGTTCCATGGGGACAAGCGGCAACGTGTAGCCCGCCATGGCGGCGACCTCGCGAGCCCACAGGCCGGCGACATTGATGACGACCTCCGCATGCACCGTGCCCTTGGGCGTCGAGACGTCCCAGGTGCCGTCGGCGCGCTGGCTCAAGGCTTCGACCGGGCATTGGCGTTCGATCGTCGCGCCGCCCATGCGCGCGCCTTTGGCGAAGGCGTGGGTGACGCCGCTGGGGTCGACATGGCCGTCATCGGGGCCGTACATGCCGCCCAGGACACGCTCGGTATCGACCAGCGGGTTGATCTTCTTGATGTCTTCGACGCCTACCATCTCCAGGTCGATGCCCAGATAGCGGGCGCGGGCGCGCTGCACCTTCAACTCGTCCAGGCGGTCCCTACTGGTCGCCAGATAAATGCCGCCGCAGCGGTGCAGGCCGACCGACTGCTCGGTCTCTTCCTCCAGCTTGCTGTAGAGCTTCAGCGTGTAGTCATGCAGCCGCGCGATGCTGGCGTTGCCGTGCATGGCGTGGATATTGGCGGCGGCATGCCAGGTCGAGCCGGCGGTCAGCTCGGCGCGTTCCAGCAGCATGATGTCCGACCAGCCGAGCTTGGTCAGATGGTAGAGGATACTGCATCCAAGAACGCCGCCGCCGATGACGACGGCTTGGGTTTCGGTTTTCATGGGGCGAGGGGGCTCTTGTTGGTTTGACCGCGCCATGCTGCCGCAGTCACGGGCCCACGCATAGCCCAAAGCCGCCGCCATGCGCCCAAACGCGCCAAAGAGGCCAGGCGCGGCAAAGAGATTTCCTCTCAAGCCGGAACTGCTCTAAAGCTGGTGGGTCGATCCGATCCACCCGTTCCCCTGTGATGCCCGATAAGCCGCACGCGACAGCCAGTGAGGATGCACCGCCGACGGCGCCGACACCGGCGCGGCGTCCGCTGCTGATCATCCTGATCCTGGTCGCGGCCATGGGACCGCTGGCGTTGCAGATCCTGGTGCCGTCCATGCCCGGGCTGGTCGAGGTCTTCGCAGAGCCCTATCACGTGGTGCAGCTCTCGCTGATGCTGTTCCTGATCGGGCTGGCGGTGGCACAGCTCATCTACGGGCCTCTGTCGGACCGCTTCGGCCGCCGTCCGGTCATGCTGGCCGGCATCGCCATCTACCTGCTCGGTACGCTGGTCTGCATGGCCGCGCCGACCATCGAGGTGTTGCTGGCCGGCCGGGTCTTGCAGGCGGTCGGCGGCTGCGCCGGCATGGTGCTGAGCCGGGCGATCGTCAGGGATCTCTACGAGCGCGACCGCGCGGCCAGCATGATCGCCTATATCACCGTCGCCATGGTCGTCGCGCCGATGATCGGGCCGATCATCGGCAGCACGCTGGACCTGTGGTTCGGCTGGCAGGCGGTGTTCGGCTTCGTGCTCGCCTATGGCGTACTGGTCATGGCCGCCTGTCTCTTCGGCCTGCACGAAACCTTGAAACAACGCGTCGTGATGTCGCACGCCGCTGACCTGGTCGGCGGCTTCGGCTACCTGCTGCGCTCGCGCGCGTTCCTGGGCTACAGCCTGCAGGTCAGTTTCACCTCCGGCACCTTTTTCAGTTTTCTGGGCGGCGCCGCTTATGTCGTCGTCGATGTCTTGGGCGGTACGGCGGTCGACTACGGTCTGTGGTTCCTGCTGATCTCCGGCGGCTACATGTCCGGCAACTTCATTGCCGGTCGGATCACGCCGCGGGTGGGATCGGATCACATGATCACGCTGGGCACGCTCATTTCGATGCTGGGCACGATCGCGCTGCTTATCGTGACGCTGGCCGGCGGTCTGACCATCGCGTCCCTGTTCCTCGTGTGCTTCAGCGTCTCGTTCGGCAACGGGTTCGCCATGCCCAACGGGTTCGCCGGCGCGGTCAGTGTCGATCCCAACCGTGCCGGCGCGGCCTCGGGCCTGTGCGGTTTCATGCAGATGACCATCAGTGCCGCCATGATGCGCGGCGTCGGTGTCTGGCTGGACCAATCCGCCCTGCCGATGGTGGCGATGATGCTGGGCGGCGCCGTGCTCGCCTTTCTCGTCCACCAATGGGGCACGCGGCGCTGACAGCACGGTTCGTCGCCCTTATGATGCACCGCAGCAAAAACCGGCGAGGTGGTGATGAAGGCTGTGCGATGTGTGGAACTGGGCGGACCCGACAAGCTTGAGGTCGCGGAGGTGCCCGTGCCGGAGCCCGGCGATGGCGAGGTGCGCCTGAAGGTCGCGGGCTGCGGCGTCAACTTCGCGGACTCCCTGATCATCCAGGGCAAGTACCAGCACAAGCCCGACCTGCCGTTTACGCCCGGCATGGAGGTCGCCGGCACCATCACGGCGGTCGGCGCCGGCGTCGCGGCGCTGGAACCCGGCCAGACCGTGATCGGCATGACCGGCACCGGCGGTTTCGCCGAGGAGGTCGTGTGCCCCGCGCGCGACGTCATCGCCTGCCCCGATGGCCTGGACCCGGTGATCGCCGCGTCGCTGCCGGTCGCCTACGGCACCGCGCATTTGGGGCTTGACCACCGGGCCCGCCTGCAGCCCGGCGAGACGCTCCTGGTGCACGGCGCCTCCGGCGGCGTCGGTCTGGCGGCGGTCGAGGTCGGCAAGGCCATGGGCGCGACCGTGATCGCGACCGCGAGCAGCGCCGACAAGCTGGCGCTTGCCGGAGAGCACGGCGCCGATCACCTGATCAATTACACCGACGGTCCGTTCAAGGACGAGGTCAAGGCGCTGACGGATGGGCGTGGCGCCGATGTCATCTTCGATCCGGTCGGCGGCGACGTCTTCGACCAGTCTCTGCGCTGCATCGCCTGGGAAGGGCGTATCCTTGTCGTCGGCTTCGCGTCGGGCCGTATCCCCGAGGCGCCGGCCAACCTGACCCTGGTCAAGAACATGGCGATCATGGGCGTCTTCTGGGGCGCCTATCGCGAAAAGGACCCTGCCGTGATGACCGCCTCGTTCGCGACGCTGTCGGACTGGCTCTTGGCCGGCACGCTGAAGCCGCTTGTGTCGAAGACCTACGGTCTCGACGAGACGGCCCAGGCGATCACCGACCTGATGGAGCGCCGCGCGAAGGGCAAGATTGTCGTGACACCCTGATGGGCGACGCTATGCGCGCTCCGGCCAAGCCGCGATCAGGGCTGACAATAGTGTCGTGACATCCTCGGCCGCAGCCGCTGCCGTTTCCATGACCTCCGCGGCGCTGGGCGGTGTCTCGACCAGACCGGCCGCCATGTTCGTCATCAGGGAGAGACCGAGGACGCGCAGGCCGGCTTGGCGCGCGGCGATAACCTCCTGAACGGTCGACATGCCGACCGCGTCAGCCCCCAAGGTGCGAAAGGCCCTGATCTCGGCCGGTGTCTCGAAGCTGGGTCCGGTGACCGCCAGGTAGACGCCTTCGACGAGGGAAATGTCATGCTCGCCTGCGATGCGGTGTGCGAGGCGGCGCAGGTCGCTGTCATAGGCGCCGTTCATCGGCACGAACCGCTCGCCGTGGTCGGGGTCGTGCGGGCCGGCAAGCGTGTTCGCGCCCTGCAGGTTGATGTGGTCGCTGATCGCCATGATATGGCCCGGCGGTGCTTCGGGACTGAGCGAGCCCGCCGCGTTGGTGACGATCAGGCCATGGCAACCGAGCGTGGCGAGCATGCGGATGGGGAACGCGAGCTTTACCGGGCCGACGCCTTCATAGAGGTGCGCGCGACCGTTAAGGCAGACAACCATCCGCTCGCCGACCCTGCCCAGGACCAATTCGCCCGGATGGGTCGGATTGGTGCAGGAGGGGAACCCGGAGAGGTCGCCATAGGGAATGCGAACCGCCGCGTCGATCTGTTCGGCGAAGCCGGCCAAGCCTGAACCCAGCACAAGGCCGACCTCCGGGATCGCGCCCTTCGCCCGTTCGCGGATCTGTTCGGCGGCGCTCATGCCTTGCCGTGGCGTTCGGCCAGCGGCTCGGCGTAGTGCAGCTCGGTATCCCAAGGGAAGTGGATCCAGGTGTCCTGGCTGACCTCGGTCAAGAACAGGTCGACCAGCGGCCGGCCCTCCGGCTTGGCATAGACCGTCGCAAAGAACGCTTTCGGCAGCATATCCCGGACGACGCGGGCGGTCTTGCCGGTGTCGACGAGGTCGTCGATCAGGAGCGTGCCGTCGCCGTCGCCGACGACGCCTTTCAGGATGCTCGTCTCGCCCTGATCTTGATGGGCATAGGATGCGATGCAGACCGTATCGACCAGGCGGATGTCCAGTTCGCGGGCGACAATCGCCGCCGGCACCAGGCCGCCACGGGTGATCGCGACGATGCGCGACCAGGTCCCCATGCCGTTCAGCCGCCAGGACAGGGCGCGGGTATCGCGGTGCAGCTGATCCCAGGAAACGGCGAAGTTCTTGTCCGGCGGCATGTCCATGCCAGCCTGTGTAGCGCCCTGACGCGGGTGTCGTAAAGCAGAGGCGCAGAATTGACGGGCTGGCCGGTACGAATCTGCTTTTCCCGGCTCGGTTTTGGTGAAACGTTTCCCGGGAAAACGAGGTTCGTGAACGCGAGGGGACAGCATGCCATGAGCGAGCAAGCGGCTACCGCTCAGCCGCGCGACGAGACGGTCAAGGGCATCCTGTTCCTGCTGGTCGCGATCGCCATCTTCTCGATCCAGGACGTGATCGTGAAGGAGATGAGCGACTCCTATCCGGTGCTGGAGTTTGTTTTCGTTCGCACGGCCGCGTCCCTGCTTCCGGTCGTTCTGCTGGTGTGGCTTGAGACGCGGGGCAAGGGTTTCAAGACGGAAAGGCCCTGGCTCCATACGATTCGCGGCCTCATCATGGTGCTGGCCTACACGAACTACTACCTCGCCGTCGCGTCCATGCCCTTGGCGGCCGCGGTGGCGGTGTTTTTCGCCGGGCCGCTTTTCGTGACCGCGATCTCCGGCTTGATCATGCGCGAACCGGTCGGGCCGCGCCGCTGGACGGCCGTGATCATCGGTTTCGTCGGCGTCCTGTTCATCGCACGGCCCGGCTTCGGCGTGTTCGAGTTGGGGGCCGTCTTCGCAGTCTTTTCCGCGCTCTGTTATGCGATCGGCATGGTGATCACGCGGCAGTTGGGGCGAACCGACAGCGGTGCGACCATGGTGCTGTCGCAGACGCTTGTCTATTTGGTCGTGGCGGGGATCGCGGGCCTGGCCATGCAGGACATTGCCGTCGACCAGGATGCCCATGCGGGCATTCAGTTCCTGCTGCGCGGCTGGGTCATGCCGAGCTGGGAAGATATCGGCCTGATGGCCTTGTGCGGCCTGATCGCGACGGTAGGTTTCTACGGCATCGCCCAGGCCTATCGCGTCGGCGCGTCCAGCGCCGTCGCACCGTTCGAATACAGCGGCATTCTGTGGGGCACGTTCTGGGGTTTCGCGATCTGGTCGGAAGTACCGGATCTGTGGACCATCGTCGGCATCGTCATCATCGTCGCCAGCGGCATCTACGTTCTGCGGCGCGAAGCGCTGGTCGGGCGCAAGGTCGTTACCGGGCGCAGCCTGCGCAACCGCATGTGACGAAGCCCGTCTAGAGCGGATCATGGTTGGGTGGAACCTCTGGCGGTTCCACCCAACCATGTGAATCCGCTCGCGATCTATGTGTAGAGCAGATTCACCTGCATTGATGGAATCGCGAAGCGATCCCATCAAAACAGGATCTGCTCTAAGGCAGGCGGAAGGCCTCTGGAACGAAGAAGATGTGATCGGCGCCCTGGACCTGGGCGGCCAGATGACAGGAAATGCAGTATTCGACGCGTTGCGCGCCGTCGCCGAGCGTCTGGCCATAGACCGCGCCGTCGGCCAGGACCAGCGTGTAGCGCCAGTTGCCGGTGACGTAGTTAAAGCCGTCGTCCATCTTTTCCATGATGAACAGTGGCCCGGCCTCGACCATGCCGTCATCGGTCACGGTAAAGCTGTCTTTCACGAGAATGGCGCCGACCGGCAAGACGCCGGCGTCCTCATGACGCCCGTAGGCCGCGCCGACGGCGTTGGCATAGTTGTTGATGAAACGCTGACCGTGGGTCGCCGAACGGTAGGGCGCGGTGTTGAAGCGGCTCCAGGCGCGGTAGTCCCGGGCGATGGCCGATGGTGACAGAGAGAACGTGGCCTCCATGGCCGGCGCCAGGTCGTGGTAGATGGCCTCAGCTTCCGGCCCGCTCAACGTCGCTGGATTGGTGACGCGGGTGTGCCGTCGGGGCTCGTCGGGATCGCCGCTGAACTCGGAGTCCGAATACTGGACGGTGCTGCTCTGCTGCGCGTCCACATGCACGGTAACCTGCGCAAGTAGCAGGATACCGATGGCGACCAGAAAGTGGCGCAAGAGCACGGCAATTGACCTCACGGGAACAGAGCGCCCATTGCCGCAACGATAACGCGGTTGCCGTTCACGCCGGTTTCAACGCTTGGTAAGCGGTCCGTGACATCACGTTCGTGTGTACGTAGACCCGACCATGTGATTCTGCTCTCCATCTAACAATAGAGCGGATACACCTGCCTTGACGGTATCGCGAAGCGAATCCATCAAAACAGGATCTGCTCTAACCCTTGACGCCCAACGATCGTGCGCCATGCTGCCATCCGCAACCCCGGGGAGGTGATCATGAGCGAACGGCCCAACGAACGCGTGGCGTATTTCAATGGCGAGATCGTCCCGGAAAGCCATGTGCTCGTGCCGTTTCGCGACAGAGGTTTCCGATGGGGCGATGGTGCGTTCGACACCGAACGCACGGTCAACGGCAAGATCTTCAAGCTGGGCCCGCATATCGACCGGCTGTTCCGCTCCTTGCGCTATCTGAGGATCGAGATCAACGAGACGCCGGACGAGCTTGCCGCCGCGACCGAGGAGGTGGTGGCGCGGAATCTCTCTCTGTTGCCGGAAGGTGAGGACTATTGGGTCTATCAGAACATCTCGCGCGGCGCCGACTGGATCGGCGACGAGCCGAACAAGCGCGAGGGGCCGACGGTCATCGTCCATGTCCAGCCGCTGCCGCTGCGCCCGCGCGCGCCGTTGTTCCGCGACGGTATCGAGCTGATGGTCTCGCCGATCCGCCGCACGCCGCCGGAGGCGCAGAGCCCGCGCGCCAAGCTGACCAACTATATCAACGTGACCCTGGCCGACATGCACGTGAAGTCCCAGAACCCGCAGGCCTGGGCGGCGCTCTTGGACGTCAACGGCAACCTGAACGAAGGCACCGGCCAGAACATGTTCCTGGTGCGCGACGGTGGCCTGTTGACGCCGCGCGGCGAGATGGTGCTGGAGGGCGTCAGCCGCCAGACCGTCTTCGAGGTGGCCGAGACCTGCGGCATCGAGGTGCGCGAGGCCGATCTGGACCTGTTCGACGCCTACACGGCGGACGAAGCCTTCTTGTCATCGACCAGTCTGTGCATGTGCCCGGTCAGGAGCATCGACAACCGGCCGCTCGCCAACCCGGCCATTCCGGGCCCGGTCACGCGGCGTCTGATGGATGCCTATAAGGAGCTGCTCGACTTCGACTTCGAGGAGCAATACCTGCGATTCCTAAACTGACGTCTGCTAAACTGACGTCTGGTCGTCGTCGCCCGGTTCGTCACCGTCGTCGTCATCGTCCATGCCGGCGGGTGCGTTGGTGACGTAGATGTCGCCGTCCTTTTCGACCAGAAGAATGTCGCCTTCGATGCGGTCTTCCTCGTCGGAGGCTTCGTTAAGCAGAAACCAGACGGTGGCCGTCGCGGCGATCTGGGCCTCCAGGATGTTCTCGTCGATCAGCTCCTCGCCGATACGCACATTGGCGCTGAGCATCGCGAGCGCCTTTTCGAACGCGTCATCCAAGTCGGTATCGCCGCTCGTGAGGTTGCTGGCGACGGTCTGATAGTGCAGGTCGTCGACCTCGAACAGGAAGGTCTCGCGACCGTCGTCATCGTCACCGAGATTATAGTAGACACGACGTGTCATGCGGTTTGCCTGCGCCGGTCCGGCTTAAGAGGTGGCGTCGGACGCTTGCGCGAACGACACGGCCGGCATCACGTCATCCGGCGACCAGCCGCCGACCCAATCGTCCAGGGCGACGACTTCCGGCCGCACGCCGTTGCCGTGGAACCATGAATCCACAACGTAGAGCTCGCCCGTGTCGATTTCGGCGACGACGGCGGTGGTGTGCGGCCAGCCGTTGATGAAGAAGCCGCGCGACACGGGAACCCGTGGCTCATGCCAGCGGAGAAGGCCGGCCTCCTTCAGCATCACCAGATAGGTCGTTGTGTTGATCGTCTCGTCGATGCAGTCCTGCTGGCCGGCCTCGCCGAACCCGACAAAGGTGCCGCCGACATCCTCGTGGGTCAGTGTCTTCTCGCCGACGGCCAGCTCGATCCCGGCAATCACGTCGGCGACAAGACGACGCTCCTCGGCGGGGTCGGCCGGCGGTTCCATGAGAGGCGCGACCAGATCGTCCCACTCCCGCGTCAGGCTGACCCGTTCGCTCAGCCGGCAGCCATAGCCGTGGCAGACCTTGAAGTTCGACGGCTTGGGGTCCTTGGCCGTGTGGCGCGCCAAGTAGTCTTCGGCCGGGCGCGTTGTGGTCACACAGGCCGTCAACGCCATGGCGCACAGGAACGTGAGAATGAGACGTGTCATGGCGAAAAGCCTGAAAACTGCCTTGTTTGGAGTGCCCCCGAGGGCGCCGATGCTAGGCCGCTGGATCGGATGACGCAATCAAGGAATGGCCCCGCGTGACTGCCGCCAGCGCCCAACGGGGCCGATCAGCCGCTAGCGGTCATGCCGTCCTGTTCGGCGCGAAACCGCGTTACCCACGCGTGGTTCGTCCGGTCGGACAGCTTTGCCGTGCCCGGTTTCACCCCACGCGCCGCCTCGGCGTCGAGACCGAGGCGCACCAGCACCGATTGCAAGACGCCCACCGGGTCCGCCGAAAGCGCCTTATAGGTCATGCGGAACGGTTCAATGCCTTCGCGCGCGAACCAGTCTATCCACGCCGCGTCCATGGCGGTCATCTCGTCGATCTGCGTTTGGATCTCGTTCCGGTCGTATTGCAACTCCCGGGGTTCGGACAGGCGCTCGATTTCGGTTCCGTCGGGCGCCTGATGCCACAGCCCGGACTGTTGCGCCTTCAGATACGAGACCGCCTGTTCCACCTTGTCTTCGCGTGTCAGGTAGAGGAAGAGCGTTCGCCCGAAGGCCGCGTCGAACCGCGCGCGGTCGGTCGCGCCGTCGGGATACAGGACGGCGAGCTTCTCGGTGAAGAAGTCGAAGCTGTGACGCTGCAGTCTGAGCCCGAACATGCCGGTGTCGAGGCTGCCCTCCGCGATCGCGGCACGGAACACATCGCGCAAGACGTCCCGCTCCGATGCGGAGGGATCAACCGTCAATCCGTAGTCGGCCTGCCATTCCGATATCGACGGGTTGTGAAAATAGGACTCCGGATTGCCGGCGACGCCCGTCGCGGCCAGCAGTTTGCACAACAGCGTGCTGCCGCTGCGCGGTGATGTGCAGATGACGTATGAGTCAAACGTCGCTGTGCTCACGGTGAGAAAACTCCTGTGTCGCGCCCGTAACTCGCATGTTCGGCGTGGCGAGGCAATGCCATGGACTGCGGTCCGGCGGCCCGTCGGCATCATCGAGGCGTCATCTCGGCAGTTGCAGAAGCTCCTTCATCAGCCTGATGCCAAACCGGCCTTGAAACTTCAGCTTGCGCAGCGCGGGGATGGCGAAGCGCGGCAGCGGCTGTGTCATGGTCGCCGGGATGGCGGTGTTGGCCCGGCCGCTGATCAGGCCGGCGATCGCCCGGCCCGACCACGTCGCCATGGCGACACCGTTGCCGTGATAGGCCAGGCTATAGAAGACGCCGGGATCATCCTTGACCTCGCCAAGGTGTGTCATGCGATCGGCGGTCAGGCAGACGAAGCCGCGCCAGGTGTAGTCGAACGGAACGTCGCGCCAGGCCGGAAACATGGTGGCGACGCGCCGCTTCAAGAACGCCGCCCAACGCCGCCCCGATGCGGGCGAGCCGGACATGCCGCCGGCCCCGCCCAGGATCAGGCGCCGGTCCGGCAAGACGCGGAAATAGCTGAACATGGTTCTGGTGTCGTAAAGCGGCTCCTCCGACGACCAGGCGTGTGCCTTCAGTTCGTCGTCGCTGAGCGGGCGGGTCGCGACGATCTGCGAGATCAACGGCAGGAGACAACCGTCGAAGGCCGGATGAAGGTCGTCGCGGGTAAAGCCGTTGGTCGCGACCAGGACCTTCGGCGCCGTCACGCTGCCGCCCGGCGTCAGCAAGCGGTGTTTGCCGCCATCGCGCCGCCACCCGGTCACCGGGCTTCGGCCATGAATGACCGCGCCGTGGCGCTGGGCGAGCCTGGCGAGCTCGCGCGCATACTTCATCGGATGCAGGCCGAAGCCGAACGGAAACAACATGGCGCCATGAACGGCCGGGCCGCGATAGCCGCGTTCGAAAAAGGCGTCGGCCGTCAGCAGCTCGCAGTCGAAGCCGCCCAGCCGCTTCCACATGGCGACTTCGTCTTTAAGCTCATCGTTGGCGCGCGGCGTATGGGCGACGCAGAACTCGCCGTTGCCCTGGCGATCGATGGCGAGCCCTTCTGTTGCCGCGAGATCGCCGACCAGATCGATCGATGCGCGCTGGGTGTCGATGTTCTCACGCGCGACCTCGACGCCGAACTTCTCGGCGATCTCGTTCGCGCCCAGGCCCGCGCCGCCGAAGCAGCAATGTCCGCCATTGCGCCCGGACGCGCCCCAGCCGGGCACGCCGGCTTCCAGGACACGCACGGACATCTGGTCGTCGCGCAGCAGATGGTAGGCGGCCGACAGGCCGGTGTAACCGCCGCCGATGATCGCGACGTCGCAGTGCTCGTCGCCGTCGAGCGGCGCGCAATCGGTTACGGGGTCGCCGGCGCTTGCTTCCCAATAGCTGCCGACGGCCGCGTCCCGGTCGTACATGACGTCGTGATACATCGGGGCCTCCAAGGTGTAGGACGCGGTAAGGCCCTGCATAGCCCATCCCGTGGCCGTCGGCTACGCAGCGGGCGCGGGCAAGAAAAAAGGGGCCGGTGGAACCGGCCCCTTGAAGTTATGCGTGAACAGGGAGGACGCTCATGAAGAGCTTCCACAGACCATAAGGATCCCTTGGGGGTGTGCATGTGACTGCCGTCACGTTTTCCGACTTTTGCAGAAAACCCGCCTTTTCCGTCGATTTGGGCGGTCGAGCCTTGTTAACGTTTGCGCCGTGATGTTCGATCCCCTGGCATTTCTTCGTTCTGTCGGCCTTGCGTGCGGCAGCGAATCGGTCGCCGAACCCCTGGCCGGCGGCTACTGGAACCAGGTGTTTCGTGTCCGCGGAGATGGACGAGACCTGGTTGTTAAGCATTTTGGCGGTTCATCGGTGGAATCGAGCCTTTTTCCGGTGCTTCCCGATGACGAGGCGCGGGCGCTCGACGTGCTGGCCGGCCGTGGCGTGGCGCCCGACCCGGTGGGTTACTATCCCGCCGGTGACGACCACGGTCCGGTCCTGGTCTATACGTTCTTTGCCGGTCAGATGTGGGATGGCGACGTCGCCGAGGCCGCGGAACTGCTGTCGCGTATCCACAGCGTCGATACGGCCGGATTTCGTTCGATGCCGGCATCACCGTCGGCCATTCTTGACGACGCCGACCGATTGCCCAGGCCGCCCGGTGACGATGGAAACTGGCGTCGCCTGTTAGACCTGCGCCCGGCCATCGCAATCGACGAAGCGCCGGCAAAACGTGTGCTGGTTCACGGCGACTTCAGCGCCGGCAACATGATCGCCGGACCGGACGGCGTGCGATGCATCGACTGGCAGTGTCCGGGCATGGGCGATGCCGCCGAAGACCTATGGAGTTTCTTGTCGCCGGCCTTTCAGATCCTCTATGACCGCGAGCCATATGATGGCCATGCCGTCGCGCGCTTCCGCCTGGCCTATGGCGATGACGGCGTCTTGGCCAGGCTCGATCTCTTATCGCCCTGTCTTTCCTATCGCTTCGCGCACTACTGCTGCTTCAGGACCCACCAGTTGGCCGAGGTCGATCCGGTGGCAAGCGACCGCTACGCGCGCGCCACGATTGCTGAACTCGACGTCCTCGCCCGCCATCAGGCAGTGCGCTAGAGAACTCTAAACGTCGACTTCTTCGTAGTGGAAGGTCATCCGCAGCTCGCCCGCCGTGTTCGCTACCGTCGCCAGGCAGGCATGGGCGCGCCGTTCGGGCACGAAGACGGCAAAGCGGGTGATGTAGTGGCCGCTGTCGCCGCCGGGCAGACGCTCGGAGTTCATGCGTACGATGTTGGCGCCGAACTGGCCGAAAACCTCGGCCAGCCGTGCGATAAGGCCGGGCCGGTCTTCGCCGCTGAGCTCGACACGGTGGGTGATATGCCCGCTCTCGGCGTGCACCGGTCCAAGCTCGAATCCGGTAACCGAGACCTTGCTGTCTCCCATGCCCGGCATGGCCGAGAGCTCACGCTCGATATCGCTCAGCTTGTGCTGTTCGGGAATGTCGGCGAGACACGTGAACTCCGCCATTTCGCCCAGGACCGCGAACGTCGTGTCACCAAGGTTGACCTCCAGGTCAAACAGCCGGCCGGCAAGATCGGCGATCATGCCCTGCCGGTCGGGGCCGACAACGGAAATCAAAGCGTTTTTTGCCATGGTGTCTCACTGTTCTTGAGCTGGCGCACACAATGCGTCAAAGGCCAACGCAAATGAAGACCCTAAGAGAGGTTCAGCGCGGGTTTTCGGCAAATGTGACCGCGTCGTCCGTGGGTCCCAGCTTCTTGCGCATCAGCCAGGCCAACATGGCAAGGCCGGGTAGGGCGGCGACGGTCGTCAGCACGAAGAAGCCGATCCAGTTGACCTGGAGCGCAACGTCCTCCGGCGGCGGCGTGCCGACCAGCCAGACCCAGGCGCCGGCCCAGTTCACATGCTCGACCAGCCAGCCGGCCGGTGACGACATAAAGGTGCGTCCAGCGGCCATGAACGACGTCAGGAGAGCATACTGGGTGGCCGTATAGGCGACGTTGCACAGGGATGACAGGTAGGCGACGAAAGCGGCGGTGCCCATGCCGCCGGCCAGGTTCTCGAAGCTGATGGTCGCAATCAAGACCATGGCGTCATCGCCGTACCAGGCCTGGACGGCAAACATCAGGTTGGAAATCGCCTGCAGGATGCCGCAGATCCACAGGCTCTTCAGGATACCCAGCGCGCGGATCAAATAGCCGCCGATAAAGACACCGATCATCGTGGCGGCAAATCCGTAGACCTTGGCGATCTCGGCCAGTTCGGCCTTGGTGAACCCGATTTTCAGAATGAACGGCGTCGTCATGGTGCCGGCCAGCGCGTCGCCGAATTTGTAGAGCAGCACGAAGAGCAGGATCGCGATGGCGCCGGGACGCGTCAGAAACTCCAGGAACGGTGCGACGACCGCGCTGTAGAGCCACTGGCCGACATTCCTTGCGAGCGACGGAGCTTGCCCGACAAGGTGCGAGAACTCCTGCCGGCGACGTGAATCCTCGGCCTCGCGTTCGGCTTGGTCGTCGGGCTCGTGTGACACCAGCACCGTGACGACGCCGACGCCAAGCAGGGCCGCCATGGCAAGGTAGCTCAGGGACCAACCGTAGAATTCTGCAAGGATCAGCGCGCCGGCGCCCGAAACCAGCATGGCGATCCGGTAGCCGCCGATGATCATGGCGGCGCCGGCGCCCTGTTGTCGGTCGTCCAGGCTTTCGATACGGAAGGCGTCGATGACGATGTCCTGGCTGGCCGACAGGAAACTGACGGCTACCGCAAGGCCGGCGATCAGCCATGGCGACTGCGCGGGATCGATCAAGGCCATGGTGATGATGGCCGCGCCCAGCAGCATCTGGACCGTTAACAACCAGCCGCGGCGGCGCCCGAAAACACGGCTCATAAGGGGTAGAGGCAGCCGATCGATCACGGGCGCCCACAAGAACTTGAAACCGTATGGCGTTCCGACCAGGGCAAAAAAGCCGATGATCGTGAGGTCGATATCGACGTCTGTCAGCCAGGCAGCGAGTGTCGCGCCCGTTAGCGCAAGCGGCAAACCACTTGAAAAACCAAGGAAAAGGACGGCAAGGACCCGCGGTTCAAGGTAGACCGCGAAGTGGCGGAGCCAGGCACTGCCGCCGTGGTCGTCCCGCTTGTCGGCTGTTAACATGCGTCCGGGAGCCTAAAAGACCGCACACAGGTTTGTGAAGCCCGCGCCCCGGTTTTGCCACGAACCAAACTTAGATCGAGCGGGAAGGTGGCGCGGCCTTTGGCCGTGCCCAATGACATACCCGGAACGCCACCCACCGCGATACCGGGTCAGACAAGATCTTGGAGGAAACATGCGCGTACGTTCAGCCTTTCTGACGGCGCTGGTTGTTGTGGTCGGCGTTGCCGGCGCAGCGGTTGCCCGGGCCGACTCGGTCATACCGTTTACCAACGCCGAAGGCGAGCCGACCCTGGCGCCGATCATCAAAGAGATCGGCCCGGCCGTCGTCAATATTGCAACCGAGGGCACCGTCAAGGGCGGTGCGGAGAACCCGCTGCTCGACGATCCGTTCTTTGAACAGTTCCTGCCCAACGCGCCGCAAGGCAACCAGCAGGCCCGCCCGGCCAACAGTGTCGGCTCCGGCGTCATCGTCGACGCCGACGAGGGTTACATCATCACCAACCACCACGTCATTCAGCATGCCGACAAGATCTATGTCACGCTGACCGACCGCCGCCAGCTCGAAGCCGAACTGGTCGGTTCCGATCCGGAGACGGACATCGCCGTGCTCAAGGTCGAGCCGATGGCGCTGACCCATCTGGAGATCGGCGACTCCGACCGTCTGGAAGTCGGCGACTTTGTCGTTGCGATCGGCAACCCGTTCGGCCTGGGTCAGACGGTGACCATGGGCATCGTCAGTGCGGTCGGCCGCAGCGGTCTGGGAATCGAAGGCTACGAGGACTTCATCCAGACCGACGCGTCGATCAATCCCGGCAACTCCGGCGGCGCGCTCGTCACGCTTTCCGGCCAGGTCATCGGCATCAACACGGCGATCCTGGGCAGCTCCGGCAATATCGGCATCGGCTTTGCCATTCCGATCAACATGGCGACCAACATCATGGACCAGATCATCGAGCACGGCTCGGTGCAGCGTGGTCTCCTGGGCGTGAACATCCAGGATCTGACGCCTGATCTGGCCGGTGCCCTTGGCGTCGATGCCCACGGTGGAGCGCTGGTCGCGCGCGTCTTCCCTGACTCCGCGGCCGCGGCCGCCGGCATCGTCGAGGGCGACGTGATTACCAAGGTCAACGGTAACGATGTCCACGACGCCAGCGATCTGCGCAACGCCATCGGCCTGATGCGGGTTGGCGAGACCGCCGATCTGACGGTCCTGCGCGACGGCGAGGAAGTCGACATTGCCGCCGTCATCAAGCCGCGCGAGGACGCCCAGGTGGCCTCCATCGAGGCGCCGGCGGAAGTTGCGGAAGGACCGTCCCTGGCGGGCGCGACCTTCGGTCCGATCGATCCGATGCTGGGCTATCCCGACGATGTGGTCGGCGTGCAGGTCCTGACGGTCGAACCCAACAGCGATGCCTTCCGCGCCGGTCTGCGCGAGGGCGATGTGGTGACCGAGGTCAACCGCGAGCCGGTCGCCGACATCAAGGACCTGATGGCCGAGGCCGAGGACGCGAGCGAGCAGCTTCTGCTGCACGTGCGCCGCGGCGAGGCTGCCTTTTATGTCCTGATCTGATTTCCGGGGGAAGAAGCCCGGCGTTCACCGGGACACCTCATATCACCCTTGGCGGGCGGGGCCGGTATCGGTCCCGCCCGTTTTGTTTGGTCGCTCACGATTGATTTGATGGTCCGTTCGATGGTTGCCGCCGTAACATCGCTTCCGAGTTAACTGGACAAGGGACGGGCACATGTTTTCGGCGATCAAACTCGCGATGCCGCGTATGCTAAGGAACGGTTTGCTGGGATGTCTAGGCGCCGTGATCCTGGCCTCGGCTTCCGCCCAGGCGGAAACGCTTTTCGTCCGCATACCCACCCAGTACATCGCCGCGTTGGGCGACTCATCATCCACATCCGGGACGGATGCGGCCACGTGGGGGCTTTGGCCCGTGGATCCCGGCCCACGCGGGGTCTGGACCACGGATTATGACGACCTGGTCGCCAACGACGGCGTCGCGCCAAGCGGCTGGCAGTTCAACAGTTCCGCGTGGTGGCTGGAAGAGAACGGGCTGATCATGGAAGCGCCGACCTTTCCTCTGCCGGCCGGCCAGTATGTCGTGACGGGCGGACGCGACGTGATGTCGGTGTTGACGGTCGAGCCCGCCGACGAGACGGGGATGCAAAACTGGAGCCTGGCGAACGGTGCGACAATCTATGACGTGACGCATCTGGGCTGCCGCGCGGCTCTCTACACCGTGCAAAGCGACAACCAGTCCTGCACGCCCGACAAGACACCTCGGGACGTGTTTCCCATGAGCCCCGGCATTTCCATGCCCATGGTCGATGGCTGTGACAAGCGCGACTATCAGGTGCTCATCGTCGTCGGAATGTTGATCGAAAGGTAAGTCGATCGGACTTCAGAGCGCCAACGACTTGACCGGCGGCGGATAAAGCGCGGGCTCGCGCAACTGGTCGGTTTCCAGTCGCACGACCCCTCTATTGCACCTGCGCTTCTCGAACAGATGGGGCGGCAGGTTACGCCGCTTCAAGCTGTTCCTTGCGGTCTTCGACAACCTGGTCGGCGACCCGCCCCGACAGCTCCTGCAGATGGTCGAAGCTGGCGGTATAGGACGCCACGCCCTGGCTCAAGGATCTGAGCTCGGCGACCAGATCCTGGATTTCCGATTGCGGCATGTGGGCGGTCACGGTGTCCCAGCCCTTCCAGCCTTCGCGGACTTCGTAGCCCAGGAGCTGGCCGCGTCGGCCGGTGACCAGCTGCTGCACCTTCGATGTCGCCGTGTTGGGCGCGTGGATGTGCACCTCCATGATCGGCTCCAACAGGACGGGATTGCAATTGGGCATGCCCTCGCCCATCGCGGTGCGGGCGGCAAGCTTGAACGCCATTTCGTTGGAGTCGACGTCGTGATACTTACCGTCGAACAGTTCGACCGAAACGTCGACCACCGGGAAACCGAGTGGGCCGCGTTCGAGATACTCCTTCACGCCGGCTTCGACCGCCGGGATGTACTGCTTGGGCACCGAACCGCCGCTGATCGAGTTGATGAACTCGAAGCCTGTGCCGCGCGCCAGCGGTTTGATGTTGACGTGCACGTCGCCGAACATGCCGCTGCCGCCGGTCTGGCGTTTGAAACGGCCGTGCTGGGTGACCGGCTTGCGGATCGCCTCGCGATAGGGAACGCGCGGCCGCTCCGAACTGACCGCGACACCGTAACGTTCCCTTAGTTTCTCGAAGGCGACGTTCAGGTGCATGTCGCCCTGGCCCCACAAAACGAGCTGATTGATGTCGCTGTTCTGTTCGGCGATCAGCGAGGGGTCCTCGTCCTGAATCTTCTGCAGCGCCGCCGACAGCTTGACCTCGTCGTCGCGCCGTTCGGCGTGGATCGCCAGGCCATAGAGCCGCGGCAGTTCCTCGGCACGCGCGATCTCGTCGTTAGACGAGGGCGCCGATCCGCCAATCAGCAGCGTGTCGCCGGTGCGCGCCTCGTCAAGGCGGCCAAAGGCGACGATGTCGCCGGCCTCGGCCTTGTCGATCTTTTCCTGATTGGCGCCCATCATATGATACATGCCGCCGATACGCTCGCCGTTGACCGTCTCGCCGTCCTTGATGGTGCCGGCCCACACGCGGGCCAGCGAGAGCTTGCCGCCGTGTGGCGTGTGATAGGTCTTGAGCACCTGCGCTGCAGGTTTCGTCTTCTCGATGCCGCGATGCTCGACGGTCGTCGAGGCGTCCGGCGTCCACTCCGCGAGGTGCTGCAGCAGACGGCGCACGCCGTTCTCCTGTTCGGCGGCGCCAATCAGCACCGGAACGAGATTGCCGTCGCCCAGCGTGTCGTGCAGGTCGTTGATGATTTCTTCGACCGACGGGATCTCGTCTTCCAGCAGCTTCTCGAGCAGCGTGTCGTCGAAGTCGGCCAGCGTCTCCAGCATCATGGTGCGCGCTTCCTGCTCGCGCTCCTTGACGGAGTCCGGCATCTCGGTTTCTTCCGATGCCGCGCCCGCCTTGTAGTTGTAAGCCTGCTCCGTCACCAGATCGACATAACCGGTGACATGCTCACCGTCGCGCACTGGCACCTGGTTGATCAGCAGGGGTTTGTCGGAGACCTCCTGCATCGCCGGGATCAGGTCGCGCATCAATGTCGAGGTGCGGTCCATCTTGTTGATGAAGACGATATGCGGGATGTCGTTCTCGCTGAGGAAACGGAAGATCGGGGCAAGGGTCGTGGCGCGCTCGATGACCGGCTCGTAGACGACGACGGCGGCGTCGCAACCGATCAGCGCGTTACGCGCTTCGGCCTGGAACTCGATCGAGCCCGGACAGTCGAGAAAGTTGAAGGTGACGTCGTCGAACGTGGCGCGCGCGGCGCTGACCTCGGTGCTCATCTGGCGCGCGCGGGCCTCCGGCGCGCTGTCGCCGACCGAATTGCCGTCCTTGACCGTGCCCTTGCGGCCAATCGCGCCGCTGACGAAGAGCATGCTCTCCAAAAGCGTGGTCTTGCCACTCAATGAGGGGCCGACAATAGCGACATTTCTAACGTCAGACATGGAACCTCCCTGCATCTCGTTTATCGCCGTCCCGTCCTCTATGGCGGGACTTTCCAACGGGCGGGCGATAGTCTGCTGCAAACGCCGAGCCATGGCGAGTCCTGCGCGAGCCGTTTGATGTCCTCTGTTTCTTGGCCCTGACGATGATCGAGAGACCCTCGCCCAATCGCGGCACGCGGCCGCCCGGAACCGCCATTTCCATGCTGGTCCTCCACTACACCGGGATGCAGACGGCCGAGGCGGCGCTGGAGCGGCTGACGGCGGCGGAGGCAGGCGTCAGCGCCCACTACCTCATTGACCGAGCAGGCCGGCTCTACCGTCTTGTGCCGGAGACGGAGCGTGCCTGGCATGCCGGCGTTTCCCGGTGGCGGGGCGTCAGTGACGTCAACAGCGCCTCGATCGGCATCGAACTGGAGAACAAGGGCCACGAGTTCGGGCCCGAACCCTATCCGGCGGCCCAGATGGAGGTCCTGACGGCGCTGACCGGCGAGATCGTGGCGCGCCACGGCATCGAGGCGCGCAACGTGGTCGGCCACAGCGATATCGCGCCGTCGCGCAAGCAGGATCCCGGCGAATGGTTCGATTGGGCCGCTCTGGCGGCGGAAGGCATCGGCCTTTGGCCGTCGCCGCGGCCGTCGCGCGGGCGCGTCCTGGCCACCGGCGATCAGGGCGAGGATGTCGAGCGGTTCCAGGCGGCGCTGGCCACCTATGGCTACGGTTTGGTCGCCGATGGCCGTTTCGGGCCGGTCACCCGGGCGACGGTCGCGGCCTTCCAGCGCCATTTCCGGCCGCAAACCGTCGACGGCGTCGCCGATTTGGAGACCTTGGACCGCCTGGCCGGGCTGTTATCACTGCTGGATTGACCCGCGAAGCCCGGAAGACTACGTAGAAACCCGGTCCAGACGGCCGGATGGCCGCCTTCGGCACGGTTTCGTGCCGGGGGAGGAAAGTCCGGGCTCCACGGAAACACGGTGCCGGGTAACGCCCGGCGGGGGCGACCCCAGGGAAAGTGCCACAGAAAGCAAACCGCCCG
>JANQGO010000408.1 GCA_028277285.1 Alphaproteobacteria bacterium | reverse complement strand
CGTAAACGCTCAGGTCGGCGAGAAACACACCGCGGTTCTCGTCACGCCGCACCGCTCCGGCCTCGGCCAAAAGGCTCAGAGCCCGCACAACGGGCGTTCGGGATACGCCTAACTCGTCCGCAAGCGGCGCCGCCGCGATGTGGGTGCCTTCGGGCAAGCCTCTCATGCGGGCGATCTCGACGATACGCCCGGCCAGCCGGCGATGAAGGTCGCTGTAGGCTGTGCTCATGGCGATACTCATAGCAAGCCGCGCCAAGGTTTGTGGAGCCCCTCGGTCAGCGGAGGGTCCCCGGGTAGATCCAAATCACAGATTGACTCGAATGCGTATCCAATACAATTTTGCTGTCCATGTACGCTCCTTTTCCCCTTATCCGTGTCGAAGGGTCTCCGAGAGACCGGGGCTTGGCTTACGGGCGCGCCGCCGCCGAGCGCATCGCGGTGGGCGAGGAGCTTTACCGCAAAGCGATGGGCCAGCGCGGCTTTGACTGGTCGGAGGTGCGCCGCCTGGCGGCCGAGTTCCGGCCGTCGATCGAGGCGACCGACCCCGATTGCGCGACCGAGATCGACGCGATCGCCGAAGGGGCGGCAGTCGATGTCGAGACGGTGATTGTGATCAACGCGCGCTCGGAGATATTCAACGGTCGGACGCCGTATGCGAGCGCATTGGAAGGCGGTTGCACGTCAGGGCTGGCGCTTTCGAACGCAACGTCGGAAGGCCGGTTGCTGCACGCGCAGAACTGGGACTTCAACGCCGCCTGCATCGGCTCGTCCGTGGTCCTGCATCTGACCGACGAGGACGGGCATAGCATTCTCACCTTTGTGGAGGCCGGCGGCCTGGCCCGTTCCGGGCTGAACTCATCGGGGATCGCGATCACGGCCAACAATCTCGAAAGCGACCAGGACGCGGGTCGGACAGGCATGCCGCTTTCGATGATCCGGCGCCGGGCGCTGATGGCGCGCACGTTCGCCGAGGCCATTGGCGCCATCACATCGGCGCCGCGTGCGGTGTCGAACAATATGACCCTGTCGCATGCCGGCGGCGACGTTGCGATCAATCTCGAAACGACGCCGGACGATGTATTCCTGCTCTATCCCGGAAGCAATGGTCTCTTTGCCCACGCCAACCACTTCAATGCGCCGGAAGCGCGCGTCCGCCTGCGCGATGGGGCGCTGAAGGGGCGCACGCCCTGCACGCTCTATCGCGACAAGCGCGTTCTGCACCACTTGGCGGCCGACGCGCCCAATGTCACCCGCGCAACGTTCGAACGCGCGCTCGCGGATGATTTCGGCCACCCCTTCGCCGTCTGCCGCCCACCCGTCCAGTCGCGGTCGGGGCACCAGAGCACCACGGTTGCCAGCGTCATCTTCGATGCCGCAGCCGGTGCCTTGCATGTCCGCCCGGCCCCCTGGAACGACCAGACAGCCTGGGCCACGCATCGGCTCGACGGCACGGAGGCGCGGGTCGCAGCGCAATAGCATCATGGTCCGTAGTCAATGTGGTTCCATCAAACCAAGCAGGGGGGAATTTCCATGAAGCTCGGCGCCGCCATCGCGCTTGCGACCTCAACACTCGTCACGCTGCCTGGCCTGGCCGCTGCAGAATCGGTTCTGCGCATCGCCAGTACCAGCGACATGACGTCCGACAATCCCGGCGTGGACCGGTCCGGCTTTTCCGATTCAGTTCATCTCAACATTGTCGAAGGTCTGGTCGGCTACAAGGACGACCTGTCCATCGGTCCGGTGCTGGCCGAAGACATCCAGGTGTCGGAAGACGGACTGACCTACACCTTCCCCCTTCGCGATGGGGTTCTGTTCCACAATGGAGAGACGATGACGGCCGAGCACGTGCTGGCCTCCTGGCAACGGTTGATGGAGGAGGAAACGGGCTGGCGCTGCCGGGATCGCTTCGATGGATCCGGCCGCTTGGAGGTGACCAGCATCGCGGCCCCCGATGCCGCAACGGTGGTTTTCACCATCTCCGAGCCCTCGCCGCTGTTTCTGAAAGACATGGCGCGGTTCGATTGCGGCGCCACGGCAGTCCAGCACCCCGATGCCTGGGCTGACGGCTGGCAAGGGCCGATCGGCACCGGCCCGTTCCGTTTCGTGGAATGGCGTCCGGGCGAGCGAATCATTCTGGAGCGCTTTGAGGACTATGTTGCCGATGACGGGCCGCGCGACGGCATGACCGGCGACAAGACGCCCATGGTCGACCGCATTCTGATCACGGTCGTGCCGGATGCGGCGTCGGCGAAGGCCGCGATGCGCGCCGGTGAGGTCGATTTGTTGGATATCTCGACGTCCGACGCCGAGGAAATGCGCGAGGCGGGTTTCGAAGTGCTGATTGAGCCGACGCCTGCCTGGGGCACATTCCTGATCTCGCGCCACTCCGAGCGCATGGCGAACCCGGCTCTGCGCCAGGCGATGGCCAAGGCGCTCGACATGAACCAGCTGGCGACGCTGATGGGTTACGAGGCGCACAATGCCTCGCCCATCCCGCCGATCAGCAGCTTCTTCACCCCCGGCCAGGATCGCACGTACGGCTACGACGTCGACGCGGCAAAGGCCCTTCTGGAAGAGGCGGGCTACGACGGTACGCCCATCCGCCTGATCACCTCCCGCCGGTCGGCAACCATGTTCGACCAGGCGGTCGTGGCGCAAGCCATGTGGCGGCAGGCCGGTATCGAAACCGAGATCGAGGTCCTGGAATGGGGTACACAGCTCGATCTCTATCGCTCGGGTGACTACGACATCATGTCGTTCGGGTTCTCGGCGCGACTCGATCCGGCATTGAGCTGGGACATGTTTTCGGGCGAGCAGCAGCGCAAGGTCTGGGCCGACCCGGCAGCGCTCGAGAAGATCGCCACGCTCATGACGGAGACCGATGCCGACGCGCGTGCCGCGATTTCCGACGCCTTGATGGAGAAATTCCTCGAACAGGTTCCGGCGATCGGGCTCTACAGCCAGCCCACGGCGATCGCGCTTTCGGATCGCGTCGAGGGGTTTGAGCTCTGGCCGGGCGGTCGCCTGCGCTTCTGGCAGACCACGGTGGGCGAGTAAGGCGCGAGCAAGGCCGACCGGGAAGAGGCCACCACCCATGTGGGAGCATGTGGCACGGCGCACGGCGATGATGGTACCGACCCTTCTGGTCGTCTCCATCATCGTCTTCGCGCTGATCCGCGCCATCCCCGGCGACCCCGCCGAGATCATGCTGAATGATCTCGACAGCGACGCCGCCATTGCCGCCATGCGCATCGAACTTGGCCTCAACCGGCCCATCCCGGTGCAATATGTGATCTGGTTGGGCAACGTCCTGACCGGCGATCTGGGCAATTCCATCCGGACCGGCCAGCCGGTGGCCGAAGCCTTGTTCGATCGGCTCGGCGTCACGGCCACCATCACCGCGTTGGCCATCGGCCTGGCCGTTCTTCTGGCGATACCCGCCGGCTTGATCGCTGCATGGAAGCAGGACACGCTGACCGACGCCACGATCATCGGCGTGTCGATCCTTTTTCTATCGCTGCCCAGCTTCTGGCTTGGCTTGATGATGATCTGGCTGTTTGCAATCACGCTGGGATGGTTGCCGGCCATCGGCTTCGTATCGATCGCGGACGATTTCGTCGGTGGACTGCGCTATCTGATCATGCCCGTGGCGACCCTGGCACTGGTCGAAATGGCGGTGGTTGCGCGCATGATGCGCGCCCAGACCCTGGAAGTGCTGCGCCTTGACTACGTGACCCACGCCCGAGCCAAGGGATTGCCCGAAGCGATCGTGCTGACCCGGCACGTGGCGCGCAACGCCTTGGGGCCGTCGGTGACGGTCATCGGGCTCATCCTCGGCGGTCTGCTCGGCGGCGCATCGGTGACGGAAACGGTGTTCTCGATCCCGGGCATCGGTCGTCTGCTGGTCGACGCGATCTACGCACGCGACTATCCCGTACTCCAGGGCTGTCTGCTGCTGATCGCTTTCATCTATGTCTGCGTGAATCTCCTGGTCGATATTGCCTATGCCGTTCTCGATCCGAGGGTCCGGTTGTGACGATACAGGTGGAAACCCGGACGGCCGCCCGGCAGGCGCGACGGCGCCGGCCATGGTTTTTGAGACAGGTCAACGGGACCGTCGGCACCGCTCTCCTGGCCGTCGTCCTGCTCGGCGCGCTGATGGGCTATGTCTGGTTGCCCTACGATCCGGTCGAACCGAACTTTCTCAAGCGTTTCGAGGCTCCGTCCCTAGTGCACCTCATGGGCACGGACCAGTGGGGGCGCGACGTGTTTTCGCGCATTCTGGCCGGTGCACGCGCTTCGGTCACCGTCGCCTTCGCAACGGTGTTGCTGGCAGTGATCATCGGCACGGTCATCGGTGGCCTGTCGGGCTACTTCGGGGGGTGGGCCGACCGGCTTGTGATGCTCCTGACCGATGCGCTGCTGGCCTTTCCGGGACTGTTGCTCGCGCTCGCGGTCATGGCGGTTGCCGGACCGTCGCAACTGGGCGTGATCGTGGCCCTGGGTCTGTCCTACGCGCCCTCCGTCCTCAGGCTGGTGCGCGGCACGGTGCTGTCGGTGCGTGAGCGCGAGTTCGTCGAGGCTTCGCGCGCGGTTGGCGACCCCGCTCTCTACACCCTGTTCCGTCACGTCCTGCCCAATT
>JANQGO010000370.1 GCA_028277285.1 Alphaproteobacteria bacterium | reverse complement strand
CCGCGTTGCCGACGCCGAACGGACCGACCCGTTCGACCGTGGTGACCAGTTCGGGCGTCGCCGCGCCGGTGCTCAACGCGCTGTCGATGCCGATATCCGGTGTCGCAGAGATGGCAGCGCCTGCTTCCGACAGGTGCCGCCGCAAGAACGCCGCCACGTCGCCGAGCGTGCGGGCATCCACCGTGATGCCGGCCGCCATGGGATGGCCGCCGCCGTTGATCAGCAAACCGGCCCGACGCGCCGCCGTGACCGCGGCGCCCAGGTCGACGCCGGCGACCGAACGGCCCGATCCCTTGCCGATGCCGTCCGACATCGAAACGACAATGGCCGGGCGATGGAAGCGGTCGACGAGCCGGCTCGCGACAATGCCGATGACGCCGGGATGCCAGTTCTCGGACGCCACCACGATCAGGCTGGGATCGGCCGCCATGGCGGCTTCGGCCTGATCCAGCGCGTCGTTCAGAACGGCCTTTTCCAGCGCGCGGCGCTCGGTGTTGAACCCGTCGAGACGCATGGCGATGCCGACGGCCTCGTCGGCATCCTCGGTACTCAACAGGCGCGGGCCCAGATCCGGCTGACCGACGCGCCCGCCGGCGTTGATACGGGGCCCCAGCACAAAGCCCGCGTGGTAGGCGCCGGGTGTTTCGCTGACGCCGGCGATCTCCGCCAGCGCGTTCAGGCCCGTGTTGCCGCGCCGGCTGAGCACTTTCAGGCCTTGCGCGACGAAGGCCCGGTTGAGGCCTGAGAGCGGCACGGCGTCGCACACCGTGCCGAGCGCGACCAGGTCAAGCCACGTCATGAGATCCGGTTCAGGCCGGTCCTTGAACCACCCGCGTTCGCGCAGCAGCCGGTTGAGCGCCACCACGGTCATGAAGGTGACGCCGACCGCGGCTAGCTGTCCAAGGCCGCTACTGTCATCCAGGCGGTTGGGATTGACGACCGCGTGGGCGCGCGGCAGGTCGGCCTCGGCCATGTGATGATCCAGGACGATCACGTCGATGCCGGCTTCCGCCGCCAGGCGCAGCGGCTCGTGCGCGGCAATGCCGCAGTCGACGGTGACGACGACGCCCGCTCCTCTGTCGCGCAGGCTGACCAGCGCCGGCGCGTTGGGGCCGTAGCCCTCCTTGATGCGGTCGGGTATGTGGACCGCGACGGCGCCGCCGACCGATTGCACGTAGCGCGACAGGAGCGCCGACGATGTGGCGCCGTCGACATCGTAATCGCCGAACACCCCAATCGTGTGTCCGGCTTCGACGGCATCGGCCAGGCGCGTGGCCGCGAGCGCCATATCGGTCAGCGACAGCGGGTCCGGCAGCGCCGACCGCAGCGTCGGGTTAAGGAAGGTTTCGACGCCATCCAGATCAATATCCCGCGCGGCCAGCACGCGGCCGACAACCTCGGGAAGATCGAGCCGCTGGGCGAGCGCCACGGCCAGCGCCTCGTCTTTCAAGCGCGGCCGCCAGCGCCGCCCGGTTACGGACCGGTCAACGCCGAGGACCGCGTCCGTCATGACGCCTAAGTACCTGACAGGTAGGTTTTGCGCCCCAGATTGTGGTCGGCGGAGACCTTTCGCACCGTGCCGGTGCGCGAGCGCATGACGATCGACTCGGTCTGCACGTGATCGCCGTGGCGATGCACGCCGCGCAGCATCCAGCCATCGGTCACGCCGGTCGCGGAGAAGAAGATGTCGCCGTGAGCGAGCTCGCCGATGGCATAGGTCTTACCGAGATCGGCGATGCCCATCTTGCCGGCGCGGACCTTTTCGTCGTCGTTGCGGAAATGCAGTTTGCCTTGGAACTGGCCGCCGATGCATTGCAGCGCGGCGGCGGCGAGAACGCCCTCGGGCGCGCCGCCGATGCCCATGTAGATATCGATGCCGGTTTCGGGCCGTGTCGTGGCGATGACACCGGCGACGTCGCCGTCCTGGATCAGGCGAATGCGCGCCCCGGAATCGCGAACCGCGGCGATCAGATCGGCGTGGCGCGGCCGGTTCAGGATCAGGACCACAAGATCCTCGATCTTCTTGCCCTTGGCATCGGCCAGGCGGTGCAGGTTCGCCTTGGGTTTGTCGTTCAAGTCGATCACACCCTCCGGCAGGCCGCCGCCGACGGCGATCTTGTCCATATAGGTGTCTGGCGCGTTCAAGAAACCGCCGTCCTCGGCGAGCGCCAAGACGGCCAGCGAGTTGGCGCCGCCGGTGGCGCAGATCGTGGTTCCTTCCAGTGGATCAAGCGCAATGTCGACTTTCGGCCCCTTTCCGGTGCCGTCCTTCTCGCCGATATAGAGCATCGGCGCCTCGTCGCGCTCACCCTCGCCAATTACCACGGTGCCTTCGATGTCCAGGCCGTTCAGCCAGGTGCGCATGGCGTCGACGGCGACCTGATCGGCGGCTTTTTCGTCGCCGCGCCCCATTAGCGCCGATGCCGCGACCGCGGCCGCCTCGGTGACGCGAACGGCTTCCAGTGCCAGATCCCGATCCAGCTCCGACATGGCTCCTCCTGTTGTTCGGTCCCCTGCAGTCTGGGCTACAGGTTCTCAATCCTGATCATGCGCGGTTGTTCAATCATGACATCCAGCGCGGCGATACGCTTCAACGCTTCCATCATGGCGGCTTCTTCGGTGTCGTGCGTCGTCAGCACCACGGGCACCCGTTCCCCGGGATCGCGGCCGCGCTGCAACAAACTCTCAAGCGAAATCGCGTGATCGCGCAGAATGGCCGAGATGTCGGCGATGACGCCGGGCTGATCGACCACGTGCAGACAGATGTAGTAGCAGCCGAAGCGCCGGTCCATGGGCGCCCCCGGCTGATCCCGGAGTTCGCCGGCAGGCATGTTGAACAGCGGCAGCCTAAGGCCGCGCGCGATATCGATGATGTCGGCCGCCACCGCCGACGCGGTCGGTCCGCCGCCCGCGCCGCGCCCGACATAGGTCGTGACGTCGGCCTGATCGCTCTCAACCTCGACGGCGTTAAATACGCCGTTGACGTGCGCGATGTTGGCGTTGAGCGGCACCATGCAGGGATGAACCCGCTGGGCGATACCGTGATCGGTCTCCTCGGCGATACCAAGGAGCTTAACGTCAAAGCCGAGCTCGGCGGCAAAGGCGATATCCTCAGGCGTCACCTGTTGGATGCCTTCCACGTGGACGCCCGCGAAATCGACCGGCCGGCCGAAGGCCAGGCTGGTCAGGATGGCAAGCTTGTGGGCGGCGTCGCCGCCGCCGATATCCAGGGTCGGATCGGCTTCCGCATAACCAAGCTCCTGCGCCTCGGCCAGCACATCGGCAAACGGTGCGCCGTGTTGGCCCATCTGCGTCAGGATGTAGTTCGAGGTGCCGTTCAGGATGCCGTAGAGACGCTTGATCCGGTTGCCGGCCAGCCCTTCGCGCAGTGCCTTGACGATCGGGATGCCGCCGGCGACGGCAGCCTCGTAACCGACATGGACGCCGTTGACGTCGGCAAGCCGCGCGATCTCGGTACCATGGACGGCCAGCAGCGCCTTGTTCGCGGTGACGACATGCTTGCCGGCGCCAACCGCATCGCGGACCAGATCAAGCGCGATGCCGTCTTCGCCGCCGATCAGTTCCACGACAACATCGACGTCATCGCGCGTGGCAAGTCCGCGCGCGTCGTCGGCCCAGGCGATGCCGCTGAGGTCGATGCCGCGGTCGCGCGACCTGTCCCGCGCGGCGACGGCGGTGACTTCCAGCACGCAGCCCGCGCGTTGTTCGATGATCGCCTTGTTGTCGCGCAACAAGACCAGCAAACCACAACCGACCGTGCCCAAGCCGGCGATGCCCAAACGCAGCGTTGTCATCAGTTCGTAAAGTAGACTTCGACGCGCCGCTGCTGGGCCTCGTCGATTTGGCCCTCGGCCAGGTGAACAAAAGCCTGATCGCCCTGGGCATCGATGACGATGTCGCGGCTGGGAACGCCCTGGCGCACCAGTTCGTCGGCAACGGCGGTCGCGCGGTCGACCGAGATCTTGAAATTCACCAGCGTCTCGTCGGAAGCGTCCTTGTTGCCGGGATCGTGGCTGGCATAGCCGACCAACCGGACCTTACCCCCGCGCTCGCGGTAGATGGCGGCTAGCTGCCCGATGATCTCGCGATCCCTGTTGTCGAGCGCCGTCGATCCAAAGTTGAAGCGGATGATGGCAGCCAGCGTTTCAAAACCATTGGCGGTGATGGTCGGCGACGGCGCATCGGAGAAACTCGCGGTCACGGTGGCCGCGCCGGGACCCGACGACACCGCCTCGGCACCGGACTCCGAAAACAGCGTATCGAACGTCTGCTGCACGTTGCCGGCGTCACCGTCGGGCACGGCGACCTCGCGCTCCACGACCTCCTGCGAAGGCGACGACGTCGCCATAGGTTCGTTAACCACGGCTACCGTCGGCGCCGCCGCGACAACGACTTCGTCGGCAACGGCATCCTCAACAACAACCGTTTCCGCCGCCATCGAATCCGAGATGGACGAAGTGGGTGCCGGCGCCACGGCCTGCTCGATCACCACCTTTCGGCCGACAGCCTGCGGCGGCAGGGCGTCATCGGGCGAGCCGACAGGAACCTGAATCTTGGGTTCGCCGGACTCGACGATGGTCTCGCTCACGACCGCCTCGTCAGCCGCGCCGCCGATATCTCCGCTCTCGGCGACAGCCGTTTCCTCGACCATGGTGGCGCTGCCGACAACCGCCTCATCGATGTCGTTGTCCGGCATGGTGTAGAGATCGTCGCTCTCGCCGTCGCGTTCGGACTGGGCGACGAGAGACGGACTTGCGCGGTCAGCCTCATCCTCGACGGCCCGGGTTACGACGGTTTCTTCGGCCATCACATCGCCGGACACCGTCTCATCGATAACGGTTTCCTCGACAACCGTTTCCTCGATAACGGTTTCCTCGATAACGGTTTCCTCGACAACCGCCTCGGCGACAACGGTCCGCTCGACGACGATCTCTTCGGCGACCAGATCGCCGGACGCCGAGGTGACGGTCTGGACCTCCTCGACCTCGACGTTTTCAACCACGGTCACGGTCTCGACCGTCTCGGTCGCTTCGGCCTCGCTCTCGCCGTCCAAATCCAGGAAGCCGAAGAGGTCGTTGTCTTCCTCGACCTCTTCCTCGATGACCTCCGGTTCGGGGACGGGAACCGGCTCGAACTCGACCTCGTCCTCGGCGCGCTGATAGGTGCCGCTGCTATGCTGGGCATTCTGCAGATCCGACGTCAGCGACTGCTCCATCTGCTCGATTTCCTCGAGGGTGGAGACGTTTTCCGGCGGTTCGGGCACCGAGCCCAACGACGGGAAATCCTCATCGGCACCGGGGACCTCGCCTTCGACCTCCGGTTCGCCCGACCAATCGGTAATGTCGTAGTCGTCGGGCCAGTCCGCGCATGCCGCGAGCACGACACAGGCCGCCACAACCCCTAGGGGCCGGGCAACAGCCAAGCGCCAAGTCCGCCAGCCAATCCGATCTTTTGCACTGCAATCTGACATGGAATCCGTATATGTTCCGCGCCAACGCGAGGGCCAATACCTTAACCATTTTGCCCCCCACGACAACCGGGAACCGCCCTATCGAGGCGCCCGAATTGCCGTTGGCGGGACCGAAAGACGGATTGATGAACAAGCAGACCACCGAGGACAGCGCCGGGCCGGATTTCGACCCCAACGAATGGGCCAAAATCGTCGAGCAGAGCCAGCGGGTGATGCAGGAGTACATGAGCCGTCAGGCCGCGGACACCGGCGCTTTCGACGATGCCATGCGTATCGGCCAGACCTTCATGGAGGCGACGACCCGGTTGATGAGCGACCCCGCCCGCCTGCTCGAGGCCCAGGCCAATCTGTGGCAAAGCTACATGGACCTGTGGCAGGCGACCGCCCGGCGCATGGCTGGCGAGGAGGTTGAGCCCGTCGTGGAACCGGCCAAGGACGACCGGCGCTTCCGCGACGAGAACTGGAGCAACAACGCGGTCTTCGATTATCTCAAGCAGTCCTACCTGCTGACGTCGAACTGGCTGACCTCGACCCTCTCCGACGTCGAGGGTCTGGACAAGAAGACGCAGCACAAGCTGGACTTCTACACCAAGCTGATCGCCGACGCGGCGTCACCGACCAACTTCGTCATGACCAATCCGGAGGTCCTGCGCGCGACCTATGAGAGCCATGGCGAGAATCTGGTCAAGGGCCTGAAGAACCTGCTGGACGACTTCGAGCGCGGCAACGGCAGTCTCGCCATCCGCATGGTCGACGAAAAGGCCTTCAAGGTCGGCGAAAACCTGGCGATCACCCCGGGCAAGGTCGTCTTCCAGAACGATCTGATGCAGCTCATTCAGTACACGCCGACCACCGAGACGGTGCATAAGACCCCGCTGCTGATCGTGCCGCCATGGATCAACAAGTTCTACATTCTCGACCTGAAGCCCGAGAACTCGTTCATTCGCTGGACCGTCGAACAGGGCTTTACGGTCTTTGTGGTTTCCTGGGTCAACCCCGACGCCAAGCTCGCCAAAAAGACATTCGACGACTATCTGGTCGAAGGCCCGCTTGCCGCGATCGACGCGGTGAAGAAGGCGACCGGCGAGGCCAAGATCAACACGGTCGGCTATTGCATCGGCGGTACGCTGTTGGCCTGCGCCATGGCTTATCTGGCCAAACAGAAGAAGAAGTCGCCGGTGGCCTCGGCGACCTATTTGACCACGCTGGTCGATTTCGAACAGGTCGGCGATGTCGGCGTGTTTGTCGATGAGGAGCAGGTCGAGGGCCTGGAGAAGCTGATGGCCAAACGCGGCTATCTCGAAGGTTCCGAGATGGCGGCGACCTTCAACACGCTGCGCGCCAACGACCTCATCTGGTCGTTCGTCATCAACAACTACATGCTGGGCAAGGAGCCCTTCCCCTTCGACATCCTGTTCTGGAACGGCGATTCCACCCGCATGCCGGCGGCCATGCACAGCTTCTATCTGCGCAAGCTTTACCTGGCCAACGCGCTGACCAAGGGTGAGCTCGTCCTGCTCGACACGACGCTGGATCTCAGCCGCATCAAACAGCCGTCCTACATCCTTTCGACCGTCGACGACCACATCGCGCCATGGATGTCGACCTACAAGGCAACGCAGCTCTATAGCGGCGACACAACCTTCACCCTTGCCATGTCCGGCCACGTCGCCGGCGTCGTCAATCCGCCGGCCAAGCACAAGTACGGTTACTGGAGCAATGCGGACCTGACGGCGGATCCGCAAGCCTGGCTGGACGGCGCCGAGCAGCACGACGGGTCCTGGTGGCCGGATTGGGCAGCCTGGCTTGCCGAGCATTCAGGCGAACAGGTTCCCGCGCGCATACCCAGCGACGGCAAACTCGCGGTCATCGAGGACGCGCCGGGCTCCTACGTCAAGGTCGACCTGCGCCAGGATTGATACCATTCAATAGAACGCAGGCTACGGTGGACGGACGCAATCAAGATGGTCCGCCATGGACTTCGTGCTCTTCACCAGCCTGCTCAGCCTGGCCTTCGTCGGGGCCGTAACACCCGGTCCGAACAACCTGATGATCATGACGTCGAGCGCGGCGTTCGGCTGGCGGCGCAGCCTGCAGCATCTGTGGGGCATCGCGATCGGGTTCGGTTTCATGAACGCGGTGGTGACACTCGGTTTGGGCCAGGTCGTCCAGCAGCTTCCCGAGCTCTTGGTTGCGGTGAAGATCGTCGGGGCGGCCTGGCTGTTGTGGCTGGCTTATCAGTTCATTCGGCCCAGGCCTGCATCGCGAGACGGCGCATCGAACGGCGGGCGTCCGTTGCGCTTTCACGAAGCCGCCTTGTTTCAATGGGTCAATCCGAAGGGATGGACCTTTGCGCTTGCGGTGGCCAGCGGCTATGTCGGCCTGTTGCCATCCCACTGGTCGCGTGCCGCCGTTGTCGGGCTGGTCTTTGTCGTCATGGCGCTGTTGTGCGCCGGCCTATGGATGTTGGCGGGCGAAGCATTGCACCGCTATCTCAACGGACCGCAATCAAGCCGCGTCTTCAGCCTGATCATGGCCGGCGTCATCGCCGTGACGGCAGTGGTCATTGTGTTGTCCTAGCGGAACTCCACAATGCAAGGACACTCGACTTCGTTATTGTCGATCACCAAGTCGGGGG
>JANQGO010000139.1 GCA_028277285.1 Alphaproteobacteria bacterium | reverse complement strand
CAGACTGACGAGCACGCTGCGGCACAGGCCGGGCAGGGCGTCGAAGCCGGGAAAGGCGGCGCGCGTCAGCGTGACGAAGTGGGGCAAGGTGCGCGCGGTGAAGACCTGCCAGGAGGTCGTCCACGGCACGACGATGTCTTTCAGCGCTTTCGCTTCGGCCTTGCTGCCCAGCTTGCCCAGATGCGGGCGCAGCGCCTTCAACTGGTCGGCGGGAAGTTTGTCGCCCCAGTCGGCTTCGAACACGTCGGCGGAAAAGCGCAGGTCGTAGCCGACGCCGATGGTGATGCCGCTGGCGACGCCCGGCCAGGCCGGCCGTGCCGCGGTCTTTTCGTAGAAGTCACGGCCGCCGACCTCCTCGAGCGCGATAAAGGTGACGCCTTCGGTCGGCAGGTCCGGTGACGGATCGGGCTGGACCTTGAGCCAGGCGATCAGCGCGTCATCGGCATCCTCGCCGTCAGGCAGATCGGCGAGCCGGCGGGCATCGGCAATGGCGCGCCTTGTGTTGCGTCCGGAAAGGCCGTCCGGCTTCAGCAACCCGCCGATTTTGTTCAGCAATTCCTGAAGTTGCCTGATTTCGTCCTTGGTCATGGCTTCCCCCATGGTCCGGCGCCCGACCGGGCGATCAGCCTACGCCGTGGTGGGACAATCTTCCACAAGCGGCTTTTGGGGCGCGCTTGAAGCCATGGCATAGTAGCGGAAATCAAAGCGGGGAAGCGCCATGAAAACCTTGCCGAGTGTTGCCTTTGCCACGGCCGTCTTCGCATTCGCCCTGGCGGCGTTGACGGCGCCATCGGTCAAGGCCGACGTCTATATCGCGCAGCCGGCGGGCACGGCCAGCGGCGCCGATGTCGGACGTTATCATCTGGTCGCGGCGGGCGAGGGTCTCTTTGTCTTTGACAGCGCGACCGGTCGGACGTGGCAGGCGCGTCTGGACGAAGAGAGCATGGCGATATGGTGGGAGCCCACAATCTTCATCGAAACAGAGGCGGCACTGCCGCCGCCCATCACACCGGATATTCCCGGCCTGACGACGTATGAGGAATAGGCGCGGCGAGAGCGGATCATGGTTAGGTGGAACCGTTTGACGGTCCCACCTGATCATGTGAATCCGCTCTCTATCTACGAGGTGAGCAGATTCACCTGTCTTGACCGAATCGCGAGGCGATTCCACCAAGACAGGATCTGCTCAACGTTAGCAGTCGCGGTGTTCGACGTGGCCGTCGGGCATGGTGGTCTTGCAGACAAAGGCGCCGACGGCGGTGATGCCGGCGCGGTGCGCACGTGTGAAGTTGGCGCCGTCCAGATTGGCGTGGCTGAGAACCGCTTCACGCATATCCGCTGAATAAAAGTTGGCGCGGCTGAGGTCGGCATGGCGTAGATCGGCGGCGGTGAAATCCGCATAGGCGGCGTTCGCGTCGGAGAGATTGACGCCGCTGAGATTGGCGTTGTTGAATCCGGCGCCGCTCAGTTCGGTCTGACTGAGATCCGCGTCGGTGAGATCGCTGCCGGTGAAGTCCGCGCCGGGCAGGAAGAGGGCGGCCATCGGCGCGCCGCTGAGATCGCACGAGGCGCAGTGGCCGGTTTCCTTAAGACGCGTCAGGTCGGCCTCGTCATAGGCCATTGCCGGAAAGGCGAGCAGTGAAACGAGTGAAAAGACCGATAGCGCTTTCATCATCCATTTCCCCTCGGGGGACCACGTTAACGATTACTGGGTTTCGCGAACGCCCGCAATTGGACGCCCGTCCGCAGTTGGTCCCGAACGCCGGGCAACGTCAGTGATGGTCCGCACGGGTTGGGCGAAAATCCCCGCAAACCCTTGTGATTCGATGGATTTCAGGGACGTCCAGTACTTCGGGCGCCGTCAGCCGGGCGGCGCCGCTTTCTTGAAGGCGGGAAGATCGTCGGGCAGGTGAATCCACGCATGCTGGTGTTCTGTCCAGATTGTGCGGACGGGCTGGACAAACTGGGGATCGTCGAAACAGCCAAGCGCGATGCCCATGTGGTCGGGCCGCATCTCCAGCGTCCAGTAGACGTTGGTGCCGCAATCCGGGCAGAAGTGATTGCTGAGACTGCGTCCGGATTCGGCGATCCGGTCAAAGGTCTTCATGTTGCCGTCGATGGTTTCGACCTGGTCGCGGCGGTAGTAGGCGCCGATGCCGAACGGGCTGCCGGTGCGCCGCTGACACGCGATGCAATGGCACGCGACGGCGAAGTCAGGGTCGCCCGTAACCGTGACACTGAGCTGGCCGCATTGGCAGGCGGCATGACGTTGCGGCTGCGATACCATGAAACAACCCCCGAGACGTTCCCATACGCGATGATGCATCAGCTTGCGGCAAAGCCGCGTATCGGTCGAGGGTCAATGTTTCGGCTGTGCCGGCGGCACCGGAGACATCGTCAGCCGGCCTTGGCGTTGCCGACCTCCGGGTGCCACCATTTCGGGCGGAACGATTTGTAGCTGTGCTGGACGTCCGGGACGATCAAGTTGGGGCGGTCGAGGCTGCCCATGACGAGTGAGATGTTGTCGTAGCCGTCATCGACGACGCAGATGGCGCTGCCGCATTTGGGGCAGTTGCCGCGCTGGGATTTCTTTGAGGAGCGAAAATAGCGGGGTTCGCCGCCCGGCCCGGTCCATCTGAAGTTGGCGAGGGGAAACTCGACCCAGGCGGTGGTCGGCGCGCCGCTCCAACGCCGGCACATGGTGCACGAGCAGATGTGAGGAAACTCGGGCTCGGCGGTGACGGTGTAGCGTATGGCGCCGCACAAGCACCCGCCTTCGTAAGTCCGTGGTTTCTTCGCCATAATTGCGTGTTCCCTCTTGTTGCGCGGCGTTGGTTCGTCATCGTGTCGGCAGGACTCGAGATTGGCGTGTGCGCGTAGAGCGTCAAGCGGCGACAAGGACAAAACCGCATGACTCCTGCCAACTGCTGTCAGATCGCGCGACGCTCGCCCGATGTTCGGCCTTGACATTATAAAACTATAAAACTAGTTATGTCGTATACAGCGAGAAGGCGATGAACCATGAAAACGGTTGGCATCGAAGAGGCGGCGCAGGGTTTCGCGGCTGTCGGGTCGGAACCGCGGTTGGAAGTTCTGTTGGCACTGGTGAGGGCCGGCCATGACGGTCTGACCGTTGGCGACATCCAGAGTCGTCTGGGAATCCCGGCCTCGACCTTGGCGCATCATCTGCGGTTTCTGGCGGCCGCCGGAGTGGTGACACAGGAAAAGCAGGGGCGCACGATCATCAACCGCGCCGCCTATGACCGTCTTCAGAACCTGGCCGACTTTCTGCTGAGCGAGTGTTGTCAGGACGCCTTGCGCCCGGCCAACGACAAGGTCGCGGGGAAGGCGTCATGACCGCGCTGGTTCAACGCCTGGGCGCGCTGGGCGGCGTGAAGGTCGACCGGGTCTGGCTGGCCGTCGCCGTCGTGTTCGCTGTCCTTGCGGTTCTGGACAAGACGCAGTTCTTGCCATCGCTGACCTTCACCGGTAACGCCTTGCTGTCGACGGCGCCCTACATCCTGTTTGCCGTTCTGAGCATCGGGTATCTGAAAGCAAGCGGCGCAGAGACGATCATCGCGCGCGCATTCGAAGGTCGAGAAACCCGCATGATCGTGCTGGCGGCACTGTTCGGCGGCCTGGCGCCGTTCTGTTCGTGCGAGGTCATCCCGTTTATCGCCGGTATGCTGGCACTGGGTACGCCGGTCTCCGCCGTCATGGCATTCTGGCTGGCATCGCCCTTGATCGATCCGCCGTCGCTTTTGATCACGGCCGGGGCGCTCGGCTGGCCGTTCGCGGTCGCCAAGGCGCTTGCCGCGGTCGGCATCGGCTTGATGGGCGGGTTCGCGATCAAGATGGCGATGACACGCGGTTGGTTCGCCAACCCGTTGCGCGCCCGCGCGGCGGGATCGGGTTGCGGCTGTGGCCCGTCACCGTTCGACGGCAAGCCCGTCTGGCTGTTCTGGCGCGAAGCGCCGCGCCGCGACGTCTTTCGCCGGGAATCGCTGGCCAACACCGCCTTCCTGTTGAAGTGGCTTGCGCTGGCCTATCTGCTGGAAAGCCTGATGATCGCCTATGTGCCGGCCGAAGCGATCGCCGGCGTGGTCGGCGGCTCGGGCATCGGCCCGATCATTCTGAGCGCGCTGGTCGGCGTACCCGCCTACCTGAACGGTTATGCCGCGCCGCCGCTGGTCGCCGGCCTGATCGAGCAGGGCATGAGTGTTGGTGCCGGCATGGCGTTCATCGTCGCCGGCGCCGTCAGCAGCATACCGGCGATGATGGCGGTCTTTGCCCTGGTCAACCGGCGCGTCTTCGCGGCCTATGTGGTGCTGGGTTTCTCCGGCGCCATTCTGGCGGGGTCGGCTTATGGCCTTATCATGGGCAGCTAGGGGTCGTTGTTGGCCGCAGGCGTCAACCTGATGTGCCAGAGATAGGGCCAGTTCTTGCCGGTGACCAGCAAGGTGCCGGGCTCGCCGGTATAGGCGATGCCGTTGAGCACATGGGGGTAGACCAGGGTCTCGGGGTCGGGGTTCAGGCCGGTCAGATCGATCCATCCGTTGACCTCTCCGGTCTCGGCGGAGAAGCGGACGATGTAGTCGGTCTGCCAGATGTTGGCGTAGATGTCGCCGTCGACATACTCCAACTCGTTCAGGAAGCCGACCTCGCTGTAGGCATCGTGCACGATGATGTGGTGATCGATACCGAGGTCATCGGGATCGATGAACATGATGGCGGCGGAGCCATCGCTCATGATCAGGCTCTCGCCGTCGGTGGTGAGGCCCCAACCCTGGTGCAGGTAGCGGAACGACGAGGACGGCGTGAGATCGTCGGCGCGGTAGGTGAAGGCGGTGTTGGAGATATAGGTGAGCTGGTAGATCACGCCGTTAAGGGCGACGGCGCCTTCGCCGAAATAGCGATCGTCGAGTTCGCGCTGGCGAATGACCTCGCCGGTCTCGAGATCCCACGTCTTCAGACGCGACTTGCCGTACTGGCCCGTCCCCTCATAGAGATGACCCTCGTGCATGAAGAGGGCTTCGGTGTAGTCGGCGGTATCGTGGTCGTAGGTCTTGAGGATGTCGTAGCGGTAGACCGGAATGGCCGTCTGCCCATAGATACGCTCATGACCGACCTGCGGCGCTTCCCCGTCATGCAGGATGGGAAGGTCGGCGCCGGCCGGGGCGGTGCCCAACATCACCATGATCAAGGCGCCAAAGAGCTGTTTCACGGAACCCCCACAGACGAGAAGTGTTGGAGGTCAACCGTAACGGCCTCGCTTGCGCGACGCGACCGAATTGAGGGGAGCCGGCGGGGTCCCGCATGAACGGAACCCAGCCGGCCAGAGGGTCAGGCCGACTTGGCGAGTTCCGTCGGATAGGGTTCGCGCCATGCCGGCAGTGTCATCATGGCGTCGTGCCAGCGGTTGATTTCCGCGTAGCCTTCGAGCGGCATCTTGGCCTTTTCCGCATAGGGCAGGGCCGAGGCGACGGCGAAATCGGCGATGGTCAGGCCGTCGCCGACCAGGCTGTCGCGGCGCTTCAGATGGTTGTCGAGCACGCCGGCGAACTGGTGGAAGAAACCGGTGGCTTCCTCGAGCGCCGCCGGGTCGGCATCGCCGAGACCGAAGGCCGGCTTGATAACGTGCTGGAAGACGAAGGCCTGGGCATGCCGCGAGAAATGCGCGGTGTCCCATTGCAGCCAGCGCAGGACCTCGACCTGCTTCGCGGGATCCGCCGGCCACAAGTCCGAGCCGGTTTTCTGGGCGAGGTAACACATGATGGCGCAGGATTCCCAAATCCTGGTGTCGCCATCGCGCAAGGCCGGGATCTTGCCGTTTGGATTGACGTCGAGAAATTCCGGGGTCTTGTGTTCGCCCTTGGTCAAGTCGACCAGGACAAACTCCACCGGCGCGCCGGTGTGGCGGGCGACAGCGCAGGGCTTTCGGGCGTTCGGGGTCTCGAAATAGTAGAGCTGCATGAGCTTCCTCCTTCGTGGGAGGGCCAGTTTCGAAACAACGAAAATATGATCAAGAACATATACTCGATGACGCTAACATGATCGTGAAGGAGGATCGCGATCATGCCCTATCGCCCTGAACATAAAGAGGAAACCCGCGTTCGGATCATCGAGTGCGCGCGCCGCCTGTTCAATCGGCACGGCTTCAGCGAGGTGTCGATCGATCAGGTGATGGCCGAGGCCGGGCTGACGCGCGGCGGTTTCTACAATCACTTCCGCAACAAGGAGGAGCTGTTCTGCGAGGCCGTGGAGTTCTATGCGACCTGCGATCCATCGGCGCGCTGGGACGGCGTCGACATCGACTTCGAGGGCGAGCGCAGGACGTTCGCGGCGCAGATGGTGAACGCCTATCTGTCACGGCCCCATTTGGAAGATCTGGACTATCACTGCCCGATGGTCGCGCTGCCGTCGGACATCGCGCGCGCCGGACCGGCGATGCGCGAGACCTATCAGATGCTGCTGCAGGGCATGATCGGCATGTTCCAGTCGGGCGTCGGCGGCGATGACGAGGCGGCCCGGCGCAAGGCGATCACGATCGCAACCTTGTGCATTGGCGGCATGGTCATGGCGCGCACGGTCGACGACGCCGGTTTCGCCAACGAAGTCCGGGAAACGGCCCGCGACCTGGCGCTCCAGATCGGCGCGTTCGACGATCCGGCCAGCAGCCGAGCGGCCTGAGAAACGAGAACGCGGGTTCAGCGGGACTGGCTGAACAGCCAACGCCATAACGCCGGGTCCTGGTAGGCCGCACGCCAACTGCCGTGACCGTAGCCGGTTACCTCGGAGTATCTGGCATCGACACCGTTGATCCGGAGCTTGCTGACGAAGTCGCGGGTGTAGTGTGCGGACACCTGATCATCGTCCCTGTCATGCCAGGCCCACACCGCGATGTCGGGAAAACGATCGGCGTCCTTGGTGGTCCAGCCACCGGCAATCGGCACGGCGGCAGCGAACAGGTCCGGGAACTCGATCGGTGCGGCGAAGGTGCCGAAGCCGCCGGTCGACGTCCCCGTGACGTAGATGCGGTCGGGGTCGATTGAGAACTCGTCAGCGACTTCGGTAGCGATGTTGGCGGCCAAACCGATCGCAGGGAACCAGGCCTCCTGAAACTCCGGCTCGTTGGGCAACGCCCACGTACGGAAAACCGGCGCCATCGGCACCGCGACGAAGGCCGGGTAGTCGGCGCGCATCCTGTCGTCGGCAAGGACATAGGCGGCATAGGCGTTCTTCGATGCGCCATGCAGGACAACAACCAGAGGATAGTCGCGGTCGGGGTCGTAGTCCTCAGGCTCCAGCAGGTAGTAGCGGACCAAAAACGGGAAACCCCACGAGAGATAGACACGACGGTCATAGGTTTCCGTCCGATCCGCGATCGGCGTGAACGGATAGAAGAAGTTGAATGCGATCAGCGCAAGCAGCAGCGCGAAGACGAAATAGAAGACCGGGCGCAGGACTCTCATGGTGAGCCCGCCAGTACTGCAGACAAATCCGGTATTGAAGATCTGGCCAATGGATGTCCCGCGATCAGATCTGCTACTGTCGCGTGTATCGCCCGGCGATGTCAATCAGCAGAGTGGTCGGCGGCCCATGTCGTGACGGTTTTGACCTAGCGGTCGGCGCCGCAGGAGCCGCCCAGGCCGCCGCCAATGTTGTCGGAAAAACAGGGGGCGGCGATCGAGTTCTTGTCACAGGCAGACAAGGTCACGGCGCCGAACAGAGCGGCTGCCAGCAAAAGTACTTTCATCGTCAACACACCCCCGTTGCCTGCTACCCGCGATACCGGCGCCTGCTTGGCGCGGCGGTCGGTCGCTTTCGGGGAACGTGGCGTGCGAGGTCCGCGAAGTCAACGCCGCGGCGGTCACAGATGTGTTGGCGAGCCGTGCGCGGCCGTGCTATGTGAAGCCCAGTTCGGCGACAAACTGCGTGATCGCGTCGCCACAAGCATCGGCCTCGACGTCGCGCTGCAGAAGGACCAGGGTGGCGATGGGATCGCGTCCGGTCTGTGCCGCCATCTGGCGAAACATCTTATCGGCGCTGGATGACATCTGGGTCGCGAAGAAGGCGACGCGGTGCATGTGGCCTTTGTTGGCGTCGATATAGGTCAGCATGGGCGAGGGGATGTGGCCGGCCCAGACCGGGCAGCCGAGCAGGACGAGGTCGAAATCGGCGGGGTCGTGCCGGGTCGGTTCGATGGGTGCCGCGCGCTTGAAAAGCGCTTCCTTGCCAGAGCGCATGTAGTTGAGGAACCCGCTGCGGCTCCGCGCCTCGGTGATGATCTCGAGCGCCGCGCCGGTCGCCTGGACGACCGCATCGGCGACGCGGCGCGTTACGCCGGTGCGCGAATAGCAAACGACGAGGGTGTTGGTCATGATCGGGCAACCCTAGCCGCCACGACGAATACGAAAGCTGACGGCGCTTGACGTGAGTCAACGCGCGGCTCGATCGCGGCCGCTAGGGTTGCCCGATCATGACCAACACCCTCCTCGTATGCTATTCGCGCACCGGCGTAACGCGCCCCGTCGCCGATGCGCTCGCCCAGGCGACCG
>JANQGO010000298.1 GCA_028277285.1 Alphaproteobacteria bacterium | reverse complement strand
CGAGCAGCGGCGGCAGGTCGGCCGTCAGCACGTCGGCCGAGGTTGTCGTGGCGCCGATCAGCCAGTGATCGCCCTTATCCTCGATGCCACGAAGGCCCTGGATGCGCGTGATGTCCAGAACGTCATCGTCGAATGGGCGCCCGACACGGGCCGGGTAGACATCGGTACCGCCGGCCATGACCGTAAACGGCCGTGCCGACAACGCCTCGAGCGCGTCATCCAGGCTCGTCGGACACAGATAGAGGCTCACGTTACTGGGTTTCCTGAGGTCATTGGCTTGGAGCATTCCGGCATGCGGCACGGCGGTCAAGGCATTCCGAATGATCGGCGCGCACCGCCTTGCCGCGTCACCGCGTTGACTCGCTGAAACCGCCATGTAACCGTCACATCAGGCACCGAAAACGCGATGCGACCCGGTTGAGCGATCGATGGGGAAGGACACTCGTGGCCTCGGTGTGCCAGCCAATGTCTTGGCCGGCGGCAACGCCGGCTTCACCAAGGGAGGAGTGTCGCATGGCACGTTTGAAAAACCTGCTTGTCGCCGCCGCGTTCGCCGGCGCCAGCCTGGCCGGCGCCAACGCCATGGCCGAAGAGGTCCGCGTTTTGAACTGGCAGGGTTACGGCACCGACGAGGCCTGGGCGGTCGAACTGTTCGAGGAACAGACCGGCTATACGGTCGTCCACGACAACTTCAATTCCGAACAGGAGATGCTGACCAAACTCAGGACCAGCCCGGGCGCTTATGACGTCGTGCTGATCAACAGTGCATTCACCCAGCAGGCGGCCGAAGAAGGGCTGATCCAGCCGATCGATTCCTCGAAGATCAGCAACTTCGCCGATCTGTCGCCGGGCCTGCGCGATGCGTCGGAGTTCACCTATGACGGCGCGCTCTATGGCATCGCCTGGACGTGGGGCGTCACGTCGATCGCCTATGACACCGAAGAAGTCGATCCGGGCAACTCGATCGATATCCTGTGGGATCCCGCCTATGCCGGCCGTGTCGGCATCCGCGACGACGCGGTGGAGAACGTCTACCTGGCGGCGCTGGCGACCGGTCAGAACATGAACGATCCCCAGGACATGGAGTCCATTCGCGAGAAGCTCCGTGAACTCAAGCCGCAGATCCGTACCTTCTGGTCGTCGGAAGACGAGTGGAACAAGGAGTTCAGTGCCGACTCCTTCGACGTCGCGATCTACTGGTCGGGTTCGGCCTCGCGCAGCGCCAAGGCGTTCGGCCTGCCGATCGGCTTCCTGATCCCCGAAGAAGGCGCGATTAGCTGGCTCGACGGCCTGTCGATCGCGACCGACGCGCCCAATCCGGAGGGTGCTTATCAGTTCATCGACTTCATGGTGAGCCCGGAGCACTACGTGCGTTGGGACACTGAAGTCGGCGCACCGGCCTCGGCCAACGGCGTCGCCATGAACCAGCTGCCGGAAGACGCCTTCAACCGACAGGTCCTGGGCGATCCCGAAGCGACCAAGAACCTCCAGTTCATGGCGCCGCTGAGCGACGGCAAGCGTGAGGAGTTCCTGGAGCTTTGGCAGGAGACCAAGGCGTACTACGCCGAGTAAGCGTGGCGATGAGGGAGAGGGCAGCGCCCTCTCCCCTTCTATTCCTGATGCGCTTAAGGGGACGGCGGGAACGTGAGAGTTGATACGCGTCGACGTTGGGCCGTCTTCGGACTGACCGCGCCCGCCTATCTGTGGTTGACGCTGACCATCTTCCTGCCGCTCTCGGCCATGCTCTACTTCAGCTTCCTGACCGATGCCCCATTCGGCAACCGGCAGCCTGAGCTGACGCTGGAGAACTACGGCGCGTTCTTCGAAAAGGCCTATCTGCACGATCTGACGTGGCGCAGTCTGAAAATGGGGTTCCACGTCACGCTGATCTGCATTCTGATCGGCTTTCCGACCGCCTATGTTCTCGCCAAGCGCGTCCCCGGTCGTTGGCGCGAGGCGCTGTTTCTACTCGTCGTTTTGCCGTTCTGGAGCAACGCGCTGGTGCGGGTCTTCTCGTGGACGATCGTCTTAAGGCCTGAGGGCATCCTGGACAGCGCCATCCACTTCGTCGCGCCTGGCCTGCCGGTGCTGGACCTCGCCGATTCCTACAACGCCATCATCATCGGCCTTGTCCACTCCTACCTGCCCTACATGATTTTGACCTGTTATCTGTCCCTGCAAGCGATCGACGACAGCCTGATCGAGGCCGCGCGCAGTCTTGGGGCTTCTGCCTTCACCATCCTGCGGCGCATCATCCTGCCGCTCGCCGTGCCGGGATTGGCGGCCGGTGCCATCCTCATTTTTGTGCCGGTGATCGGTTCGTTCTTCGAACCGCGCATTCTGGGCGGGCGACAAGGCACCATGCTGGGCACGGTGATCGAGGATCAGTTCACGGTGGTCTTCAACTGGCCGCTCGGTGCCGCGCTCTCCTTCGTGCTGCTCGCCATCGTTCTGATCATCCTCGGCGTCTCCTATCCGCTTCTGCGCAACAACCTGAGGGCGGCATGAGGGTGACGGCGCGAACATGGGATTGGGTGGGCCGGTCGTTCCTGGTGCTGGTGCTGATCTTCTTGTATCTGCCGATCTTCGTGCTGGCCTTGATGAGCTTTAACGAGTCCGTCCTCTACGAACTGCCGATACGCGGCACCTTCAAATGGTATGTGGAGCTGGCCGGCAACGACCGGCTGATCACTGCCGGCCTCAACAGCCTGTGGGTCGCGCTCGCCAACACCGTGATCGCGACGACGCTGGGCACCATGGCGGCCTTCGCCTTCGCCCGCTACAAGTTCCGTGGCCGCACGATCCTGCAGCTTCTGCTGTTTCCGCCGATCACCATTCCCTGGCTCATCATCGGTACGTCGATGCTCATCATGTTCTTCTGGACCGGCATCGGACGCGGTCTGCACGCCATGCTGCTGGGGCATGTCGCCTTGTCCCTGCCCTATGTCATCGTCGTGGTCGGCGCGCGGTTGGCGAGTTTCGGGCCTGAACTGGAAGAGGCCGCGGCCAGCCTGGGCGCGACACCGCTGCAACGGTTCCTGCGGGTGAGTGTCCCCTTGATGGCGCCGGGCATCGTCGCGGCGTCGCTCTTCGCGTTCGCCGTGTCGTTCGACCAGTTCGTCATCTCATACTTCCTGGCGCCGCCCGGGGTCTCGACCCTGCCGGTCGAGATCTATTCGGCGATCCGCAAGGGTTTCACACCGGAGGTCAACGCCATTTCGACCATCGTCATTGTCATCTCGATGGGCCTGCTCCTCTTGTTCGCGCGTTTTTCCCGCTTCGGCGGTGAGCGATGAGCGCGGTCGACGCCAAAGGAGTCAACAAGTTCTACGGCGATGTCGCCGCGCTGGACGACGTGTCGCTGAACTTCCCCGACGGTTCGTTCTATGCCCTGCTGGGACCCAGCGGCAGCGGCAAGACGACGCTGCTGCGCGCGATCGCCGGTTTCGTCGAACCGGACAGTGGCGAGATCACCATTGACGGTGTGTCGGTCGAGCACATTCCCGCACACCGGCGCAATATCGGCATGGTCTTCCAGAACTACGCGCTCTTCCCGCACATGACAGTGTTCGACAACGTCGCCTTCGGTCTTTCGGTGCGCGGCGTCTCCAAGAGTGAGATCGCCGACCGCGTCCGCCAGATGCTGGACCTGGTGCAACTTGCCGGCATGGAGGAGCGAAAGCCGCGCCAGCTTTCCGGCGGCCAGCAGCAGCGCATCGCCCTGGCGCGCGCGCTGGTCACCGATCCCAAGGTGCTGTTGCTGGACGAACCGCTCGGCGCGCTCGACAAACGCCTGCGCCAGGACATGCAGATCGAACTGCGCCAGATCCAGCGCAAGGTGGGCATCACCACCATCTTCGTCACCCACGATCAGGAGGAGGCGCTGACGCTCGCCGACCGGATCGCGATCATCAACGAAGGCAAGCTGGTCCAGGTCGGCGAGCCCGACGATATCTATGAGCACCCGCGAACCCGCTTCGCCGCGAGTTTCCTGGGTGACGCGAACTTCATCGAAGGCAAGAGCGACGGCCAGGGCGCGGTCGGTCAAACGCCGTTCGGCACGATCCGCACGAGCGGCACGCTGCCCGAGTCCGGCACCAGTGTGACGCTTGCCGTCAGGCCCGAAAAGTTCCATGTCAGCGCCGGTGATCCGGCGCCGGGCGCCATGAACGCGCTGACCGGCACGGTGCGTCAGGCGGTCTATTCCGGCAGCAGCGTGACCTATCTTGTCGAGGCCGGCGGGCATGAGTTCCGCATGTTCCAACAGAACCGCGAGACCAGCCTGTTCCAGCCCGGCGAAGCGGTCAGCCTGACCTGGTCACCCGAGCACACGGTGGTCGTTGAATGAAGCAGCAAGTCAAACCGATCGGGCCGGATGCGGTACATGTCTGCGTCGACGTGCAGCGCCTGTTCGCCGAGGAGACCGACTGGCACACGCCCTCCATTCCCGGCATCCTGCCGCAGATCGTACGCCTGACCGAGCACGCACCGTCTCGCTCCATCTTCACGCGCTTCACGACGCCGGAGCATGCCGATGACGCCGTCGGCCATTGGCGCGTGTATTACGAAAGGTGGACCAGCGTGACCACGGCGGTGATGGACGCAGCGATGATCGACGTGGTCGATACCCTGGCCAGCTTCGTGCCGCCGGCACTGGTCGCCGACAAACCGACCTATTCGATCTTCAAGACCGAGGCGTTCCGCACGATGCTCCACGATATGTCCTGCCGGACTCTGATTTGTACGGGCGTTGAGACCGATGTCTGCGTTCTCGGTACGGTGATGGACGCCATGGACTACGGCTACCGGGTCGTCATCCCGTCCGATGCGGTCCACAGCTCGAACCCCGCGTCGCACGCCGCGACCATGGATCATGTCTACCGCCGGTTCGAGGACCAGATCGAGATCGGTACGACCGATGAAGTCCTCGCCCACTGGACGGTGTCATGAGCGGCCGGTCCGTTCCCGACCAGCGCGCATGGAACACGTGGGACGCCGTCTATCCGGCGGAACTCGTGCACCTGCCGACCGGCGTCCATGTCGGCCTCGCCGCCTATTCCGATGCCGCCGGCACCTTCACACGGCTGCCGCCCGGCCACAGGAACGGCGTGACGCTGGGGCCGCGCACGGTCGATGCCACCGACATCACCCTCGAGTTCGAGCACGCGGGCACCAAACTCGCGGTGCGCATGTCGAAGGACGACGACGACGTTCTGAAGATCGGCTGGAAGACGCTGGCGTTCGGCGAGTGGGGCCTGCGCTTCTGGCTGCTGGTCTGCCTGTGGCGCGACGAGCATGCCCATGACGGCGAGCACATTTGGTCCTATGACCCGGACTCGACCGAGATGGCGCTCTGGACCGGCCATGGCGACGTCGTCGTACGCGGACCGCGCTTCCCTCTGATGGCGACCTTCCACGGCGGCTTCGACGATCTGAAGCAGGAGTACGAAGAAAAGGGCTACTTCTACCTGGCATCACGCGGCACCAGCGGCCCGCTCGGTGTGCTGCGTTACAATCTTGAGGAAATGGCCGAATTCGAGGTCGCGCTGACCCATGCGCCGACCCGCAAGGAAGCCTCCGCCAAGCTGATCAACGCGCTGAAGGAACCACAGCCGGAGCCCATGCCCACGCATCACACGGGCAAGTTCGCCGGCGCGCTGGATGCGGTGCGCGACTGCGTCGCCTGGAACACGGTCTTCGACATCCACAACAAGCGTCCGTACACCTCGCTCAGCCGCAACTGGGTCGCCCAGAAGTTCGGCGGCTGGGGTGTCTGGCTCAACGACGTCGTCTATCACGGCATGATGGGCGGCCTTTTCGACGCCGATCTCGGCCACGAGAACCAGAAAGCCGTGTTCGACGGCGTCGCGGAAGCCGGCAACCTGCCCTGCCTTCTGACCGGCAACGACAGCTGGGTCGACCGCTCCCAGCCCCCGGTCGTCGGCTTCACCACCTGGTGCCACTACCTAAGAACCGGCGACCGGCGTTTCCTGGAAGACGCTTGGCCGGTCCTCAAAAGCAACCACGACTGGTGGTGGCGCGAGCGCGACGGCAACAAGAACGGTCTTCTGGAGTTCGGCACCTCGCCGGTCGGCACAGGCCTTTACCGCGGCACCAAGCTCGCGGCCAAGGACGAGTCCATGATGGACAACTCGCCGATCCATGACGAAGCGACGCTGATGGAGGACGTCCACACGCTCGACTGCGAGGACGTCGCGCTCAACAGCTTCGTCGCGCTGGACGGCGAGATCCTCGCCCACATCGCCCGCGCCCTCGGCCATCTGGATGAGGCCGACCGCCTGGAGCGCCTGACGACAGGCCTCAAGGAACGGATCCGCGATCAGTTGTGGGATGGCGAGCGCCAAGTGTTCGCCAACCGCCTGTGGTCCGGCAAGTTCACCGACAGCATCGCGCCGACCAGCTTTTTCCCGCTGGTCTGCGGCGCAGCGACCGCCGAGCAGGCCCGGAAGATGGTCGACGGCTGGCTCATGAACCCCGACGCCTTCCACGGCGATCACATGCTGCCG
>JANQGO010000132.1 GCA_028277285.1 Alphaproteobacteria bacterium | reverse complement strand
TGTCGCCCATGCACACGTGGGTCACGACGCGCAGCGTCAAGCCGCGCCCGGGCGACCAGTTTCTGTCACGCTTTCGCCGGCCGATGCTGACGTTGACCGGCGATACGGCGCAAGGCTGTCACGACATGCTGATCGCGGCTTGTGACCAGAAACGTTACGAGCAGTTCGGCTTCGAAGGCCACCACCGCAGTTGCTCGGAAAACCTGGCGATCGCCATGAACGAGCGCGGTCATCCGGTCGCCGTCACGCCGCAGCCGGTCAACTTTTTCACCAACACGCTGGTCGATCCCGAAGGCGCCCTGCTCTCGCCGCCCAACCCGGTGGCGCCCGGCGCCTATGTCGAGATGGCGGCGCTGATGGATCTGGTCTGTATCGTCTCCTCCTGCCCATTCGACCTGAAGATCGAAGGCTGGACGATCAACGCCGATGGCGGCCCGACGGATCTTGAGATCGAGGTCCGCTGATCAGCCGCCCTTGATCGGTGGAAAGACAGTGAGTTCGTCACCGTCATTCAGCTCGGTTTCGTCCTGAACGGAGGGACGGACGACTGCGTCGTTGACCAGGGTCATGTACATTTCAGCCGCCGCGACATCGAGGATCGCCAGCGCATCGGCGACTGTCGCGCCGTCGGGCAGGTCGATCTCGCCTTCGCCGGCCTCGTCTATGTTCGGTATGGCGTCGCCGACATAGGCGACCAGCCGAACCGCAATCTTCATGTCTTACGCAAGGCCCAGCCGGGTCAGGGTCTGACCGCGCGGGTTGCCTTCCTCGTCCCAGCCGCGGCTGTCGTAGTAGTCTGGCAACATCTCGCCGAGCCGCGCGACCTGGCCCTTGGCAGTGCCTGAGGGTGCCGGCTCGTTCAGCATGCGCGGCGGCAGCGTATCGTCGGCGCGGCCCAGGCCGGCCTTAATGTTGAACAGGCGTTCCAGGTTCCAGATGCGCTCGCCGGTTTCGCGGATCCTGTCGACAGTCCAAGTGCCTTCAAGGTCGCCGTCCAGCATCGCCGCGATCTGATCGACCGAGATCGCGCCGCCGACAAAGGCGCAAATGCCCGCGGAGTCAAAGGACGCGGCACGCTCGTCCTGGGTGGTGCGCACGATCTCGACCTTGTCGTCGAGTTCCTGGGTCTGGAAGTCCGACTGGAAGGGGCTGGCGCGCAGATGGCACGCGCCGCGATTCGACGTCGCGTATGCCAAGGCCATGCCCTGCATGGCGCGGGGGTCATAGCCGGCAAACTCCTGGCCCTTGACGACCATGGCGAGCTCCGGCCGGCCGTACTTTTCGCAGAGCCGCTTTGCGCCCAGGCCGACCACTTGGCCGAAGCCTTCGCCTTTGGCCGTCTGTTCGCTCATGGCGACAAGACCCTCGGCCGAGCCGAACGAAAGATCGACGCCACCCGTCTCTTCCTTGGTGATGATACCTTCCTCATAGAGCTCCATGGCAGCCGCGAGCGCACCGCCGAAGCTGATGGTGTCCATGCCGTCCTCGTTGCACAGGAAGTTGGCATAGGTCACGGCGTCGATATCGTCGACACCGACCATGGCGCCCAGCGCGAACGCGTTCTCGTACTCCAGCCCGCCGGACGCGTGGTGGTATTGCGGCTTGTCCTTCACCGAGAAGTGTTCGGGGTCGATCGTGGCGATACGCCCGCAGGCGATGGTGCAGGCGAAGCAGGCCTTGGTGGCGACAAGGTTCGCCTTGCCGTCGCTCTGGCGGACTTTGCGCGAAGCCGCCGCGTTGATCTTGTCGGCACCGTCGAACTGGACCGCCCGCTCGTTCATCGTCGGCAGGCTGCCGAACTTGTGCGTGACATCCAGCATGGCATGGGTGCCAATGGTCGACAGGCGCTTACGGGTGGGGTGGGGTTGCAGCGAGCCTTTGGCCGCGTTGACCGCGGCCATGAACGCCTTGCCGTCGTGAGCCGTCACGCCTTTGGTGCCGCGCGCGACCACCGCCTTCAGGTTCTTCGAGCCCATGACCGCGCCCACGCCGGAGCGTCCGGCGGCACGGTGCAGATCGTTGACGACGCAGGCAAAGCGGACACCTTCCTCGCCGGCGCGCCCGATCGACGCCACCTTGGTTTCGGGATCGCCCAGCTCGGCCTTGATTGCCGGCTCGATGTCCCAGACCGAACGGCCCCACAGATGGCCGGCGTCGCGCAGTTCCGCCTCGTCGTCGTGGATATGCAGGTAGACGGGCTTCGCCGACCTGCCCTTGATGATGACGAGGTCCCAGCCGGCGATCTTGATCTCCGCACCGACCTTGCCGCCGGAGTTCGAACAGGCGATGGCGCCGGTCAGGGCGCCTTTCGTCACCACCGAGTAACGCCCGGCGGTCGGCGCCATGGTGCCGGTCAGAGGGCCGGTCGCGAAGATCAACACGTTGCCCGGGTCGAGCGCATCGACGACCGGGTCCATCTCCTCATAGAGATACTTGGAGGCAAGGCCGCGTTGGCCCAGATACTGTTCTGCCCATTCGGCGTTCAGCGGTTCGCCGGTGCACGTGCCGGCGCTGAGGTCGACACGCAGGATCTTGCCGGTCCAGGCCATACAATCTCTCCATCGATAAAACGCGCGGCGCGCATGCTAATCGATAGAGCCCGGTGATGACACCCGTGTTAGCGCGTGCCCTGGTGAGGGCGGTCCGGACGTTGATGCGGCGTCAGTCAGGCATAGTCGGGCACGACATAGAACATGGCGCGCGCCGCCTCGCCCGTGTAGTTCCAGAACTGATGCGGCGTGCCGCGCGGCAGGTAGAGGCAGTCCTTTTCGCCCAACTCATACCACTCGAAGCTGTCCGGCAGATGGACGTTGACGCGTCCCGTCTCGCACAAAATCACCTTGTCGCCGCCCTCGTGGACAACGACATCGCCGCGAAACGACGCCGGCAAGGTCAGGCTGCCGGCCGTCAACTGATCGGTGCTGACAAAAAGCGATTCACGGGCCTGGGACGTCTCGCCCTGCAGGACGTGAAGGGCGTCGTTCTCCGTCAGGGTGACGACCGCACCGTCGCGCAGCCGGCGGTCGCGTTCATCCGGTAACGCCGCAGGCCACCTGCCGAGAAGATCGCGGCGCGCGTTCGCAACCTCGCCCAGGTCCGGCTTCGTCTCCCCGAAGACGACCTCGGGAACGTCCGGCGGCCGTTCCTGGGGCGCGTACCAATCGAGTACGACGGTCTCGACCGTGCCGACGTTGAAACCGAAATGCCATTTGGCGCCGCGCCAGAAGACGGCTTCGCCGGGCCGGGCGACCGCGACATCGCCGGTTTCCGGATCCTGGATCGTCAATTCGCCTTCCAGCACGTAATAGAAGCGGTCCTGATCGAACAACGCTTTCCACCGTTCGGAACTGCGGAAGTTTCGGCCCGGCGCCAACGTGAAGATCAGGCAGCTAATGGACTGACCACGCCCGTAGATGATGTCGTTGACCTCGCCCGACTGCTCATCGCCCCACAAAAAGCGACGTGTCTCGTCGTAGCCGACGCGCATCGGCTGGTCGGCGAACAAGGGAACGTCCTTCGGTGCTTGAACCGCTTGTTTCTTCGCCATGACGCCCCCAACAATTCAGCCGATGGGGACTCTATCAGACGGCGATCAGGTGATCATGCCCCTCTGGCGCAGCATGGCGATAACCTGATCGGCGGAGTCCTCGGCGGACATCGCCTCGGTCTTCAGAACAAGCTCCGCGGCTTCCGGTGCTTCATACGGCGAGTCGATGCCGGTGAAGTTGGCGATCTTGCCGGCCCGTGCCTTTTCATAGAGGCCTTTGGGGTCGCGTCCCTCGCACACCTCCAGCGGGGTGTCGACGAAGATCTCCA
>JANQGO010000203.1 GCA_028277285.1 Alphaproteobacteria bacterium | reverse complement strand
CGATAACGATGATTCGGCGGGTAACGGCGTTTCGATTCCGAACGAGCCCGGTTTCAACAAAGGCGACCACGACATCAAGTTTGATGGCGAGTTGCAGGTTCGCGGTAAGACGGTTCTGGATAACGGCCTTGAAGTCGGTGTTCGCATCGAGATCGAGGGCGAGACCCAGGGCGATCAGCTGGACGAGAACTACGCCTATATCGAAGGCTCGTTCGGCCAGTTCCGCATCGGTAACGATGACCCGGCGTCGTACATCATGGCGACGGCTGCGCCTTACATTAACTATGTGTTCGGCGCCAACACCCCGACCGTGTTCGCCAACGGTCTGTCGCAGTTCTTTGCTCAGACGACAGGTCTTAACCGTTCGCGCTTCGCGGCAGGTTCGTACGCGACGTTCGCCACGTTCCCCAATCAGACGGGTGACGATGCGCGCGTGTTCTACTTCTCGCCGGTGTTCAATGGCTTCCAGTTCGGTGTGTCGTACGCGCCGGACAACAAGGAAGCGGTTCCCGCTGGTGTCTACCTGCTGCCGGTCCAGATCGGCGGTACGGCGACAACGCCTGCTGGTACCCATGGCGAGACATGGTCGGTCGCCGCGCGTTACGACGGCGAGATCGGCGATGTCGGTCTGACCGTGGCCGGTGGTTATCTTGATGTTGCCAACAAGGCCATCCAGAACCTGCCTGCCAATATCGGCACCACGGACTCTGAGTCGTGGAACGCCGGTATCGTGCTGTACTACGGCAACTGGGGTCTCGGTGGTTCGTATCTGAGCACCGACGACAACTTCAACGTCGCCGGTACCGACGTTGAAGCCTACGACCTTGGTTTGTCGTACTATGCTGACGGTCCCTGGAGTGCTGGTATCTACTGGCTGCACCAGGAAATCGACTATGCTCCGGGTACGCTGGTTGCCGGTGCTGTCACCGACGAGTTCGACGCCTACCGCCTGATGGGCCAGTATGATCTGGGCCCGGGCATCGCCGTTACCGGCGCTGTGGGCTTCGACCAGTTCGACGACGGTGTGGTCAACCGCGACTACGACACCTACTTCGGTGGTGCCGGTCTGTTGATCAGCTTCTGATCTGTCCAAAGTTCAGGACATGTCGAGAAGGGGCGGCTTCGGCCGCCCCTTTTTTCGTCCGCGTATCCTGTGTTAGACCAACCGCCTTCGGTGACCGCAGGGCGCCTCTTCGAAACCTCTCCGCGGCGCACATGGGCAATCTGATCTGGCTTGCGAGCTACCCGAAATCCGGCAATACCTGGATGCGGGCGTTCCTGCACAATCTGATGCTCAAAGGCCAACAACCTCATCAGATCAACCGGCTGGGCGATCTAACGGCGGGCGATGTCACGCCCGAGCACTACGCGGCGGTCGCGGGACGGTCCTTGGACAACATGACGCCGGAGCAGGTCGCTGCACTCAGGCTGCCCGTTCAGGCAGCGCTTGCTCGCGAGGCGCCGGGGTCCCGTTTCGTCAAAACACACAGCGCCGTGCTGCAGTTTGCCGGTCATCCGACGATCAACATGGCGGTTACCGCGGGCGCGATCTACATCGTTCGCAATCCGCTTGACGTTGCCGTGTCGTTCAGCCATCACCTGGGCCGACCGGCCGATGATGTTATTGATCTTATGGCGACTGATAACAGCCATACATCGATGTCCGACAACCTGATGATCGACTTCATCGGCAGCTGGTCCCAGCATGTCGAGAGCTGGACCGGTCGACCAAGCCCCGGTCTGCACGTCGTGCGCTACGAGGACATGCTGGACGACACCTATCGGACGTTCGCGGATCTGGTGGCGTTTCTCGGGTTGTCCGCGCCGCGTGCGCGGATCGAACGCGCCATCCGCCACGCATCCTTTAAGGTCTTGCGCAACCAGGAAGACAGAGACGGATTTGTCGAGCGCAGCGAACACGCCGAACGGTTCTTTCGCGCAGGCACCGCGGGCCAGTGGCGCGACGTGCTTTCCGACGATCAGGTGGCGCGGGTCGTTGATGCCCATCGCGACGCAATGGAGCGCTTCGGTTATCTGCCGAAGGAATGCTGACACGTGACGTCGCGCAAGATTATCTGGATTGCGTCCTACCCGAAGTCCGGCAATACGTGGACACGGGCCTTCCTTTTGCACCTGTTTATGAATCCGAAACAGCCGTTCTCCCCAGATGAAATTGGTGCCATGTCGCCGCTGGACACGATGCGCCTTTGGTTCGAGCAGGCATCGGGTGAAACATGGGACGTTTGGGAAGAGGCGAAGGTCGCCAGGCTGCGTTCCGCCGCCCAACGCGAGATTGCCAAGCACGCGCCCGACAGCATCTTCGTAAAGACACACTGCGCGCTGATGTCCTGGCACGGTCATCCCGCGATCGATGCTGCACAAACCGCTGGCGCCATTTACATTGTCCGTAACCCTCTTGATGTCGTCGCATCCTATGCGTCGCATTCAGGACAGGGCCTGGATCGGATTGTCGAGGTCATGAACGAAGACGGTCACGTTCTACCCGGTCTGAAACTCCAGGTACCCCATCTTATCGGTAGCTGGAGCCAGCACGTTCTAAGTTGGACGGCCCGCCCCAATCCCGCACTGCACGTCATGCGGTACGAAGACATGGTTGAGCGGCCGGCCGAAACCTTCGGCGGTCTCGTCCGCTTCCTGGGTTTGAAGCCGCCCTCGGAGAGAATGGAACGCGCCCTTAAGTTCTCCTCCTTTGAAACGTTGAGGGCGATGGAGCAAAGGGACGGTTTCGCCGAGCGAACCGAAAAACAGGAACGTTTTTTCCGTTCCGGAAAAGTTGGCGGGTGGCGTCGCGAACTGAATGATGATCAGGCACGATCGATCGTGGGGACCCATCGTCAGCAAATGGCCCGTTTCGACTACGTGCCTCAGGGCTACTAGCAAGGCGGGCGCGCCGTGGGCAACATCATCTGGCTAGCGAGCTATCCCAAGTCCGGGAACACCTGGATGCGGGCGTTCGTGCACAACCTGTTTCGCAATCCCAATGAACCGCTGAACATTAACGAGATCGGTGGCGGTCTGATATCGACCGGTGAGGCGGTGATGAAGTGGTACAAGATGCTCGACCCTCGACCGCCGGAAGAATGGACGCGCGAGGACATCGACGCCATGCGGCCCAAGGTGCATCGCCTTATCGCCGACAACCATCCGGGCACCGTCTTCTGCAAGACACACTGCGCGCTGTTGAACCTGCGCGGTCACGCGACCGTCAATCTGGAGGTCTCGGCAGGCGCGATCTACATCGTCCGCAATCCGCTCGACGTCGTGCTTTCCTTTGCCGACTTCCAGGGTGTTGATGCCGATAAGGCCATCACGATCCTGGGTACGCATAACTGCGAGCGTCCCAACGACAAGGACAATGTTTCCGAGCCTCTGGGCTCATGGACGCAGAACATCGAGTCCTGGACAGGTACGCCAAACCCTCAGCTGCACGTTGTGCGTTACGAGGATATGGTGAAATCGCCGATAAAGACGTTTGTCGGCGTTACGAAGTTCCTCGGCGTTGATGCACCGCGCGCGCGCATTGAGAAGGCGGTCAAGAACTCATCGTTCAAAGTTCTGCGCGCCCAGGAAGACAAGCATGGCTTCGCCGAGCGATCCCCCGCACAGGAGCGGTTCTTCCGCAAAGGCACGGCCGGGCACTGGAAGGACGAATTGAACGACGACCAAGTCGCGCGTGTTGTTGCCAATCACCGTGACCAGATGCAGCGCTTCGGCTACGTGCCGGCGGGATTCTAGGCAGGGCGAGGTACACCATGGGCAACATTGTCTGGCTCGCCAGTTATCCGAAGTCCGGCAACACCTGGATGCGAGCGTTCCTGCACAACCTGTTTCGCGATCCCAAGCAGGCGATGAACATCAACGATATGACCGGAAGCCTGAGCCAGGGTGAGTCGTCGAACGGCTGGTACCGATTGATCGACAGCCGCAAGCCGGAAGAATGGAGCGCCGAAGACATCGCCCGCATGCGCCCGCGTGTTCATGAGATGATCGCCCAGTCTCAACCCGGTTCGGTCTTCTGCAAGACGCATTGTGCCCTGATGTCGATCAGAGGTTATCCAACCATCAACATGCAAGTCTCGGCCGGCGCCATCTACATCATTCGCAACCCGCTCGATGTCGTCATTTCGTTCGCCGATTTTCAGGGCGTCGACATCACCACGGCCGCACGAATGATGGCGACCGAGAATTTTGAAACGCCCGCTGGTGGGAGCAACGTGACGGAAGCCTTGGGCAACTGGTCCCAGCACGTCGCGAGCTGGACCGCTGGCGGCGGCGAGATGGTGCATGTCGTCCGCTATGAGGATCTCAAGAAACTGCCGGCGAAGACATTCGCCGGCGTGACGAAGTTCCTGCAGCTCGACGCGCCGCGTGGCCGGATCGAAAGGGCGATCAAGAACTCCTCGTTCAAAGTATTGCGCGCGCAGGAGGACAAGTTCGGATTTGTGGAACGCTCGCCCATGCAGGAACGCTTCTTCCGCAGCGGCAAGTCCGGCGAGTGGCGCGATGTTCTGACGAACGACCAGGTCTCCATGATCGTCGATACGCACCGCGAGCAGATGACGCGGTTCGGTTACGTTCCCGAGGGTTACTAGGTAGCGTCATGGGCCGCATCGTTTGGCTTGCGAGCTATCCGAAGTCGGGCAATACCTGGACCCGCGCCTTCCTGCACAACCTGTTCCGAAATCCCCAAACACCGTTTGATATCAATAAGATGGATGAGCTGACCGCAAACGAAGCGGCGCTGCCCAACTTCCAGATGTTTGACAAGCGGTCGTGGAGCGATTGGACGCCGGAGGATGTCGCCGCGATGCGGCCGAGGGTGCAAGAGATGATCGCGGACAGTCGTCCCCACACCATCTTCTGCAAGACCCATTTGGCCGTGTTGGAGGTCCGCCACCATCCGACGATCAACATGGGTGTAACCGCGGGTGCCATTTATCTGGTCCGAAATCCGTTGGATATCGTCTCGTCGCTGTCCGATCATCAGGGCCTGACGATCGACCAGACTATTGAGATGATGAACCTGGCGAACTTCGAGACGCCGACGACGGAGACCTTAACGGGGGAACCCTGGGGCAATTGGTCTCAGAACGTGGAAAGCTGGACAATGCGTCCGAACCCGGCGCTACACGTCATCCGGTACGAAGACCTGTTGCAGCGTCCCATCAAGGTCTTCACGAACCTCACCAAGTTCCTGCATGTCGACGCACCGCGCGCGCGGATCGAAAAGGCGGTCAAGAACTCGTCGTTCAAGGTTCTGCGCAAGCTCGAGGAGCGCGACGGCTTCCAGGAGAAGACAAGCATTCAAAAGCGTTTCTTCCGGCAGGGCAGGGCAGGTGGTTGGCGCGACGAGTTGACCGACCAACAGGTCAGATCCATTGTCGAAGTGCACCGGGCTCAGATGGATCGGTTCGGCTATGTTCCCGAGGGTTTTTAGCGTGACGAGCGCGCGCTTGCGTTTGCGCGCGCGGTCATAACCAAGGACTTGGCGGCCTACCCATGGGCAGCATTGTCTGGCTTGCCAGCTATCCAAAATCCGGCAACACCTGGCTCAGGATGTTGCTGTTGAACCTTTTCACCGGATCGGACGATCCCGCGCGTCTGGACGATGTCAGCCGCATGTCGACCAGCGATACGGTGATGCGCTGGTACCGCGACGTCGACGATCGGCCGCCTGAGTCGTGGTCGAGCGACGATGTCGCGCAGATGCGGCTAGAGGTACAACGCCACCTGGCGGGCCTGCGCGACGACAGCATCTTTGTCAAAACACATGCCGCCCTGATGCCCATGTGCGGTCATCCGGCCTTCGACATGTCGGTCACCGCCGGTGCCGTCTACATTGTCCGAAACCCTCTCGACATCATCGTTTCTTACGCTCGCCATGCCGGACTTGATTACGATGCGACCATCACCTTGATGTCGACGCCCGGCCACATGCTGCCGCGGACCGACGATCTGACGGAGTTCGTGCAAGGCGGCTGGTCGCAGAACGTGGCGAGCTGGACCGCGCAGCCCAATCCGGCAATCCATGTCCTGCGCTACGAAGACATGATCGACGATACGGAAGCGGCGTTTGCCAAGGTCTGCCGGTTTCTGACACTTGACGTGACGCCGGAGGATCTGTCGCGCGCGGTCTCACACTCGCAGATCGCCGTGTTGCGCCGTCTTGAAGACGAGGACGGCTTTCATGAGCGCACGAAAAACCAGGAACGTTTCTTTGGCGAAGGCCGCAGCGGCGGCTGGCGTGATGTGCTCAACGATGACCAGTTAGCCCGTTTCGTCGAGCGGCATCGCGTGCAAATGGCGCGCTTCGGCTACGTGCCGGACGGCATGTAAGGTCGACGCATGGGCAGGATCTTGTGGCTCGCCAGTTATCCGAAATCCGGCAACACGTGGCTGCGTCTTTTCATCAGCAACCTCTTGGCGGACAGCGCGACGCCGTTCGATATCAACCGGATCGGTGAGGTGACGCTGGCCGAACCGGGCACCGCGGGTTTTGCGTTGTTCGATCAGCGGCCCTGGCAAGCGTGGTCGGATGCCGAGATCGCGCGCCTGAGACCCCGCGTGCAAGAGCGCATCAGCCAGACGCGCGAGGGGGTCATTCCGGTCAAGACACACAGCGCCTTCGTCAAGGTGGGTGGTGTTCCCACGATCAACATGGCCGTGACCCACGGCGCGGTCTACGTCGTAAGAAATCCGCTCGACGTCGTCATTTCCTACGCCCATCACCAGGGCATCGATGTCGACGCGATGATCGATATTATGGCGACCGATATGTTCCGCACGCCGACCAATGCGACCAATGTCTACGAAGTCATGGGCAGTTGGTCGCAGCATGTGGCGAGCTGGACTGCGTCCGAGAGCCCCATGGTTCACGTCATGCGTTACGAGGACATGACCGCCGACGCCCTCAAGGCCTTCAGCGACCTCGCGGCCTTTATGCGGGTCCAGACGACGCCGGAGAAAATCGAGCGCGCGGTCCGGCACGCGGCGTTCGACACGGCCAGAGAGATGGAGGCGCAAGCCGGCTTTGTTGAGCGCACGCCGGTGCAGGATCACTTCTTCCGTTCGGGCCGCGTCGCGGAATGGCGCGAGGTGTTGAGCGACGCCCAGGTGCAACGGATCGTCGAGGCGCATCGCCCGCAGATGGCCCGTTTCGGTTATCTGCCGGACGGGTCCTAGGCAGCGCATAATGGGTTCGATCGTCTGGCTCGCCAGCTATCCGAAATCCGGCAACACGTGGCTGCGGGCGTTCCTGCACAACGTGTTGCACGACAAAGGCGGACCGCTTGACCTCAACGCGCTCGCGAAGTCATCGCGCAGCGATGCGTGGCGCCCCGATTTCGAGCGTGTTGCCGACCGGCCGCTCGACAAACTGGGCGATGCCGGTATCGCCGCGCTCAGGGCCCAAGTGCAGCGTTCGCTCGCCGGGTCCGGCGCGGCCACCATGCTGGTCAAGACCCACTCGGCGCTCACCCGCATCGGCGGCAGGCCAAGCCACGCGACCGACGTCACGGCAGGCGCCGTCTATCTGGTGCGCGATCCCCGCGACGTCGCCGTTTCCTATGCCGATCATCTGGCGGTGACCATCGATCGGATCATCGAGATCATGGCGACCGAGCACGCCCATACCCGGCTTGACGAGACCCATGTCACGGAGTTCCCCGGCAGTTGGTCGCAGAATGTCGCGACATGGACGGCGCCGGGCAACGACAGGGTTCACGCCGTTCGATACGAGGACCTGCTTGGCGACCCCGAGACGTCCTTTGCCGGCATCATGCGGTTTCTGGGCATCACGTGCGACGATCAGGTGTTCGGCCGCGCGCTCGCCAACACGTCCTTCGACCAGCTCAGCCGCCAGGAAAAGGACATCGGTTTCATCGAGCGCTCGCACCGCCAGGAGCAGTTTTTTCGCGCCGGGCAATCCGGCGCGTGGCGTCAGGTGCTGACCGATGCACAGTCTGCCCGTATTGTGGCGGACCACGGCGCGCAGATGGCACGGTTCGGTTATGGAAACGGCGGACATGACGGGTGATGACATAGACGTTGCGGCGAACCTTGCCGACGTGCATGCGGCGATCGCGGATGCCGCGCGTGACGCCGGCAGGAAGGGCGACGACGTCACCTTGATCGCGGTCAGCAAGACCCACGACGCCGCTCATATTCTGCCCGTCCTTCAGGCCGGTCATCGCGTGTTCGGCGAGAACCGCGTGCAGGAGGCGGAGACCAAGTGGCCGGACTTGAAGCAGCAGTTCGCCGATATCGAGCTTCACCTGATCGGCCCGCTGCAGACCAACAAGGCCAAGAACGCGGTCGCGCTGTTCGACGTCATCCAGACCGTCGACCGCGAAAAGCTGGTCCACGTGCTGGCCAAGGAGATGACCAAGCAGGATCGCCATCCCGCCTGCTTCGTGCAGGTCAACACGGGCGAGGAAGCGCAGAAGGCCGGCGTGCTGCCTGACGATACCGACGGGCTGGTCGCCGTCGCGCGCGAGGCCGGGCTGAACGTGGTCGGGCTGATGTGCATTCCGCCGTTCGACGAGGAGCCGTCCATGCACTTCGCGCTGCTGCGCACGATCGCAGAGCGCAACGGGCTTGACCGGCTCTCGATGGGGATGAGCGGCGACTTCCCCGTCGCCGTCACCTTCGGTGCGACCCATGTCCGAGTCGGCACGGCCATCTTCGGGCATCGGGCGCCGCCGCCCTCCGCCTGACAGCCAGGTCACCCGGGTTCGACGATCAGGCGTGACAGCGGCGTCAGTCGCGACAGAATCCACAGGAAGTCATCGCGCGAAAAGGCGACACAGCCCTCCGTCGGGCTGTAGTCGGGACGTGCGAGATGCAGAAAGATCGCGCTGCCCCGGCCGGGAACCGGCGGGTCGTCGTTGTAACCGACATCGACGACGAGATCGTAGAGGTGATCGCCGCGCCACATGACCTCGTGGCCTTTCCAGAACGGCCGCTTGACCGGCCGGTTGTAGTTGGGATCGCTGGGGTCATCGCACCAGCCATCGGCCGGCGTCAGGGTGACGCGGGGCAGGCCGGTCTGCGGATCACGGATGCGGTCGGGACGGTAGAACAGGCGGCGCAGCGGAAAGTCGCCCGACGGTGTGGCGCCGTCGCCTTCCAGCTTGAACCGCCTGACGCCGCCGCGGCCGACGGCACAGCGAAAGCCGCGGCGTCCCAGTCTCGCGCGTCCGTCCGGCGAGACCACCAGGTCGGCCGCCATCGTCAGCGGCGGGCCAGGCGCACGGCGCCGCGTTCGGTTAGCGCCTGGTCGAACGTCTCAAGCTGCGCCATGGCCAGGCCGAAGACACTGTCGGGCGGGAAATTGCCGTCGGCGTCCGGTTCGCCGGCGGGCCGGCCGGTCAGAAGCTCGATGGCATCGCTCACCCGCGTCGCGCTCCAGACGTGAAACCGGCCATCGGACACCGCCTCGACGATGTCGGGCTTCAGGATCAGGTTGCGCTCGTTGGCCGCGGGCACCAGCGCGCCTTGGTTGCCGGTCAGGCCGCGCTCGGAGCAGATCCGGTAGAATCCTTCGATTTTTTCGATGGCGCCGCCGATCGTCTGGACGTCGCCGGCCTGGTTGATCGAACCGGTCATGGCGATGTCTTGGCGCAGCGGCAGGCCCGAGAGCGCCGACAGGATCGCGCACACCTCGGCAAGCGAGGCGCTGTCGCCCTCGACGCCGCCATAGGATTGCTCGAACGTGATCGAGCACGAGAATGAAAGAGGGAAACGCCGGGCAAACAGGCCCGACAAAAAGCCCTCGACGATCAACGCGCCCTTCTGCTGGATCGGCCCGCCCATGTTGACCATGCGTTCGATGTTCACGACGCCGTAGGAACCGACCGACGCGCGCGCGGTGATGCGTGACGGCAGACCGAACGTGTGATCGCCCACGTCCAGATAGACCAGGCCGTTGACCTGGCCCGGCGCGGTACCGTCCGTATCGATCATGACCGAGCCTTTTTCGATCTGCTCCTGGCTGCGGTCTTCAGGCCGGCTGTTGCGCCTGAGCCGCTCGTTCAGCGCCTTCTCGACCTGTTCGGCGGTCAGCGGCTGGTCTTTGCCGCACAGCAGGCAGGCTTCGGTCAGGACGTCTTCGACCAGCTCGAAACGCGCCGACAGTTTGTTACGGTCGGATGCCCATCGCGCGGCGTGGCCCATCAGGTTGTCGATCGCGCCGGCGTCGCAGACCCGCCCGGCTCTCCTGGCCGCTCTTTGGATCAGGCGCGCGAAGGTTTGGATGTTGGCGTTGTCGCCTTCGGCTTCGACCTCGCCGTCGATCTCCGCTTTGATCTTGAAGAAGGTTCGGAAGTCCGAATCAAGACCCAAGAACCGCCGATACCAGATCGGCGCGCCGATCAAGACGACCTTGACGTCCAACGGGATCGGCTTGGGCTGGGGTGTGCCGGTCATCGGCACGCCGCCGAAACGATAGAGCTCCTCGATCCGGATTTCATTGTCGCGAAGCGCGCCTTTTAAAAAGTGCCAGGTTGCCGGTTCCGCCGCGATCGCCTCGGCGCGCAGGACAAGAATGCCGCCATTGGCCCGGTGCAAGGCGCCGCCGCGGATCATCGTGAAATCGGTCTGCAGCGTCCCGCTGACCGGCCGGTATTCAATCGAGCCGAAAATGTTCTGGTAGGTCGGGTTGGCTTCCAGCACGACGTTCGGGTGTTTGGTGTCGCCGTTATCGACCAGCAGGTTGACCGCATAGCGCGTCGTCGGGTCCTGCTTTACCTGGCCCTCCGGCGCCTCGTGCACCTGAAACAGATGCAGGTTGTCCAGAATGTCGTTCCTCAGCTCGACCAGCCAACGGCGCAGACCGGGGTGGGCGGCGTACTCCTCTTCCAGGTCGGTCAGCAACGTGCCGGTGGTCTCGTCGGCGATGCGGCGGTTGATTTCGCGGATGTTGCGCGCCAGGTCGACCTCGGCGCGCCGCGCTGTCGCGCGCATCTCCACCATGGCGGGGTTCAGCCGATCGATGGCCTGCTCCAGACGCTTGCGCTCCTCGTCCGGCAGCGCCATCAGCTCTTCCTGGCTGCGCGGCTTGCCGTCGTCGCCCAAGACGACCAGGGACAGACCCTGCTGGCTGGACCACACGTCCAGACCCTCGGCCCGCGCCTGTTCGCGCAGCCCGTTATAGGCCTCATCCAGATGTTTTTTGGTGCGTTCCTGCTCGGTGCGCACCTCGTCGGCATAGGCATCGCCGGTAAAGGCTTTGCGCAGGGCCTCGGTGATGGCCGGCACCAGCTCGCTCATGTCGTCGCGGAATCGGCGGCCCTTGCCGGCGGGCAAGCGGATCGGGCGCGGTTTGTGGGGGCGCCGGAAGTTGTTCAGATAGATCCAGTCGTCCGACGGTTTCCGGCCTTCGATAAAGTCCTTCACATAGGTCAGGGTGGCGTCCATGCGACCGGTGCGGTCCTCGCCCAGCACGAAGATGTTGTAGCCGATGTCCCGGATGGGCAGGGCGAAGTCCAGGGCTTCGCGGGCGCGCTTGTGGCTCGGCAGATCGAACAGGCGGATGTCGTCGTCGTCGGCCTCGGGCAAGGTGAAGCGGTCGGCGAACGACGGTTTGCCGACCTGGTCGGCGCGCAGGGGTTTTGCGGTCATGATGGGCGCGTTACTCCGTGGCGAAAGGCCGGCCAGACGGCGCGGCGGCGTCACAGTATGTAAGCTAGAGCACGTTCCGTTCAAAGGGCATCACCAGCCCGCTGTGACCGGCCGGTTCCGGTTTGCCTGCCGACGGCCCCTTGCGCGACGGGGTGCGCCGACTCTAACCTCGATCCTACCGACCTGCGGATAGAAAGCGCCCATGCCATCGCAGACGTTCCGCGGCCTCAGCCGCGAGGAGCTCGACGCCCAGTACGACAATCGCGGCCGGGTCCCTGACTACCAGGCTTACTTGGACCGCTACGACACCTTGAGCGAGCAGACGCGCAACGGCTTCCGCGGTAACTACGACATCGCCTATGGCCCCGATCCCGGGCAGAAACTGGACATCTTCCCGGCCTCCGAAGCCGGTGCGCCGGTCGTCATGTTCATTCACGGCGGCTACTGGCGCTCGCTCGACAAGGCCAATTTCAGCTTCGTCGCCATGGGTCTGGCGCCCGCCAAGGCGACCGTCGCGGTCATCAACTACGATCTGGCGCCGGCCGTCGAGATGGACGTCATCGTGCGCCAGTGCCGCGAGGCCGCCGTCTGGCTGCACGACAATGCGTCCAACTGGAACGGCGATGGCCGACGTTTGCATCTCAGCGGCCACTCGGCCGGCGGGCATCTGGTCGCCATGGTCCTGGCGACCGACTGGCCGGGCTTCACCGAAAACCGGATCTATCCGGGGTTTGTGCGCGGCATGATGGCGATCAGCGGCGTCTATGACCTCGATATCCTGCGCTCGACCTTCCTGAACGCCGATCTGCGGCTGGATGCCCACGCCGCCGCGCGCAACAGCCCGATCCGGTTGGCGCCCTTCATGCCCAGACCGCATGTGCCCGTCCACCTTGCCGTGGGTTTCGAGGAGACCGACGAGTTCCACCGTAACCTCGCGCAATACGCGGATGCCCTGGACAGCGCAGGCGTGCCGGTGACGGCGCAAACCATGGCCGGCCATCATCACTTTTCTATTATCGAGGAGCTTGCGGAGCCGAAAAGCGCACTTTCCCGCCATTTCGTTCAAATGATCCAGGCTGATGCACCGCGCGAAAACGACACTATATAGAGCAGCATATGACGAAGCATTGACGCTTCGATCCCGATTTGTTCATGCCCGAAGGGGAACCCGCCCATGTCCACTGGCCGATCCATTCTGATCGTCGACGATGACGATGCGCTGCGCCACTCACTCGCCGAGCAGCTCCATTTGCACGAAGAGTTCGACGTCGAGGAGGTCGGCAGCGGGTCTGAGGCGATGGATATCGTCAAGGACGACCGTTTCGACCTGCTGCTGCTGGATGTCGGTTTGCCCGACATGGACGGGCGCGAGCTGTGCCGGCTGATGCGCCGGTCCGGCCACAAGATGCCGATCATCATGCTGACCGCCGCCGATGGCGAGGCCGATACCATTCTGGGCCTGGAATCCGGCGCCAACGACTATGTCACCAAGCCGTTCAAGCTGGGTGTCCTGATGGCGCGTGTGCGCGCCCAGTTGCGCCAGCACGAGCAAAGCGAGGACGCCGTCTTCACGATCGGCCCTTACACCTTCCGCCCGGCGGCCAAGCTGCTGGTTCATGACGAGAAGAACCAGAAGATCCGCCTGACCGAAAAGGAAGCGGCGATCCTGAAGTTCCTCTATCGCTCCGGCGCCAAGGCGGTCGGACGCGAGGAACTGCTCGACAAGGTCTGGGGCTATAACGCCGGTGTCGCGACCCATACCCTGGAGACGCACATCTACCGGCTGCGCCAGAAGATCGAGGAGGACCCCTCCCAGGCTCGGCTGTTGATCACCGAGCCCGGGGGCTATCGCCTCAATCCCTAGCTAGCGCAGCGATACTCTCCCTTCAGCCCGCGACAGCGAGAGCCCGATCCACAGCGCACCTATGGCGGACGCCGCGGTGATCGCCGCGAAGACCGGCCATACGTTGGTCCAGTCCTCGTTGCTGATCAGCGCGCCCAGGAGGATTGGGGCGGCAAGGCTGCCGATGTTCCGGCCTGACATGATGGGCGCAAAGGCCCACGGGCTGACGCGTTCGCCGCCCAGCAACCGGCCGGGAACGGCGAACAGGCAGACCGGCGTGATGCCGCAGGCGATGCCGTAGACGGCGATCGCCACCAGCCCGGAGACGGGATCAAGGGCATGCGCAAAGAGCCAGATCGGCACCTGCAGCGCGGTCGCGCCGAAAAAGAGCGCCGTGTAGGAAAACCCCGCGCGCAGCAGAAAGCCGGTCAAGACACACATGGCGAGTACCCCCACCACCGGTATCAGATTGATCAGTGCCGCCGTATCGGGGTCCAGGCCGTTCTCGCTGACCAGGTTCTTGGGCAGCCAGGTCATGAAGGCGAGGTACTGGCCGGACCATATGCCGAATACGCCGGCGGCCGTTATCAAGACGATCCATTCGCTGCGGCTGGGGCGGGCATGTTTGGCGCTGTCCGGCGGCCGGCTGATCAGCGGCAGGGTCAGGTCGCGTCTGAGCCACACGCAGACGGCGACGATGCCGGTCAGGATCAGCGCGGCCCACCAGATCGCCTGCCAATGGCCGGCGTCCAGAAACGGCCAGGCGATGGCCAGCGCGACGATTTGGCCGGCCGGTACCCAGGCCGCCACCAGGCCGGCAACGATCGGCAGGTGATCGGCGCTGGCGCTGCGGTTGGCGATCACGGGCCCGGCCAGCGCCAGGACGGCATAACCTATGCCGCCGAAACCGCGCCCGATCAGCGCGACGGCACCCTGCTCGGCATCGGCCAGCAGTATCAGGTTGCCGAGAGCCATGGCGGCGAAACCGCCGCCCAGGATCAACCCCGGCCAACGCTCCATCAGCCGGCCGAGCGGCGCCGTCAGCACCAGGCCTGCGGCCGCGAAGATCGACATCAAGGCGCCCGACAGGATATAGGAATAGTCATAGGCCGCGATCATCAGCGGCAGGGCCGGCGCCAGTTTCAGCATCTGAAACGCCGACAGAACGGCCAGCGCCAGACCCAGCGTGACCCCGGTCCAGTCGGTTCCGGTGTGCTCAGCCGGCGTTGATGTCGTCAAGGGTGACCAGAGCGTCGAACGGGATGCCGGCATCGCGGTAGAGCGCCGCACCGCCTTGCTGACGGTCGACCACGGTGATGACCTGGGCGACCGACGAACCGGCCTCGCGCACCGCCTCGACCGCCGTCATGGTCGAGCCGCCGGTGGTCATGGTGTCTTCCAGCAGCGCCACCGTGTCGCCGGGCTCAAGCTGACCTTCGATCTGACGCTGGGTGCCCCGGGTCTTCGCCTTGTCGCGGACATAAAAGCCGCGGATCGGGTGGTCGGTCTCCGCGCTTGCCATGACCACCGCGCTGACCACGGGGATCGCCGCCGTCGCCATGCCGCCGACGGCCGTGATGCCGGCGGAGGCCAGGCGCGGCGCCAGCATGCCGCCGATCAGCCGGGCGCCCTCGGGATGCATGGTGACCCGTCGCAAATCGACATAGGTCGACGCGTGAGCGCCGGACGCCAGCACGAAATCACCGTCTTTGAGCAGCGCATGCTCACGGATCAGCTCAAGGAGCCGCGCCTTGGCGGCATCCGGGGTCTTCAAATCGTTCAAACCGGCACTCCTCGTACGTGAATCGACAGATGGCGGCGTTTCGCCTATGAGCGGTGGGCCCCCGGCCATTGACGCCTGCGGACCGTGGGGCACACTTGGGACCGACCGGGCGTATCGCCGGCGGCAGAATGTGAGGCTAACGTCTTTTGAGTGGTCACGGCGAGTTTTACGTCCGTTTCTGGGGTGTCAGGGGCAGCATAGCCAGTCCCGGGCCGGCCACGGTGCGTTATGGCGGCAACACGAGCTGCCTGGAAGTGCGTTGTGGCGACCGCTTGCTGATTATGGACGCCGGGACCGGCCTTCGCCTGCTGGATGAATCGCTCGCTGACGGCGCGCCGCTTCATGCCGACCTCTTGATGACCCACACCCATCTCGACCACGTCTGCGGCTGGCCCTATTTCCGCGCGCTGGCGGCACCGACCACGCGGCTCAGGGCCTGGTCCGGCCATCTGAAGCCGCCGCACACGCTGGAAGCGGTGATGGGCCGTTTCCTGGAGGACAAGGCAACGCCCGTGCATCAGGGCAACGTCCAGGCTTCCGTCGATTGGCGCGCGTTCGCCCAGGGCGACACGCTCGACCTGGGCGACGGCATCACGGTCGGCACCGCGCCGCTCAACCATCCCAACGGCGCCACCGGCTATCGGGTCACCTATGGCGGCCAATCGATCTGCTATGTCACCGATACCGAGCACGTGCCCGATCAGCCGGATACCAACGTGCACGGTCTGATCGACGGCGCGGATATCGTCATCTACGACGCGACCTATACGGATGAGGAGTTTCCGAACTTCATCACGTGGGGCCACTCGACGTGGCAGGAAGGTGTCCGCTTGTGCGACAGCGCCGGTGTGAAGACCTACGTCATCTTCCATCACGACCCCAGCCACGACGATGACTTCATGGATGGGGTCGCCCGCGAGGCCGAGGCGGCCCGGCCCGGCAGCATCGTCGCGCGCGAAGGATTGGTGCTGCGGCCGTGAGTCTCAGAACACGCTGGCGGCGTTTGTGGTTTGCCCTGTCGACTGTGCTCGGTCTGAAGCCGCGCGGCTACTTCGTGCCCTACCGCTATGCCGATCAACTGCCGGGCCCGGGCCACCGTCCGACCTATGACACGGTCGAACGTCTGTTCGCCGCCCATGAGGCGCTGTTTCAGGCGACGCTTGATCGCGTCGACGACCAGGCAGCGGCACTGGAAGCGATCGGCGCCGACGATCCCGCGCCGGGACCGCGCTGGCACCAGGACTGGTTCCCGCGTCTCGACGCGGCGGTCGCCTATGCCATGGTCCGCGCCGCCGAGCCGTCGCGCATCCTGGAGGTCGGGTCGGGCCACTCGACCCGGTTCATGGCCCGCGCCATAGCCGATGGCGGCCTCGGCACGCGGCTGGCGGCGATCGACCCGGCGCCGCGCGCGGCGATCCGCGATCTCGACGTCGAGTGGATCCGCGAACCCGTGCACCGCGCCGATCAGGCCTTGTTTCGGCGCCTGGGCGACGGCGACATCCTGTTCATCGATTCAAGCCACATCCTGATACCGGGCAGCGACGTGGATTATCTCTTCAACCACGTGCTGCCGGAACTGCCTCCGGGCGTGCTGGTCCACGTCCACGATATCTTCCTGCCGGACGACTATCCGACGGCCTGGGCGTGGCGCGGCTATGGCGAGCAGCTGGCGCTGATCGGGCCGATGACCAGCGGCGCCTGGCAACCGCTGTTCGCCAGCCGCTACATGGTGACGCGGCGGGCCGATTTGCTGGGCCGATCCGTGGTATCGCGGCTGCCGCTGCCCGACGGCGCATTCGAAACCAGCCTGTGGCTCCGGCGCCGCTAGTGATGTGCTAGCGCGGAACCGGAGCCGGCCCGCTCCCCCTCCTCCGGGGCAAAACGCCGCGAGGCGTTTTCGCCGAGGCCACCCATGGCAGCATCCTCGGGGT
>JANQGO010000063.1 GCA_028277285.1 Alphaproteobacteria bacterium | reverse complement strand
CGAGATCAAACGCGACACCATCGGCCGGCGGCCAACCTGGCCGTTCGGCACCCGCGCCGCGACCATGCGCTTCATGCGCGGCCAGTTCGGCGATTCCTTTGGCCTTTTCGAAGAGGACGCCGCCGCCGATCGCGAGAACCCGTCGTCGCGCCAGTTCGCGCCCGGCTCGGCCGAGGAAAAGGCCTATATCGCCCTTGATCTGTCCCCACCGGTTTCGGCGGACGAGGTAAAAAAACGATACAAAAAGCTCGTCAAACGCTATCATCCCGACGCCAACGGGGGCGACAAGGCAGCCGAGGAGCGTTTCAAGGAGATCAGTCAGGCCTACCACACATTGATGGAAAGCCTCTCCGCCAACGATCCAGCCTCCTGACGCCGCATCCGACCCGCAACCGTTTTTTTTCGAAATTCACTGACCGGAACTGACGATCATGAACGCGCCTGCCCACACCGACCCGTCGACCGCCAACTTCCCCCTGGATGCACCCGATATCATGGTGTCGGTGCGTCAGTGCTTCGGACTCGACAGCGATATGGAAGTGCCCGCATTCAGCATGGGCGACGAGCACGTGCCGGATATCGACGACGCCTACCAGTTCGACTATGACACGACCATGGCCATCCTGGCCGGCTTCGCCCACAACCGCCGTGTCATGATCCAGGGTTATCACGGCACCGGCAAATCCACCCATATCGAGCAGGTGGCGGCGCGTCTGAACTGGCCCTGCATCCGGGTCAACCTGGATTCCCACGTCAGCCGGATCGACCTGATCGGCAAGGATGCCATCGTCCTTCGCGACGGCAAGCAGGTCACGGAATTCCGCCAGGGCCTGCTGCCCTGGGCCCTGCAGCATCCGACCGCCCTGGTCTTCGACGAATACGACGCCGGCCGGCCCGATGTGATGTTCGTGATCCAGCGGGTTCTGGAATTCGACGGCAAGTTCACCCTGCTCGACCAGAACAAGGTCCTGCGTCCGCATCCCTGTTTCCGACTGTTCTCGACCACCAATACGGTCGGCCTCGGCGACACCACCGGGCTCTATCACGGTACCCAGCAGCTCAACCAGGGGCAGCTCGACCGCTGGAACATCGTCGGCACGCTGAACTATCTGCCGCAGGATGACGAGATCGGAATCGTCCTGGCCAAGGTGCCGTCCTATAGCGGCACAACCGGGCGCGACGAGATCGCCTCCATGGTTCAGGTCGCCGACCTGACCCGGACCGGTTTCATCAACGGCGACATCTCCACCGTCATGTCGCCCAGGACCGTGATCACCTGGGCCGAGAACACCGAGATCTTCGGCGATCGCGGTTTCGCCTTCCGGGTCACGTTCCTGAACAAATGCGATGAGCTGGAGCGGGCCATCGTCGCCGAGTATTACCAGCGGTGCTTCGGCGAGGAACTGCCGGAATCCATCGCCCAGACCGTCGTCGACGCTTGACGGAGGAGGCCCCTCGGGGCGTTGAACCAGCGTGAGCCAGGCAGAAGATCCCCGCGAAGTCGTTAAACGCGTGACCACGGCGGCGCTCAAGGCGGTCGCCGACAGCCGCGACATCGATGTCGAATATGCCCATGGCGCGCCCGGGTCGTCCGGTCGCACGGCCCGCCTGCCGTCGCCGAGCCGGCGCCTGTCGCGCGAAGAGCTGGAGCGGCTTCGCGGGACCGCGGATTCCTTCGCGCTCAGGGTCAAGCATCACGACGAAAGTCTGCACCGCAAGCGCCTGCCGTCGGGCCTGCATGCCCGCCGGCTGTTCGATGCGATCGAACAGATCCGCGTCGAATCCATCGGCTGCCAGGAACTGGCCGGCGTCGCCAAAAATCTCGACGCCAAGCTGGCCGACCATTGCCGGGCGGAAGGATTCAATCAGATCAGCGAGCGCGACGCCAACGACCTGAACCAGGCCCTGCAACTTCTGGTGCGCGAAAGGCTGACCGCCGCGCCGCTGCCGGCGCCGGCGACGCATCTGGCCAATCTGTGGCGACCCTGGCTGACCAAACGCATCGCCGCGCAACTTGATCAGCTTTGCGATCGCATGGACGACCAGGACGCCTTCGCCGGCACCCTGCGCGAAGTCATGCATGTCCTTGAAATCGCCGATGAGACCGACCTTCCGCACGAACCAGAGGAGGAACCGGACAGCAGCGAGGACGAGGAGGATACCCGCCCGCCGGATTCCCAGGGCAGCGACCACGAGACCGACTGGCCCATGCCCGCCGACGGTGAGGAGACCGACTCCGAGGACGATGCCGACGGCGTCGCCATGGCGGAGGACGAGCGCATGGTCGAGGGCGGCGATGACGAACAGCCGGCCGGACCGGCCCGCTGGAACACC
>JANQGO010000109.1 GCA_028277285.1 Alphaproteobacteria bacterium | reverse complement strand
GGGTCGCGACCCACGAAAGCGGTCAGCCCGCCGGCGGCACCGACATGTATGAAACGCTTGTCGGCACCGCGATCGTCGCGGCCATCCTGATTTTGCTCTTCTGGAGCACGCGGCTTGCGGCCAGCGCCCTGGTCCAGGAGATCGCCGACAAGACATGGGACGCCCAACGCCTGTCGTCGCTCGGACCCTGGGGCATGACCTGGGGCAAGCTCATTGGCAGCACCATCTATGCCTGGTACGGGACGTTCCTGGCACTTGCCGTCATGGCTGTCTCGTACGCCATGTGGGACAACATCAATGGCGGCGTCGCGCGTGCCTTCCGCGCGGATGTCGGTGTCGTCATCGTTCAGTCGGTCATCGGTCTCATTGCCTTCGGTATCATGGTGCAGGCGACAGCGCTGGTCGCCGCCTTGACCGCCATGCACCAGCGCGAGACGACACGACGCTTCGACGTCAGCCTCGCCCAGTTCGCCGCCCTGGTCGTCGCCATAGTCGTGTCATCGATGTTGGACCGCTACATCGACGGGCCGGCGGTCTGGTACGGCGCGGTCGTCGACGGTCGCTGGTTTGCCGTGGTCAGCGTCATCGTCTTTGCGTTGTGGGCGGTGATCGGCGTCTGGCGGCGCATGCAGATCGAGCTGCAGGTCCGGACCTTGCCCTGGGTGTGGCCGGTCTTCGTCGTTTTTGTCGCCGCGTGGATGACCGGCCTGGCGTGGCCGGAACGCATCACCGGCACCTATCGCTACGTCGTCCCGATCGTCTTCGGCACGGTCATCATCATCTTCGCGAGTTATGTGCCCGCGCTCTTCGAACGGCTCGATCCCGTGCGCATCCGCCAGCTCTTTGCCGCCATGCGCGAAGGCCGGCTCGGCGGCGTGCTGGCCGGTGCGCCGCTTTGGCTGATCAACCACGGCGTCGCTCTGATCGCCGTCGCCGCGACGACGGTCTATATCGTCACGCTGCCGAACGAGGATGCGGCGACGACGGCGTTCCAGATGTGGGTGAGCGACGGCACGTCCATGGCAACCGTGGCCGGCACGCTTATCGCGCTCTTCCTGTTCGTGACCCGCGATCTCCTGCTGCTGACTTATGCCTATCTCGGCCAGACGACACGGCGCGCCGTCGCCGGCTGGCTGATCTGGCTCGCCGTGCTCTACCTGCTGATCCCGGCCATTCTGTCAGGCCTCGGCATGTTCTCGCTGCTGCCGGTCTTCGTGCCGATCTGGGATGTGCCGTTCGTCGATTTCGCCGTGCCGCCGGTCGTCTGGCCGCTGGTCCATATCGCCGTCGTCGCCGTCCTCTTGACCATGCGCTGGCGCCGCTTCAGCAGCGACAGGATCAGCGCTCAGCCGTCGTAGTCGACCGGCGTCGTGTGCCAGCCTTCGTCGTGTTTGGCCCAATAGGTTTCGTGCAGCCGCTTGGTGATAGGGCCGGGCCGGCCGTTCGACAGGATGCGTTCGTTGACCTGGCTGATCGGCATGATCCCGCCGGCGGTCGACGCCATGAAGATCTCGTCCGCATCGAGCAACTGATCCCGCGTGATGTGATCGTTGCGGTTTGGGATGCCGAGCAGATCGCATAGCTCGTGCACCGACTTCCGGGTAACGCCTTCCAGCGCGCCATGCACGGGGCTCACGACGCTGCCGCCGAAGACGGCGAAGACATTGGCGCCGGGACACTCCGCCACATAACCGTCGGGACCGATCAAGACGGCGTGGTCGGCGTCGTTATCCTCGACCTCGAACAGGGCATTGGTGAAATCGCCCCAGTGATAGTTCTTGATCGTCGGGTCGACGGAGTGGCGCGCGATGCGCGGCACCTCGGAGACGATCATGCGCCCGCCGGTCTCCTGCATCTCCGGCTTCATGATCCAGACAAACGGAATGGCGTAGCAGATCAATTGGTTGTTGCCCTTGAAGTTGCTGGGCAGGCGCTTGGGCCATGACGGATCGGGTATGCCGCGGGTCATGACCATGGCGACATAGGCCTCGCGCAGGCCGGAGCGGCGCACACAGCCCATCAGGATGTCGCGCAGACCGTCGCGGTCGACCGGCAACGCCATGCGCAGCCCCTTCACCGAGTTCTCGAAGCGGCTGAGGTGATCCTCTAGTCTGAAAAAGGCGCCGTGCCAGACATGAACGACGTCGTAGGTGACGTCGGAGCGCACGAAACCCCAGTCGAAGACCGAAACTTTGGCGTCGGCCGCCGGTACAAACGCGCCAACGACCCACGCGGCCCCCTTCGACCAATCAACGGCGGGTTCACCAGTGTGTGGTTTCTCGACCGCTGCCATGACTACCTCCGACTCCAGGTTGGGCCAGCATTCTAGGGCCGGATCGGCCGTGATGTCAGGTCCACGGACAACTGGCCGCTTTAACGATCAATCGTTAGTGTCGGTGCCGTCATGGATGTGCACGGATCCAGAAGGGTCATCTTTGCCGCGCTTGCCGGCAATGGGCTGATCGCCATCACCAAGTTCGCCGCGGCCATGTGGACCGGCAGTTCGGCCATGCTGAGCGAGTCCGTGCATTCGCTGGTCGACACGGGCAACCAGGGTCTCCTGCTCCATGGCATGAAGCGCTCGAACCGGCCGGCCGACAACACCCATCCGTTCGGCTACGGCATGGAACTCTATTTCTGGGCGTTTGTCGTCGCGATCCTGATCTTCGCCGGCGGCGCGACGATCTCGGTCTACGAGGGTATCCACAAGATCCAGCACCCTGAAGCGCTGAAGGACACCTACGTCAACTACATCGTGCTCTCCATCGCGATTGTTTTTGAGGCGGGCGCCTGGTGGGTCGCTTATCGGGAGTTTGACCGCCAGCGCGGCAAGATGTCGCTGTGGCGTGCGGTCCGCCGCAGCAAGGACCCGACGGTGTTCACGGTCCTGTTCGAGGACACGGCCGCCATGCTCGGGCTGATCGTTGCCATGGTCGGCATCGCGCTCGCCGAGATCTTGGAGATGCCGGTGCTCGACGGCGTCGCCTCCATCGGCATCGGCGCCATCCTGGCGGCGACCGCTATCCTGCTGGCCTATGAGTGCAAGGGCCTGCTGGTCGGCGAAGCGGCGAGCCCGGAGATGCAGGAGGAGATCCGCCGGCTGATCACGCGCCAACGCGGCATCTATCGGGTCAACGAAGTGCTGACCATGCACATGGGTCCGGGCGACATCCTGGTGAACATCTCGATCGACTTCGATGACAGTTTCGATTCGTCGGATGTCGAGGAGGTGATCACCGACCTCGAACGCCAGTTGATGCGCCGTTACCCTGAGATCACGCGGGTTTTCATTGAGGCGCAAGCCTGGGCCGATCACCGCCGGCGCTGGCGCCGCTCCGGCGATCACAAGGACGACTAACGGCTTCTCAGCCGCGCGTCCGCTTCGCGCGCGGTCCGCCGCAACAGCGCGATCATGTGGTCGATGCCGTCTTGCGTCAGCCGGTGGTTGACGAAACACGGGCGGAAGCAGCGCCGGCCGTTCAGATCGGTGCCGGTGATCAGGCCGTCGCCGGCCTGTTGAATGACCCGCTCGGTCTCCTCGTTGAGACGGTCGAGATAACCGTTGTCCGGCGTGTCGCTCCTGAGGTCCGGCGGCACGAAACGGAAGCAGCAGACGCTGAGCGACGGCTTCACCATGAGCTCAAGATCGTCGGAGTCCTCGACCATGTGCGCCAACCGCTTGGTCATCGCCAGGTGCTCGTCGACCATGGCGGTGAGGCCCGCGAAACCGATCTGCTTGATCGCGACCCAGACCTTGAGTGCGCGGTCGCCCCGGGTGAGTTCCCAGCCGTGGTGCCAGTGATCGTGGGCGTCGTGGCCGTCGGCCATGCGCAGATACTCCGGCACCAGGGTGAAGGCGCGCGACAGGACGTCCCATGAGCGCACGAGCACGCAGCCGGCCTCGTAGGGCACGTTGAGCCACTTGTGCGGGTCGACCGCCATGGAGTCGGCGCGCTCCAGCCCCTTGAACAGCGGCCGCGCGGCCGGGCTGAGCGCGGCAACGGCGCCATAGGCGCCGTCGACATGGAACCAGAGGTCGTGGCGCGCGGCCAGGTCGGCGAGGGCGCTCAAGTCGTCGACCGCGCCGGTGTTGGTCGTGCCGGCGTTGGCGATGATGCAGAAAGGCCGGCGCCCCGCCGCCTTGTCTTCGGCGATCGCGTTGTCCATCACGTCCACACGAACCCTGAAGTCCTCGTCGACCTCGAGCCGCCGCAACCCGCGCGAACCCAGGCCCATCAGACGGAAAGCCTGGTCCAGACAGGCATGGGTCTGGGTCGAGCCGTAGGCGACGAGCGGTTCGTGATGCGCGATGCCGTCTTCGCGCACGTACCATCCGGCTTTCGCTACCCGCGCGGCAACCAGCGCCATCAGATTGGCGCCGGTCCCGCCGGTCGCCATGTAGCCTGCGGCGTTGTCGCCAAATCCCAGCATCTGGCCCAGCCAGCGCGCGACCGTCGTCTCGATCTCGGTCGAGCCCGGCGTCAGCGTCCAGGTGTAAGGATAGAGCCTGAGCGAGGCCACCAGCCCCTCGATAAGGCCGGGCAGGGCGAGCGCGGAGGACGAGACATAGGACATCAGGCGGGGATGACAGTAGTTCGGCGAGGCCGGCAGCAACTCGTCGCGGATCAGATCCAGGATCGCGTCCCCATCCATACCGTCTTCCGGCGGCGGCCCGCCGAACTGTTGCGCCATGCGCTCGGGCGACTGCGGCGGCGGATAGACGCCGCGCCGCGCGGGGTCGGCGAGTTCGTCGGCGATGATGTCGACAACCCGGTAGCCCAGGCGCCGGATCTCCTCGGCGCTGATCTCGAGCGGCGCGCGGCGGTCTTGATGTGTGGTTTTGGTGTCGTTCATGGCATCTCCGTTCCCGGCAGGCACCGGGCGACGCATGCGGATGGTCGCGCAGAGCTTGCGGGCGGCGATGCCCGGAACGCAACCGTGCGATGCTTACAAAACCATCGCAGTCATGCTTTTCGGAAGGTGCCGGGAGCGTCCGGCGACAGTTCGTGGATCAGCGTCCGCCCGACCGCCCGGCGACCCGATCATCGGAACACACCCGGATTGACGACAAACTGACGACGCGGCCGCTGCTTTGGCCATTGGCGGTCGCCACTGTCTTCGATGTGTTCTGACGTTCACTCAAGGCGTCGTATTCATAGAGGCACGCATAGGCTTCGCGGATGGAAGCCCTGTTGCCGTTGACCTCGAGGTCGTTGAGCGCACGCAACAACTCGAAGTGGACGAGCGTTGCCAGAGGGGTGCGCGATACCAGACGTTGTTCCGCGGTCGCCTGGCGGATCTCGTCAACCATTGCATCGAATGTCGGCACACGCATGCTCGACCCCTTGCCACTGAGCGATGGCAGAATAGGGCAACGCGCCAAGTTTACCCGCGTTCATTGGGTGTACCCCCATGGTACGCACCGCTCTCATCCCGATGGCTGAAGTCTCCGGCCAGGCCGATTCTGGCCTGTAGCTCAGGGTCGCCACGTTTTCGCGGCTCATCCGGTCGATGCCGTGCAGGATGCGTGGCCTACGCGGTGCAATGCGGTCTAAGCTGGGTTCGGCTGGCGAGGGGAGGATGCCTATGGCACGCATAACCGGCATCGGCGGTGTCTTCTTCAAGGCGCGGGATCCTGCCGCTTTGGCGGCGTGGTACCGCGATGTGCTGGGCCTGGAGACGGAGCCGGGCGGCGCCGTCACCTTTTCCTGGGCCGATGACCCACAGCCCGGCGGCACCGGCCACACGGTCTGGGGACCGTTTCGCCAGGACACCACCTATTTCGAGCCCAGCGACAAGCCTTACATGTTCAATTTCCGCGTCGATGACCTCGACGGCTTTCTGGCGCGTCTCCGCGAGGCCGGCGTCACCGTCGACGACAAGACCGAGACCTTTGACTACGGCCGTTTCGGCTGGGCGATGGATCCGGAGGGCAATCGCATCGAACTCTGGGAACCGACGGCCGTGACACCACATTAGCCATGGCGATCGGGTAAGCGCGGATTAAGGAGAAGACAGTGGCCGAGTACGATTATGACCTGTTTGTCATCGGTGGCGGATCCGGCGGCGTGCGTTGCGCGCGGTTTTCCGCCGGTTATGGCGCCCGCGTCGCGATCGCCGAGGAGCGTTACTGGGGTGGCACCTGCGTCAATGTCGGTTGTATCCCGAAGAAACTCTTCGTCTACGGCTCCCAGATCGCCGAGGAGTTGAAGGATGTCACGGGCTATGGCTGGCAGGTCGGCGATGTCAGCTTCGATTGGCAGAAGCTGGTCGCCAACAAGAACGATGAGATCAGCCGCCTGAACGGTATCTATGACCGCATGCTGCGCGCAGCCGGCTGTGATGTCATCGACGGCCGCGCCGTGATCGTCGATCCGCACACGGTCAGGGTCGGCGACAAGACCTACACCTCACGCTACATCCTGGTGGCGACAGGCGGCTGGCCGTTCGTGCCCGAGTTCCCGGGCAGCGAACACGCGCTGACGTCGAACGAGCTGTTCTTCCTGGACAAGCTGCCGAAAAAGATCGTCATCGTCGGCGGCGGGTACATTTCCGTCGAGTTCGCCGGCATCTTCAACGGCCTCGGCGTCGAGGTGACGCAGCTTTACCGGCGCAACCTCTTCCTGCGCGGGTTCGATCGTGACATCCGGGAATTCCTGGCCGAGGAGATGCGCAAGAAGGGCATCGACCTGCACTTCAACTGCGACATCACGATGATCGAGAAGAAGGGCGATGGCTTCATTGCGACGCTGGACCGCGGCCAGACGATCGAAGCCGATCTGATCTTCTACGCGACCGGCCGCCGGCCGCTTACCGAAGGCCTCGGTTTGGAGAAAGTCGGCGTCAAGCTGGCCGACAACGGCGCGATCGAGGTCGATGAGTTCTTCCAGACATCGGTGCCGTCGATCTATGCGCTGGGCGATGTGGTCGGGCGCATGGAGCTGACGCCTGTCGCGCTGGCCGAAGGCATGGCCGTTGCCAAGTGCCTCTTCGCCGGCGAACGCCAGACCGTGCACTACGACCTCGTGCCGACCGGCGTCTTCAGCCAGCCGGAAATCGGGACGGTTGGCTTGACGGAAGAAGAGGCGCGCGAACGCCATGTCGATATCGAGATCTACAATTCTGAGTTCCGCACGCTCAAGCTCACGATGACCGACAACCACGAACGCACGTTGATGAAGCTGGTCGTCGACAAGGAGACAGACCGCGTGGTCGGCGCGCACATGGTCGGCGCCCATGCCGGCGATCTGATCCAGGGCATCGCGATTGCGATGAACGCGGGCGCCACAAAGGCCGTGTTCGACAAGACCATCGGCGTGCACCCGACCAGTGCGGAGGAATGGGTCACCATGCGCGAACCGGTGCGCGGTCAGGAAGAAGCGGCGGAGTAGGGCTCGAGATCTTCGTCCCAATAGGGCCGGTCGCCGAAGCGCTGGGCCAGGAAGTCGATGAAGACGCGCACCTTCGCTGACAGGTAGCGGTGCGGCGGATAGATCACGGAGATATCCGCGGGCTCGCGCTCCCAACCGGGCAGCAAACGGACCAGCTTGCCGGCACGCAAGTCGTCACCGGAGATGAAGGTCGGTAACAGGACGATGCCGCGCCCGCGCACGGCGGCGTCGCGCAGCACGTCGCCGTTGTTCACGCACAGATGGCCGGGAACCGTGACGGTCACCTCCTCGGCCTCGTTCTTGAAACGCCAGCGCACGTCGGTCGCAAGATGGCCATAGGTCAGGCACGTATGATCGACGAGATCATCAGGGTGTTGCGGTGCGCCACGGGCGGCCACGTAGTCGGGCGAGGCGGCAAGGGCGTGGTGGCAGACCCCGATGCGCCGCGCGATCATGCTTGAATCGGCGAGCGCGCCGATGCGCACGCCGATATCGAAACCGCCGTCCACCATGTCGACCTGACGGTCGTTCATGATCAGCTGCACCTTGACCTCGGCATAGCGTTCCATGAAGTCGCTCAGCGGTCCGGCCAGATGCAGCATGGCAAAGGACATCGGCGCGTTGATACGCAGCCGGCCGCGCGGTTCGTCATGCAGGCTGGAGACGGCGAGCTCGGCCTCCTCGACATCGGCCAGGATCGCGACACAGCGATCGTGATAGGCGAGCCCGACCTCGGTCGGACTGACCCGGCGCGTGGTGCGGTTGAGCAGCCGGGCGCCCAGTTGCTTCTCCAACTGCAGGACGCTCTTGCTGACGCCGGCACGGGTCATGCCGAGCTTTTCGGCCGCGCCGGTGAAACTCCTGCTCTCCACCACCTGGGTGAAGACGCGCATGTTGGTCAGTCGGTCCATGACACCCTCATTGTCAACCAGTTGTTGTCATTGTTGTTCGTAACAGTCGAATTGTCATCTCCTTAGCAAGCCCCATCTGCAGGCGTGTGTGATGCGTAACCTGTGTGTTCTGGGATGAAAGGAGATGACGCCATGTTGACGATCCGACGCGCCGAGAACCGCGGCCACGCCCGTTTCGACTGGCTGGACAGCCGCCATACGTTCTCGTTCGGCAGCTATCACGACCCCCGCCACATGGGTTTCGGTCCGCTGCGCGTCATTAACGACGACCGGGTGATCCCGGGCGCCGGCTTTGACACCCATGGCCATCGCGACATGGAGATCGTGACCTACGTCCTGGATGGCGCTCTCGCGCACAAGGACAGCCTGGGCAACGGCTCGGTCATCCGGCCCGGTGAGATCCAGCGCATGAGCGCGGGGACGGGCATCACCCATAGCGAGTTCAATGATTCCGCCTCCGATCCCGTGCATTTCCTGCAAATCTGGATCGAGCCCGCTCAGATCGGTCTAACGCCGGGATACGAGCAGAAGCCGATTTTGCCCGATGCAAGGGAGGACCGGTTTGCCCTTCTGGCCTCGCCCGATGGGCGCGACGGCTCGGTGACCGTGCATCAGGATGCCGCCCTGTGGGGCGCGCTTCTGTCGCCGGGCACATCGATCGCGCACGGCCTGGCGCCGGGCCGGTTGGCGTGGCTTCACGTTGCCGAGGGCGCTCTTGAGGTCAACGGCGAGTATCTGGAGACCGGCGACGGGCTCGCCGTGCGCGACGAGACCGAACTGACCGTCACGGCGGTCGACACCAGTGATGTCCTGCTCTTTGACATGGCTGGCGCCTAGACGGCCGAGGTGTGAGCGCCGACATGGATTCAAGCGCGGATTTGCGCTTGAATCCCGGCGGCTTAACCCTAGGTTTCCCTGGAGTCTTGGCCGTTCGGGGCGTATATCGCCCAGTTCCGGAAAAACACGACCAAAACCGCGCATAAAGAGAGACACCCATGACAGTTGCCTGGAGCCCGTCGAGCTGGCGGGAAAAACCCATCCTCCAGGTTCCGGAATACCCGGATCCCGGTGCGCTCGCCGATGTCGAGCGCCAGCTTGGCGTCTATCCGCCGCTGGTGTTTGCCGGCGAGGCCCGCAATCTGAAGCGCGTCCTGTCACAGGTTGCCGAGGGCAAGGCGTTCTTGCTGCAGGGCGGCGACTGCGCGGAGAGTTTCTCTGAGTTCCATCCCGACGCCATCCGCGACACCTTCAAGGTGCTGTTGCAGATGGCCGTCGTCCTGACCTTTGGCGCGTCCTGCCCGGTGGTCAAGGTCTCGCGCATGGCCGGCCAGTTCGCCAAGCCGCGCTCGTCCAATACCGAGGTGCAGGGCGATATCGAACTGCCGAGTTATCGTGGCGACATCATCAACGGTATCGAGTTTGACGAGACCGCCCGCGTCCCCGATCCCGAGCGCATGCGTTCGGCCTATCACCAGGCGGCGTCGACACTCAATCTGCTGCGCGCGTTCGCACAGGGCGGCTTCGCCGACCTGCATCGGGTGCAGGGCTGGAACAACGACTTTGTCGCCGACAGCGCCCAGGGCCATCGTTATGAAGCGATGGCGCAGCGCATCCAGGAAGCAGTCAGCTTCATGGAAGCCTGCGGCCTGACGTCGGAGAACGTGCCGCAACTGCGCGAGACCGAGCTCTACACGTCCCATGAGGCCTTGTTGCTGCCCTACGAAGAGGCCATGACCCGTGTCGATTCGACGACCGGCGACTGGTACGACACCTCCGCGCACATGGTCTGGATCGGCGATCGGACGCGCCAGCCCGATCACGCCCATGTCGAATTCATGCGCGGCATCAAGAACCCGATCGCCATGAAGTGTGGCCCGTCGCTCGATCCCGATGAGCTGTTGCGGCTGATCGATGTTCTGAACCCGGAGAACGAGGCCGGCCGGCTGACCCTGATCGTGCGCATGGGCGCCGAGAAGATCGAAGAGGGCATGCCGCCGCTGATCCGCGCGGTCGTGCGCGAGGGCCGTCACGTCGTGTGGTCGTGCGATCCCATGCACGGCAACACGATCAAGGCGCCGAGCGGCTTCAAGACACGTCCGTTCGACCGTATCCTCGCCGAGGTGCGCGGCTTCTTCGCGGTCCACCGTGCCGAGGGCACCCATGCCGGCGGTGTGCATTTCGAGATGACCGGCAAGGACGTGACCGAGTGTCTGGGCGGCGCCCAGGAGATCACCGATGCCGATCTGCAGGACCGCTACCACACCCATTGCGATCCCAGGCTCAACGCCAGTCAGGCGTTGGAACTGGCGTTCCTGATCGCCGAGCAGTTAAAGGCCGAGCGCGACGAAGCCGCGCGGCTTGCCGCCGCGCAGTAAGGCCGGTCGCGCCAACGCTCCTTGGGGGAAGCGTCGATGGCGGAAGACAACCCGGACCTGAAGCCCAAAGGCGGTTCCTTGTGGCCGCGCGAGGAGGATGTCGGCCTCTGGACCGATGTCTACTTCAAGCGCACCAAGAAGACCGTCGAGACCTTCGGCGATACGCGCGTCACCTACGCGGTCTTCATGCGCCGCCCGGTCGTCTGCGCGCCGCGTCTGGCGGTCGACTGGTTGCACGGCATCGCCGCGGTGCGCGGCGTCACGTTCGACATCGAGCTGACCCACAACGAAGGCCGCTGGGTCGGCGCCGGCGAGCCGATCATGTACATCTCCGGACCGCTTGCCTCCCTGGTCGATCTGGAAACGCTCTTCCTGCAAAAGCTGGGGCCTGCCTGCGTCGCCGCCTATAACGCCTACACCATGTGCGTCGACCTGCCGAAGGCCGGTTTCCTGGCCATGGACGCGCGCCACTGCGCCGGCACGGAGATGGCGGAAATGATGGCCTATGCGGCGTCGGTGGGTTCGGCCCGCGCCCAGCGCAAAGCCGGGGCCGTCGGTTTCATCGGCAACGCGACCGATGCGACCGCCCACTTCTTCGGCAACGACAAGGGGTTCGGTACCATGCCGCACGCTTTGATCGGCTATGCCGGCGATACGGTGCGCGCGGCCGAGATGTTCCGCGACGCCAACCCGGATGCGCCGATGACGGTTCTGGTCGATTTCTTCGGCCAGGAGATCACCGACGCGCTTGCCGTGTGCCGGCGCTATCCCGACCTGGCGGCCGCGGGTGAACTGTCGGTCCGGCTCGATACCGGCGGCGGCCGGTTTGTCGAAGGGCTCGATCCCCAGACCAGCTATGCCGTCCTGGAACGCAACGCACCGGAAGCGATCCGCGGCTACCGGTCCGAGGTCGAGCTGCGCTACTTGATCGGCACCGGCGTTTCGGCCGCCGGTGTCTGGCATATGCGCGAGCAGCTCGACAAGGCCGGTTTCGACAAGGTGAAGATCGTCGCCAGTTCCGGCTTCGGCGCCGCCAAGTGCAAGACCATGGCGGTCGCCAACGCGCCGATCGATGTCATCGGTACCGGCAGCTATCTGCCGGAAGTCTGGACCGAGACCTATGCTACCGCCGACATCGTTGCCTATGACGACGAACCGCGCGTCAAGGTCGGCCGTGAGTTCCTATTGCGCAATTGATGTCGGGTTTCACGGTCGGTGCTTTCATGATTTCACACACTCGGGTCGGTGAGCGACGGCAACAGTCAGTAAGGTGCCGCCATGGAGTTTGACGACATCTGGCATCAGGCGGTCCGCCCGCTCAATCAGGAACAGATCGACTATCTGTTGCCGCTTGGCCGTACGGTGCACTTTGCCGCAGGCGACTACCTTTGGCGTACCGGTGACGTCTCGGGCGAGTTCTATGTCTTGCTGAAGGGCGTGCTCGATATTCTGGGCGATGCGGGATCGGAAGAAGAGCTCGTGTTTCGCGCCACGCCCGGCCAGTTCATGGGCGAGTTCAACTTCTTCACCGGCGAGCGACAGCCGCTTTCATGCCAGGTCCGTGAAGCATCCGACGTCCTGATCGTGCCGCATGAGCAGATGCTTGGCGTGCTATCGAATGTGCCTGAGATCAGCGACCTCGTCGTCACCGCCTTTGCCGCCCGGCGGCAGATTTCCATGCAGCTTGACACCAGCGGCATGGTCGTTGTCGGCCATGAGGATGACCCGGTGGCAAGCCGGTTACGGGAGTTCGCGAGCCGCAATCGGATCCCGTGCGGTTGGGCAGAGTTGGGGTCGCCGGCGGCGGCAACGCTGACTGAACGTTTCGGTCTGGAGGGCGACGAGACCGTTGCCATTGTGCACGGCAAGACCTTACTACGCGAACCGACAAATCTTGAGATCGCCAAAGCGCTCGGAATGGACCGCGCTATTCGTGATGGCCGCAAAGCTGAGCTGATCGTTGTGGGCGCGGGACCCGCCGGATTGGCGGCGTCGGTCTATGGCGCCTCGGAAGGATTGGAGACACTGGCGATCGAGGACACCGCCATCGGCGGCCAGGCCGGGTCGTCGTCGCGCATCGAAAACTATCTGGGCTTTCCGACCGGCCTCTCGGGTATTGAACTTGCCTATCGCAGCGAGGTTCAGGCCGTGAAGTTTGGCGCTCAGTTGTCGGTGCCCAGTCACGCGACAAAATTTTATCCCTGCGATGACGGTTTCTGCATCGAGTTGGGAGACGGCGTGAAACTCTTCGGCGCCAGTGTCGTCATCGCATCGGGTGCGCGCTACCGCAAGCTCAACGTCGACAACCTGGAGGCCTATGAAGGCAAGGGCATCTTCTATGCCGCGACCGACTTCGAGGTGCAGTTCTGCCGCAAGACCGACGCTATCGTTGTCGGTGGCGGTAACTCGGCCGGCCAGGCGGCGATGTTCCTATCACGCCACGCCCACCACGTGCATGTGCTCGTGCGCAGCGCCAGCTTGGCATCAAGCATGTCGCACTATCTGTTGTCGCGGCTGGAGAACGACCCGCGCATCACCATTCACTATCAGACAGAGATTGTCGCGTTGCATGGCGACGATCATCTGGAGCGCGTGACGCTGCGCCATTGTGGCACCGCGAACGAGCGCGAAGTCGTCTCGCGCGCCGTGTTCGTTATGATTGGCGCGGCGCCGAACGCGGCATGGCTGGGTGACGCGGTTATGTTGGACAGCCACGGCTTTATCCTGACCGGCACGGAGGCTGGTGCTACGACGCCGTTCGAGACCAGCCTGCCGGGCGTGTTCGCGGTCGGCGATGTGCGTTCCGGGTCGGTCAAAAGGGTCGCGTCTGCGGTCGGCGAGGGCTCCGTCGTTATCTCCTACGTCCATCGCTATCTGATGGATCGGCGCCACGAGGCCGAGCCTGCCGCACGTTGAGGGGCAGGGTCCAAACGGGCGGCAATTGACACCACGTCTTGGTGACCCTAGAGCGGGTCATGGTTAGACGGAACCGCTTGGGGTTTCTGTCTAACCATATGAATCCGCTCTGTATCGATAGTCAGAGCAGATTCACCTCTCTTGACGTAATCGCGCGGCGATTCCATCAAGACAGGATCTGCTCTGAGCACGCCCATTCAATCGGGACCGCCTTGTCATGACCGACCACCTGAAGATCGCGCTCGCTCAGCTCAACCCGACCGTGGGCGCCGTCGAGGCCAACGCCGACAAGGTCCTGGCGGCACGCGCGCGGGCGGCGGGCGAGAGCGCCGATCTTCTCGTCACGTCCGAACTGGTAATCAACGGCTATCCGCCCGACGATCTCGTGCTGCGTCCGGCCTTTCAGGAGCAGGTCGAGGCCGCCGTCTCGCGGATCGCCGAAGCGACCGGCGACGGCGGACCGGCGGTCATCCTGGGCGCCAGCTATCGCGACGACGGTGCGCTCTATAACGCTGCCTATCTGCTCGACGAGGGCGAGATCAAACACGTGCGCTTGAAGTACGACCTGCCGAACTACGGCGTGTTCGACGAGAAGCGCGTGTTCAGCGGCGGCCCGCTGCCGGGCCCCGTGCCGTTCCGTGATGTCCGGCTGGGCGTCATGGTGTGCGAGGACATGTGGACCGGTGAAGTCACCGAATGCCATGCGGAAAACGGCGCGGAGATCCTGATCGTTCCCAACGGGTCGCCGTTCGACGCGACCAAGACCGACGAGAGGTTGGCGCATGCGGTGGCCCGGGTCACCGAGTCGGGCCTGCCGCTGGTCTATGTCAATCAGGTCGGCGGCCAGGATGAGCTGGTGTTCGACGGCGCGTCCTTTGTCCTTGGCGCCGACCGCTCGCTATGCGCCCAACTGCCTTCCTGGGAGGAGGCGGTGGTCGTCACGTCGTGGCGGCGCGAAGGTCATGGCTGGCTGTGCGAGCCCGGCACGGTGGTCGCTGAAGCCGGGCGCCTGGAGAACATCTACCGCGCCATGGTCACCGGCCTCGCCGACTATGTCGGCAAGAACGGGTTTCCGGGTGTTCTGATCGGCCTTTCCGGCGGCATCGACTCCGCCTTGTCGGCGGCGGTCGCGGCCGACGCGCTGGGCCCCGACAAGGTCCACTGCGTCATGATGCCGTCCCAGTTTACCAGCCAGGAATCCCTGGACGACGCCGCGGGCTGTGCCGACATGCTGGGCGTGCGGCTCGACAGCGTCTCGATCGCACCGGCCGTCGACGCGTTCGACACCATGCTGAAGGACCTCTTCGCCGGGACCGATCCCAACGAGGCGGAAGAGAACATCCAGGCGCGCGCGCGGGGCGTTACGTTGATGGCGCTGTCCAACAAGTTCGGCTCGATGGTGCTGTCGACCGGCAACAAGTCGGAGATGTCGGTCGGCTACGCAACGCTTTATGGCGACATGTGCGGCGGCTATTCCGTCCTGAAGGACGTCTACAAGACCGCGGTCTATGAACTCTCCGCCTGGCGCAACCAGCACATGCCGACGGGCGCGCTGGGTCCTGCCGGCCGGGTCATTCCCGAGAACATCATCACCAAAGCGCCGACGGCGGAGCTGAAGCCCGACCAGACCGACCAGGACAGCCTGCCGCCCTATGACGTGCTGGACGATATCCTGACCGGTCTGATCGAAGGCGAGGAGACGTTCGAGCAGGTCCAGGCGCGCGGCCACGACCGCGCGCTGGTCAAACGCATCTGGAACATGCTGTTGCGCGCCGAATACAAACGCCGCCAGGCGCCGCCGGGCGTCAAGATCACGACGCGCGCCTTCGGCCGCGAGCGGCGCTATCCGATTACCAACCGTTTCCGTTCATGAGCGCCGTCACGCGCTTTGCGCCCAGTCCGACCGGCCGGCTTCATGTCGGCAACATTCGCACGGCACTGATGAACTGGCTGATCGCGCGCCAGGCCGGCGGCACGTTCATTTTGCGTCTCGACGATACCGATGCCGAGCGTTCCACGGACGAATTTGCCGACGGTATCCGCGATGACATGGCGTGGCTCGGCCTGACCTGGGACAGCGAGGCCCGCCAGTCCGAACGCATGGCGCGCTACGAAGCCGCACGTGCCCAGCTCGCTGAGATGGGCCGGCTCTATGCCTGCTACGAAACGCCGGAAGAGTTGGAGACTCAGCGCAGGTTGTTACGCGCGCGGGGCCTGCCCCCGGTCTATGACCGCAGCGCGCTCGCACTAAGCGATGACGACAAGGCGCGGCTGGAAGCCGATGGCCGGCAACCGTATTGGCGTTTCCTTCTGGAAGACAAGCCCATCGTCTTCGAGGACTTGATCCGCGGTCCCGTCAGTTTCGAGCCGGGCCATGTCAGCGATCCCGTGTTGATGCGCGAGAACGGCGTGCCGACCTATACGCTGGCCTCTGCCGTCGACGATATCGAGATGGGCGTAACCCATGTGGTGCGCGGCGAGGACCACGTTGCCAACACCGCCGTGCAGATCGACCTGATCGCCGCGCTCGGCGGCGCGCCCGTCCGGTTCGCGCACCACCCCTTGTTGACCGAGGCATCGGGTGAGGGCCTCAGCAAACGCAAGGGCGGCGCGTCGATTGCGGAGCTACGCGATGAGGGGCTGGAGCCGCTCGCGGTTCTGAGCTTTCTTGGACGATTGGGCACGTCCGATCCGATCGAGCCGTTGCACACGGTGCAGGCGTTGATCGACGGTTTTGCGTTCTCGAAGATCTCACGTAACCCGCCACGCTACGATCCCGACGAACTGCGTGCGTTGAATGCCAAGTGGCTGCACGGCGCATCGCTCGCCGATGTTACCCAACACCTCGACGTACTTGGCCTGGGCGAGATCGACGAGCCGTTCTGGCTGGCCGTGCGCAGCAACCTTGAGACCGCCGCTGATGCCGGGACGTGGTGGTCGATCTGCCACCGGCCGACGCAGCCGGTGATCGCCGGTGACGACAAGGATTTCATCGCGACGGCGGCGGGCCTTCTCCCCGACGAGCCTTGGGACCAGGAAACCTGGAAGGCCTGGACGGCGGCGGTCAAGGAGGTCTCCGGGCGCAAGGGCAAGGCGCTCTTCATGCCGCTCCGCCTGGCCCTGACGGGCCTGGACCACGGCCCCGAACTGAAAGTCCTGCTGCCGATGATCGGGCGGGAACGGGCGTTGGCCCGCCTGGAGGGCGCCAAGGCGTGATCACGGCCGCGTTTGCCTCCGGGCGCGATCGCGTCTATATAGCCCGCGTTATGGAACGGATGTCCCAGCGATGTTGCAAAGCAGTCGGGCGAGTTATCGCCTGACAGTCCTCGAAGGCCCGCGCCCGGCGTTGGGCCCGACGCTTTGCCATTTCTGACCGGGAACCGACCCCATGACCGTCACGACACAGCTTAAAATCCACAATACGCTCGCCCGCGAAAAGCAGGTCTTCGAGCCGATCGATGCCGGCAACGTCCGCTTCTACGTCTGCGGGCCGACGGTCTATGACCTCATCCATCTAGGCAACGCCCGGCCGCTGGTGGTTTTCGACGTCTTCTTCCGCCTGCTGCGCCATGTCTACGGTCCCGATCATGTCACCTATGTCCGCAACATCACGGACGTCGAGGACAAGATCAACGCGGCGGCCAAGGAGAACGGCGAGCCGATCGATGCGCTGACCGAGCGCACCATCGAGCAGCTGCACAAGGACACCGTGGCGCTCAACTGCCTGGAGCCGTCCGTCGAGCCGCGGGCCACGCAGCATATCGCCGGCATGATCGCGATCATCGAAGATCTGATTGCCAAGGGCCACGCCTACGCGGCCGACGGGCATGTCCTCTTCGATGTGCCGTCCTGGCCCGACTACGGAAAACTTTCAGGCAACAGCCGCGACGAGATCGTCGCGGGCGCGCGGGTCGAGGTCGCGCCCTACAAACGCGACGCTGCCGACTTCGTCTTGTGGAAACCTTCCGATGACGATTTGCCCGGCTGGGACAGCCCCTGGGGCCGCGGTCGCCCAGGCTGGCACATCGAGTGCTCGGCGATGAGTCTGGCCCATCTGGGACCGACCTTCGATATCCATGGTGGCGGGCGCGACCTGATCTTTCCGCACCACGAAAACGAGATCGCGCAGACCATGTGCGGTGTCGAACACGCCGGGTTCGCCCGTTACTGGATGCATAACGGCTATCTGGTCGTGAACGGGGAGAAGATGTCGAAGTCGCTCGGCAACTTCTTCACCGTGCGCGAGTTGCTCGAAGACTGGCCGGGCGAAGTCCTGCGGTTCGCCCTGCTGGGCACGCACTACCGCCAGCCTCTCGACTTCACCATGGACGGGCTGGGACAGGCGCGCCTGGCGCTCAACCGCTTCTACAACGCCATGCGGCATGCCGGTGAGCCGGGGACGGGCGACGTGCCGGAGAATGTGCGCGACGCTTTGGCCGACGACCTCAACACGCCCCTGGCATTGAGTCATCTGCACGAACTGGCCGATCGCGTCTTCAAGGGCGATAGTGAGGCAGCCATGGCACTGAGGGCAGGCGGCAACATGCTGGGTCTGTTGCGCGAAACCGCTGCCGACTGGTTCGTCGGCGGCGCCGACGAGGACGTCGTCGCGTCGATCGAGGCGCGTCTGGCGGCACGCGTCGCGGCGCGCAAAGCGAAGGACTTCGCCGAGGCCGACCGTATTCGCGACGAACTTCACGCCGAAGGCATCGAACTGGAAGACGGTCCCGAGGGCACCACATGGCGGCGTGTGCGATGAGCGGCGAACGCATCTACCTCTTCGACACGACCCTGCGTGACGGGGCGCAGACCCGCGGCGTCGACTTCTCGGTTTCGGAGAAGGTCCAGATTGCCGCGGCCCTGGACGAGCTCGGCATCGACTATATCGAGGGCGGCTGGCCGGGCGCCAACCCGACCGACGACGCTTTCTTTGCCGCGCCGCCCCAGTTCAAGACCGCGACGCTGACCGCCTTCGGCATGACCCGGCGTCCAGGCCGTAGTGTCGACAACGATCCCGGGGTGCAGGCGGTAATGCAGGCGAAGACGCCGGCGATCTGTCTGGTCGGCAAGTCCTGGGACTTCCACGTCGATGTCGCGCTGGAGATCACCCGGGACGAGAACGTCGCCATGATCGCCGATTCGATGGCCCATGCCGTCGCCGACGGCCGCGAAGCGATGTTCGACGCCGAGCATTTCTTCGACGGCTACAAGGCCGATCCGGGTTTTGCTTTGTCGTGTCTGGAAGCCGCGCTTGATGCCGGTGCCCGCTGGGTCGTCTTGTGTGACACCAATGGCGGCACGCTGCCTGGAGAGGTCGAGCGCATTGTGGCGGAGGTTGTCGCCAAACTGCCCAACGACAGAATCGGCATTCACGCGCACAACGATACCGGCAACGCGGTCGCGAACACGCTGGTGGCGGTCGAAGCCGGCGCGCGCCAGGTGCAGGGCACCCTGAATGGTCTGGGCGAGCGATGCGGCAATGCCGATCTGATCTCCTTGCTGCCGACCTTGGCGCTGAAATCAGATTATGAGCTTGGCGTCGGCGATGCTCAGCTTGCCCATGTCACCCGCACATCGCGCATGCTGGACGAACTTCTGAACCGCGCGCCCGACCGGCACGCGCCCTATGTCGGCGCCTCGGCTTTCGCGCACAAGGGTGGCTTGCATGTTTCGGCGGTTCTAAAGGACCCGCGCACCTACGAGCATGTCGACCCGCAGAGCGTCGGCAACGACCGTCACATCGTCGTCTCCGACCAGTCGGGACGCGCCAACGTTCTGGCGCGCCTGGCCGAAGCCGGCATGGATGTCGATCCCGATCACAAGAAGCTGCCGCGCCTGATCGAAGAGGTGAAGGCACGCGAGTTCGAGGGCTATACCTATGATGGCGCCGAGGCGAGTTTCGAACTGCTGGCCCGGCGCACCCTTGAAAGCGTGCCTGACTATTTCGAGGTCGATAGCTTCCGCGTCCTCGTTGAGCGCCGGTTCAACGCGCTCGGCAAGCTGATCACCTTGTCGGAGGCCACGGTCAAGATCGTCATCGACGATCAGCGCCTGCTGTCGGTGGCGGAAGGCAACGGTCCGGTCGACGCGCTCAACGTCGCGCTCAGAAAGGATCTCGGCAAGTATTCGGAGTATCTGCACGATTGCCGGCTGGTCGACTATAAGGTCCGGATCTTGAGCCCGCAGGCCGGCACCGCCGCCGTCACCCGCGTCATGATCGAAAGCGCCGATGACGCGGGGGCGCGATGGTCGACGGTGGGCCTGTCGACCAACATCATCGATGCGTCGTTCCAGGCGCTGACCGACAGCATCCGGTACAAACTGATGCGCGACAACGCGCCGGCCTGACACCGATGCCGTCATCGCCGCCCGCGATCATCCTGGTCCGCCCGCAATTGGGCGAGAACATCGGCGCGGCGGCCCGCGCCATGATGAATTTCGGCCTGACCGACATGCGCATCGTCGCGCCACGCGACGGCTGGCCCAACCCGGCGGCCGAGGCCATGGCGGCGGGCGCTGGCGCGATCCTGTCGGAAGCCCGGCTGTTCGATACGGCAGCCGAAGCAGTGGCCGACCTGGCGCATCTCTGGGCGACCACGGCGCGCCAGCGCTACATGCTGAAACCCAGCCACACGCCGCGCCATGCCGCCGGTCTGATGCACAAGGGTGCCGGCCACCAGGAAGCGAGCGGTATCCTGTTCGGTCCCGAACGCACCGGGCTCGACAACGACGAGGTGGCGCTGGCCCATGCGGTTCTCAATATCCCGGCCAATCCGGAGATGAACTCGCTCAACCTGGCCCAGGCGGTGCTTCTGATCGGCTACGAGTGGTTTCAAGCCGCCGACGAAACGCCGGGCGAGACGCTGCGTGAAGGCAAGACCCGGCCGGCGAACGCGGAGGAATTGGAAGGGTTCTTCGATCACCTGATCGGCGAGCTCGATAGCTGCGGCTTTCTGCGCAACCAGCAGCACCGCCCGATCATGGTGCGCAACATTCGCAACATGTTCCTGCGCGCCGGCCTGTTCGAGCAGGAGGTGCGGACCCTGCGCGGCATCGTGAGCTGCCTGGTCAACGGCCGGCGCCCGCTGCCGCGCGATGACGGGGACGGGGCATGAACCACCGCTGCCTGTTCACGCTCGTGCTTCTCCTGGCGCTCGGCTCCTGCGCGGCATCGTGGATGCAGTTCAAGTCGGTGCCGCCGGATGGCGGCCAACCGGAAACGGTGACCGGCCTGCTGCGCGTGCCGGACGGTGGCGGACGCCATCCGGCCGTGGTCCTGTTGCCGGACTGCGACGGCGTCGGCCCGCATGAGCGCCGGTGGGGCCGCGAACTCGCCGAGGCCGGCTATGTCAGTTACGTCATCGACCACTACTTCACCCGCGGCGGCGGTGAGCGGTGCGCCGAGCCGCTGGACCCCGCCGTGCTGCAGGGCGACGCGCAAGGGGCGCTCGAGAAGCTGGCCGGCGAGGACTATGTGGACGCCGACCGCATGGCCGTGATCGGCTGGGGTGGCGGCGGTGACATCGCCCTGGATCTGGTCACCGCTTCCGCGTTGCTGCCCGGCACCGAGGGCGTGCGGATGGTCGCCGCTTTCTACCCGACATGCAAAGGGGCGGGCTATCTGCGCCGGGAGGCCCTGATCATCCTGCCCGATCAGTATCCCGCAGCCGTCGAATGCCAGTCCTATGCCGAATCGCAGGCCAGCGGCGGCGAAGCGCCGGTCCGACTGGTCCCGGTCCCGGGCGCCGCGCCCGGTTTCGACTGTGAGGTATGCCCGGACGGCTACAGAGGTCAGGAGGGTGTCTACGACCCCGCGGCGAGCGAGCGGGTTCGCCAGGTCCTGTTGGACGCGCTGGATCGCCTGATCGGGCCGGAATCCGACCCCTGAGTCGCGTCGAAATCAGCCTGGAAAGCTGTTTGACATTGGCGGGCCAGGGGACTACAACCCGCCAGCGCTCCGCAGGACGGGGCGTAATCCGTTTTTATGGCTTAGAACCAAGGCGTCCATGACGAAACGTCTGTCATCGAAGTACAAGATTTGCCGCCGCCACGGCGTCAATCTCTGGGGCCGGCCCAAGAGCCCGACCAACAAGCGCGACTACGGTCCCGGCCAGCATGGCCAGGGACGCCGCCGCAAGCCGACCGACTATGGCGTGCAGCTTGCCGCCAAGCAGAAGCTGAAGGGCTATTACGGCAACATCACCGAGCGCCAGTTCCGGCGCACCTTCGAAGAGGCCTATAGCCGCCGGGGCGACACGATCGAGAACCTGATCGGCCTGCTTGAGCGCCGCCTGGACATCGTGATCTACCGCATGAAGTTCGTGCCGACGGTGTTTGCCGCGCGCCAGTTCGTCAACCACGGCCACATCCACGTCAACGGCAAGCGGGTGACGATCCCGAGCTACCGGGTGTCCCCGGGTGACGTCATCGAGGTCAAGCAGAAGTCCCAGGAACTGCCGTTGGTTCTGGAGGCCGTCGCGTCGAGCGAGCGCGAGGTGCCGGAATACATGGCGGTCGACTTCGACAAAATGAACGGCACCTATGTGCGGGTCCCGACCTTTGTCGAGGTACCGTACCCCGTGCAGATGGAGCCGAACCTTGTGGTTGAGTTTTATTCGAGCGGTTGATCGCTCAAGAGATTCAAGACCAGGGCCGCGGCTCCCGATGGGACCGCGGCCCTTTTCGTTTGGGGAGGGGAAACGATGGCGAACAACGAGGACCTAGAGCGTGCAAGGCTGCTTTATATGGTCCGCTCCTGGGTCGATCCGGAGCTGGGCCAGCCCTATCTGGATTGGCTCGAGGCCAAACACATGGCCGAGGTGTGCGCCGAGCCGGGTTTCCTGTGGGCGCGCAAGGTCGAACTGGACCAGACCGACTGCTCTGGCTGGAAAGGTTATCTGCTGATCTACGGCGTCACCGATCGCGCCGCGCTCGACGCCTACATGAAAAGCCCGGCGCGCGACGGGTTCTGGAAGGAACTCGAGGCGTTCGAGGATATCCACTATTCCGAACGCTTCTATGGCGGCGTGGACTTCAGCGTGCGCGAGTCGGGCTAGTTACCGTCTCCGATCGCCTTGACCAGCGGAGGAAGCAGGTCGGCGTGGTGACCGATCTGTTTCCAGACCCCGTTCTCCAAGCGGAACAGGTTGGTCGCGCGCAACGAGACCGTCGCATCCTTATCATCGATGGTGGCATGGCCGATTTCGAGATTGTGCACCACCGCGATGTCTTGGCCGACGACAATGCGGACGTCCTTCGGCGTCACGCTTGCACCCTTGTCGCCCATTTTGAGCGACGCTTGTTCTTCCCAGTTCTTCAGGACCTGATCCCAACCGACCAGGTAGCCGCCATCGGGGCCCATATAGGTCACGTCGTCGGCATGGGACCAGATGTCCACCATCGCGCCGGTCTCGCCCGAGAAGATCACCTCCAGGGCACCGTAGAAACCCATGACGGCTTCCATGACGGCGTCTTCCTGGGTCGCTGATTGGCCAATGGGCGGTGTGGCGCCAGCCGTCGGCCCGCGGTCTGGACCCTGCGCCATGGCGCCGCCCGGTAAGCTGATCGCAAACACGGCCGACAAGACTGCTGCAATTCTGGTGATCGTCTTGGCGCTAAACATGAACCTTCTCCCGACAGAAATCAGAGGCGGTCTGAACCTCTACTCGAACGCTTCTTCCCAATAGGGCAGACCGTCGGCGTGATGGGCGATCATCTTCCATTCGCCGTCTTCCTTGCGGAAGACGCTGGTCTCGCGCACGGAAGTGTCGGCCATGACGCCGTCCGGCTTCCTGACCAGACCTTTGGTGATGTGCTGGGCAACCGCCATGGCGCCGTTGACGACGATGTGAATGTCGACGCCCTCGACCTCGCCGCCCGTGCTCTTCTCGGCCTGGGCCTGCCAATCCGCATAGGTCGCCGGCCAGCCGATGCGATAGGTTCCCTCCGCGCCCATGTAGGTCACATCGTCGGCATGGGAGTAAAGATCGGCAATCGGCTCCGGATCACCATTCAGCATGGCGTTCAAGACGACAAACCACTGATCGACGGCGGCCCGGACCGCCTGTTCGTCGCTGCCGGCGGCGCGCGGGCTGTCAGCCTGCGCGAAGACGGCGGCGGCACAGCACAGGGCCATCAGTGATTGTTTGACCATGAAGCGACCCCAATCCCTCGATGTTCAGCCCATACATCCGCATCGGGCGGTGCATGGGTCTGACGCATGACGAAATGTTTGCATGAGGCTTGCTTCGAGCACAACCGGCGATTCCCGGCGCATCGCGGACTGCACGATTGCGCGGGCGCAAGTTCGCAACCGTCAAGCGGCGCGATTAATGCGGCGGCCGCCGTTGCGGCGCTAGTGCCGTGCACGGCGCGCGACATCCGCGACAACCTCTCGTCCTTGAAACTCTGATACAGGTGGGGCGCAATACAAAGAAACCCCGCCGCGGTTGCGGCGGGGTTTCCTCTTTCCCAAGTCTGGTCGGCGTTGCCGCTTAGAAGCCGGCAGTCAGTTCCGCCCAGTCACGTTCCATCTTTTCGTTATGTTCGGGGTCGACGACCAGAACGAAGACGCCACGGTTGAGCATGCTCATGACATCACGCGACAGGCCGCGGGCGGCCAAGTCCTCGTCACTGAAGAGGTCG
>JANQGO010000104.1 GCA_028277285.1 Alphaproteobacteria bacterium | reverse complement strand
CGCCGGGTTCGCAGGCCAGACCGTAGGCGTTCGAGTAGTTGCCTTCGACGTGCACAATCCGGCCGATCGTGCCGTCGTCGATCAATGTCCTCATCGTGGCGGTGGCACTGAGAAAGCGGCGGTTATGGCCCAACGCCAGGGTAACGCCGGCCTCAGCACAGGCCTTCGCCGCGCGTCGGGCATCGGCCAGTGTGAACGCCAGCGGCTTTTCGACAAAGACCGGTTTGCCCGCATCCGCAGCGGCGACGATCTGGTCGACATGAACGCTGTTGATCGAGGCCAGAACGACCGCATCGACATCGCCACCCAAGGCATCGCCGAGCTGATCGCTCAACGCCATGCCCTGCCGGTCCGCGAACGCTTGCGCCCGCGACGGCGTGCGCGTGACGGCACGATTGAACTGGATCAGATCACCCTTGGGTTGGCCGTTTTCCTGGACGGCGTTGACCAGGACCCGACCCCAGCTTCCCAACCCGACAATCGCGGCTCGTAACATATCGTGTTTCCTTTGCTTGTAACCGGACTGCCTACGTTGGCGGCCGGTCTTTGGTTCACGCGACCGTTGGCATTCGCGCCGTTTGGCCCGTAGTGTTCGGGACGTTGCGCGGCCAAGGAAACGGGCCGTGGCGATCGTACCGGAGTGTCATGCCGCAAGATCTGCCATTTGCTCTCTATCACGCCTTTTCCGCCGGCCCGTTCGGCGGCGCCGCCGCGGGCATTATCGGCGATGCCGCCGACTTGTCGGATGAGACCATGCAGGGGATTGCCCGCGAAATCGGCGCGCCGGCGACGGCTTTTCTGCGGCGGGTGGACGCGGACGTCGTGGATGTTCGGTTTTTCTCCACCCAGACGGAATACGGCATGTGCGGCCACGGCACGGTCGGCCTCATGAGCCATTTGCGGCAGAGCGGCCAGCTCTCGAATGGGTGTGAGGATACCAGCGTCAGGTTGCGGACCGCCGGCGGCGACGCCGTTGTCGGTATTCGCGATATCGACGGACAAACACTCGTGATGCTGAGCTTGACGCCGTCGCGTTTTGAATCGGCGACACCGGACCGGGATGCGCTGACCAGAGCGCTCGGCATCGAGCCGTCGCAACTCGACGGCACGCTGCCCATGGAGAAAGCCGTTGGCGATTTCGTCCATCTTCAGGTGCCCGTCCGCTCGCTGGCGGCCATGGCGGCGATGTCGCCTGACTTCGAGGCTATCGCGGCGTTGTCGCGCGACAACGGAGCCCATACGGTGACGGTCTTCACCCGCGAGGTCCGCCATGCGCACAGTACCGTGCATTGTCGTGATTTCTGTCCGGTGGTCGGCACACCGGAATCGCCGGGCGCCGGCACGACAAACGGCGCCTTGACGGCCTACATGGTGCGTCATGGCCTGATCGCGTTGGCTGATGGCGAGACGACCGTCGTCTTGTCGGAGCAGGGCTACGAGTGCGGCCGGCCAAGTCAGGTCCGGTCCGAGGTCGTGGCCGTCGATGGTGAAATCGTACAATTGGCCGTGGGCGGTTTTGCGCGCAAGTCGATGACCGGCACGTTCTGCCTGACCGCCGATGCCTGCTAGGATGGCGGGCATGGGACAACAAACCGACGGCGGCGCGCGCGCTCTACTGATAGCGGCGCTCGATGCGGCGCGGGCCGGGCGGCTTCAGGAAGCGGACGATCTGATTGGCCGCGTCCTCGCCGTTGAACCGGACAATGCCGAGGCCCTGCACATGCAAGGCGCGCTCTTTCTCCAGGCCGGCGACGCGGAACGCGCACTGGCCCCGCTCAAGCGGGCCTTTGATGCCATGCCGGATCACGCCGGGATCGCGGCCAACTATGGCATTGCGCTGGCGGAGCATGGCCAGGCCGGCGACGCCGAACCTGTCCTGCGCCGTGCCGCCGGCGCGATGCCGGCCAATCCGCAGGCGCTCCTTAACCTGGCGCTTCTCGTGAAACGCAAAGGCGAGGCAGACGAGGCCGAGATGCTGCTGCGCCGCGCCACCGACCTGGCGCCCGGTTATCCGCGCGCCTGGCTGGAGCTCGGCGTGCTCGTGGCCGAACGAGAGGGTGACGACGACGCGCTGGTTTGTTTCGAGAAAGCACTTGAGATCGATCCCAGCCATCCGGGCGCCCGCTTCAACGCGGCGATGGCGTGCCAGCGCCTGCACCGGTTCGATGCCGCTCTCGCTCACTATGAAGCCTGTCGCGACGCCCTGGCCGAGAACCCCGATCTCTATTTCGGTCTGGGGTTGTGTTTGCAGGAATTCGGGCGCGTCGATGAGGCGATCGAGGTCTACCGCGACCTGCTGGCGATGGCGCCCGACGCCTATCGGATCGTGTTGAAGAACCTGACATCCGGGTCGTCGGGCATGGTGTGTCTCAAACCGTCCGACCTCCGCCGCCGGCTTGGCCTGACTTAACCGCCGGATCGTCTCTGGCGGTGGTGTTTGCGATAGGCGCCGGCACCGGCCCGGACGGCCGTTTTGGTCTCGTTGAAGCGGTCCGCGGCCTCGCCCTCCAATGTCTCAAGGACGAGATCGAGCCCCTCCAACGGCACGGGCATGCACTGCGCGACCGGGGTGCCGCGTTTCAGAACGCCGTTGAAGTCCCGGTCGACCCACTGCGCGGGAAAATGAATGAAGTTGTGATAGTTGTCGGCGTGCACAAAGCCGGTGACCGCGCGAAACGGCAAGTCGGCACGGTTGACGGGGTGGGTGCACAAAAGCCCGAAACCCTTGGGCAGTTCGACGGTCCAGTAGTTGATGAACTTGACCGCATAGGTATCGGCTTCGAAGAAGGGTGTCTGGACCAGTTGGTCGGCGACGTGGACCGCCATGGGTGCCCGCGTATAGCCCGTCAGCGCCGTCGCCGGCGGGTCCCAGTCCCAGGAGAACGTGCCGTCGTTGACCTGGATGTCGGCGGCCAGCGGCATCAAGAACCCCGCCGACATGGCATCGACAAAGGGCGGGCACTGCTTGACGGTCTCGACCTCGAAACCCAGATCGGCGCTGTCGACCTTGGTCGGCATGGCCTTCAGCCAGTCGGGCAGGCCGCGCCGGGCAGGGATCGGTTCGGGGATCAGGCCTTTCAGTTCAGGCGGGCAGCGGAAGATGACCTTCATCGAGGACAGGCTCGGTCAGGAATGGGGCTCGTCGCACCGTCTTATCGGAATTTCGCGGGCTTGAGAATGGCACGCGAGTCGGCCGCCGCTTTGCCGCCCAGACCGTCGTGCCGGAGCGAGCTGTCCACAGGCGAAAGCGCAGTTTTTCGCCGGTTGGAGCGGGCCGCCGGGGCGTCATAGGATGTTCATAAATTCGTCACTATAGTGTTGCTGGGGGTCAATACCCCTCCAGCGTTCTCAGATTTCAGGGAGGTCCAGCCAATGACTCATTTCTCGCGTCGTTCGTTGCTTAAAACGACCGCGGTAGCGGCGGCCGGCGTCGCCATGCCGGCCGTTTTGCGATCCAAGGACGCTTTGTCCTCGTCGGGTCAGGTGAACGTTTTCGCCTGGGGCGACTATGTCCAGCAGAACATGATCGACAAGTTCGAGGCCGACACCGGCATTACCGTCAATCTGTCGACCTACGGGTCCAACGATGAGGCCGAGCAGAAGCTGAAGGCGGCCGGCGGGTCCGGCTTCGACATCATCTTCCCGTCGGTGACGAACGTGCCGAACTACAAGGTCGACGACGAGTTCGTGCTGATGGAACTGGATGAGTCCAGGGTCAACATGGACAACATCATCCCGTCGATGGTGCGTGACTCCATCCAGCTTGGTGGCGTGCAGCGTGGCAAGCGACTGGCGCTGCCGTTCGACTGGGGTACCGAGGCGGTGACCTTCAACTCCGAGGTCTACCCGATGGCCGATGACGAGGTTTCGTTCGGTTCGTTGTGGGGCTCCGGCATGGACGGCAAGGTCGCGTTCCGCCAGAAGTCGGTCATCATGGGTACCGGGCTCTACCTCGATGCGATCGGCGAGGTGCCGTCGAACCGCATGCTCGATGTTTACAAGACCGAGGACGACGCCAAGCGCGTCTGGGATGCGGTGGCCGCGTTCGTTATCGAGAACAAGCAGAATGTCGGCGCGTTCTGGAACAATGCGACCGAGGCGACCAACGCCTTCACCCAGGCCGGCTGCGAAATCGGCCAGACCTGGGACACCACCGGTATCAAACTGGGCTGGGATGTCGATCCCAAGTGGAAGTACCGGATGCCGGTCGAAGGCGGCATCACCTGGATGGATTCGATTGCCATGCCGTCCGGCGCCGAAAACATCGACCAGGGTTACGCGTTCCTGAACGCCATGTTTGACGGCGAAATGGCCGGTCTGTTTGTCGAGAACACCGGCTACAATTCCGCCGCCGTCGATGGTGCGAAGAACGCGGGCGAGCAGTACGCCAACACCTTTGCCGAGATCTATACCCCGGAGACGCTCAGCAATCTCTGGTGGTGGCAACAGGACACGCCGTGGTTCGCGCCCATGCGGCAGGTCTATGTGGACGAAATCACCAATGCCTAAGCCAGGCTCGTACCGATAGGACCAGGCCGGGCGGCAGATTGTCGCCCGGCCCAACCTGCCTGGTCCGGGCCTTCGTCAGGTGATTTGATCCGGGGGGAATCACGGTGAGTGACGGATTGAGCGGCAACGATGTCGAACTGGTGGGTGTGTCCATGCGGTTCGGCGATTTTACGGCGGTCGAGCAGACGGACCTGACCGTCAATGCCGGTGAGTTCTTCTCCATTCTTGGCCCGTCGGGCTGCGGCAAAACCACGATCCTGCGCATGGTGTCGGGGTTCCTGACACCGACCACCGGCCAGGTCATGACCGGCGGCGCCGACATGACGTCGCTTG
>JANQGO010000305.1 GCA_028277285.1 Alphaproteobacteria bacterium | reverse complement strand
CGAATCAAATCCGGTACGCATGTTCGATCTCGATGGCCATCGCACCCGATACCTCCGCGCCCATTCAAACATTTTTCCATATGCAATCGCCCTGCCCCTCGGGGAGAGGGCAGGGTGAGGGGGTTGCCGACTCAGCCCATCGCTGCCAGGCCGGCGAGCATGCGGCGCTGGGTGTCTTGGGCGCGCTGCCACACATCGCGCTTCCAGGCATCGTCGTCGCCGTAGAAGCAGCGGCGGATCTCGGCCTTGATGGCGCGGCCCTTGTCGCTGTCGAGGTCGCCGTGATTGTGCAGCCAGCAATCGGCGCGTAGCGCGCCCAGGACTTCGGGAACTGGCTGGGTGCCGTATTCGAGCGTCACCAGGGTGTGGCTGGCCTGCGGCGAGGCCTCTTTGATGGTCACCGCGTTGACGCCGGTCAGGGGTGCGGAGGTCGAGGAGCCGTCATCGGTCGATGTCACATCGTCGCCGATCCATTCCACGAGGCGGTCGTGGCCCGCTTCGCCGGGCGTGTGGTCGGAAATCGGCTCACCGTAACCATAAGGGCCAAGGCCGGTGTGGTAGTCGATGAAGCCGACATGGCGCGCCTGGGCGGCGTGGCGTGAGACGATGTCGCGCATCCTGCCGGCCGACCAGACCTCGAACTGGCCGCCGAAGAAGAGACCTTCCGGGTGAACGTGCTGGCCCTGAGAGATCGCGCCTTGCAGCGCCATGTCGCCGTGCTTGTCCGCGTAGGCCTGCAGGATCTCGTCGGCCGCCGCCCGCGCGGCGTCCGTCCAATCGACCGGACAGATGGCGTGCTGCAACGCCACATAACCGGGGTTTTCGGGATAGGGCGCGGTGTGATCGACGTGGTTGCGGTTCAGGTCGACATTGTCCTCGTTGACCCGGCGCAGCCACGAAAAGCCATGGGGGTTGATCGCGTGGATCAGCACCATCGCGGTGTTGTCGGGCAGGTCGCCGGCCTGACCGGAGACCAGCGTGCCGACCTGCGCGCCGGAGCCGCAGAACCCCTCCACGCCATGTGTCGCCGACATGGTGAAGAGAACGATATCGGCGTCATCGGGACCGATGCGCACGACATCGGTGGCGATCTCCTCACCCTCCATGCCCTTGTTGGGGTTGACGTGGTGCTCGGGCGCGAGGCCGGCCTCGGCCACGGCGCTCAGGAACTTGCGCCGGGCATCGTCGTAGGAAGCGGAGAAAAAGTCGCTGGGTGTCGTCATGGTCGAGGTCCTCGGCAAATCATACCTGGAACCTACCATCCTCCGGACGCGCCGCCACCACCGAAGCCGCCGCCGCCGCCTCTGAATCCGCCGCCCCTGAAACCGCCACCCCTGAATCCGCCGCCGGAGAAACCGCCACCCGAACGCCTGCCGGAAAAGTCGAACCCGGATCCGTCATTGTCGGGGGGGCCGGACGCCGTCACCGGATAGTAAATGCTGCTCAGATAGCCGGCGTCCTTTCGCCAAGCGAGCCAGCCCTCGTAAATGGCGAAACGCAGATCGGACTGGCCACGGACGTGCTTGAGGTAAAGAAAGTATCCCCGTCTGTAGGGCTCTAGCTCGACCAAGACAATAAACAGCACGAACAGAGCAAAAAACGCGATCGCCGCGTAAGTGCCGACCTTGTTGACCAGGTTGTCATCGTGGGCCGTGTTGGCTGGCTCGATCGGCTTGTAGGTGGCGGTTCCCTCCAGGACCGCAATGATCGCCTCGGCGCCGTCGACGATGCCGCGTTGGAAATCGCCGGCACGGAAGTGCGGCAGGATCTCCGTCTCGATGATGGTTCGCGCGATGGCGTCGGTCATGACGCCTTCCAGGCCATAACCGACCTCGATCCTGACCTGCCTCTCGTTGGGCGCCACGATCAGCAGCAGACCGTTGTCGTGTTCGGCCTGACCGATCTCCCAATGTCGGCCGAGCTGGTAGCCGAAGGCCTCGATCGATGTTCCCTGTAATGATGGAAGCGTGACGATCACGACCTGATTGCTGGTCGTGGATTCATGCTGCGCTGACAGGCTCGTCAGGTACCGTTCCATCGGGTCGTCCAGCAGGTCTGCGTCGTCGACAACGCGGCCGCTCAAGTCGGGGAAGTCGAGCGCAATCGTCGTCGTAACGCCTGCGCCCAGGCAGGCGAGCACGGTGAGCCCGATGGCAATGGCACGCCGCATGTCAGATCTCGATCAAGTGGTCGGGCAGCATGCTTCGCTGTTCCCGGCGAGGCGGCAGGTGGTGCGCCATCAACGTGGCGCAGGCCTCGATCGCCTCGACAAATCCGTCCGCCACAGCACCGGCGCGTACTTTTTCGATGAAGCCATCGACGATGTGTTGCCAATCCTCGTCGCTGACGTGCTGCTGCACGCCGCGATCGGCGATGATCTCGACATAGCGTTCGGCTGCCGAGACGAACAGCATGACGCCTGTCCGCTCCTCCGTTGCGGAAAGTCCGAGGCGCATGAAGAGTTCCCGCGCCAGTCTGCTCGCGCGTGCCTGCCTAATCGCCTTTGGGATCAGCAGGATGGTCAGGGGCGGCCAGCGAAAAACGACGGCAAGCAGGACAAACAGGATGACCTGGCCGACATAGAGATGGCTGGCGGACAGGGATGGCCAGACGATCAAAGCCAGGCCGGACACCAACAGCGTCGCGAACGCCGCTGCGACGAGGGGAATGAAGGGATACGTATCGGCGCGCCGCGCGATGACCGTGACAAATTCGCCGGCTGTTGCGTCTTCGGCGGCCTCGACGGCGTCTCGAATGCGCTTGCGGTCGGCTTCGGTAAGAAGGGCCACGGCGTCCTCGTTCTCGTACCGGCTGGCTTCAGGAACCGAAGTCGACTTCGGGAACCTCGGTGCTCTCGGGATCGGCGGAGAACGTCGCCATCGGTTCGGCGTCCGGATAGACCAGCGCTTTCCACCAGCGTCCGGGAATCGTTCTGAGCTCGGTGTTGTAGAGCCGGACCGCTTCGATGTAGTCGCGCCTGGCGACGGCGATACGGTTCTCCGTGCCTTCGATCTGCGACTGCAGGGCCAGGAAGTTCTGGTTCGAGGTTAGCTGTGGATAGGCTTCGACCGTGACGAGCAGACGAGAGAGCGCCGATGTCAAATCCGCCTGTGCCGCCTCGAAGGCGCGAAGCGCGTCGGGATCGGTCAGCATGTCAGCGGTGACATTGATCTGGCTTGCGGAAGCGCGCGCCTCCGTGACCGCGGTCAGCACCTCCTGTTCCTGCGCGGCGAAGGCTTTCACCGTCTCGACCAGATTGGGAATCAGGTCGGCACGGCGCTGGTACTGATTCTCAACTTGAGCCCAGGCGGCCTTGGCCTGTTCCTCATAGGTTGGAATGTCATTGATGCCGCAACCCGACAACAGCATCGGCAACAGCAGGACAACAACAAGTCGGCCCGACTTCGATCCCATGCGTTCACTCCGCGCCTGCTTTCGCGCGGAGTGTATCAAAACTATGTATCCGCAACCACTGCGCGCGGACCGCCGACCCCGACGGGTTGTTCAACCCCGGCCGGGTCGGATCAGGCGGTCTGGTGGCGTGCGCGTGCGCCCCGCTCGATGGCGGCGGCGGTCAGGCGGTCGATGCTGAGCCGCCAACGCAGCTGCTGCAGGACCGTCATTTCCGATTCCACGATATCCAGGTCGGCGGCCGCGACGTCGCAGGCCAGCGCATAGGCGGTCTCGCGCAGCTTGGCCGGCAGAGCCTCGAAGATGACGGTCAGCACGGTCTCGAAGCCGTCATCCTCATTCAGCATGGTCGCGCAGGACTGGGCGATCTTGGGCAGCTCGTCCTCGTCGAAATCCGTGAAGACCGGCAGCCGGCGGACGATGTCGCCGATCGCGTGCAGTTCGCTGTCGGTCATGTTGCTGTCGGCCGCCGACACCATGACCATGGTGTAGATAAGCGCGGCGTGGTGGTCGAGCTGCGTCATAGCGCGTCGCTAACCTCTTGAACGTGTTGGCGGGTTGTCCCCTGAAACAGATGGCTGAATCCGCCCTGAATGCTTGATCTCAAGCGGACTCGGGGCGGAATGTAGGTATTGATCGGCGCCTTGTCGAGGGCCGTCGATTCAGGGCGTTTTCGGCAGGAATTCGACGATATCGGCGATCGCCTGGGCAAGCCCGACGCGCTCGACCTGGACTTCCGCCGGAAAGGCGGTCAGCAGCCTGGAGGGAAGCGCTTTGTCCAGCATGACGAAGACGCCTTTGTCGTCGGCCCGGCGCACCAGCCGCCCGAACGCTTGGCGCAGGCGCAGGCGGGTCAAAAGGTCGTCATAACGGTTGCCGCCGAAGACCTCGCGCCTTGCCTTGTGCACGATATCCGGGCGCGGCCAGGGCACGCGGTCGAAGACGACCAGACGCAGGGATCGGCCGGGCACGTCGACGCCGTCGCGCACCGCGTCGGTGCCCAGAAGGCAGGAATCGGTCTCCGCGCGGAAGATATCGACCAGGGTGCCCGTATCCATGGCGTCGACATGCTGGGCATAAAGCGTGAGGCCGGCGGCATCGAGGTCGGCAGCCATGGCTTTGTGCACCCGGCGCAGACGGCTGATGGCGGTGAACAGGCCCAGCGCACCACCGCCCGCCGCCTTGAACAGTTCGCGATAGGCGGCGGCGACCTGGTCCGGCTGGTTGCGCCCGACATCGGTGATGACGAAGACGCGGGTCTGGGCGGCATAGTCGAAGGGCGAGGGCACCTCCGCCACATCGGCGGGATCGGCCAGATGACGCAGGCCCGTGCGCAGGCGCGCGGAATCCCAGTCGTCGTCTTCCTCGTCGCCGGCGCGGTCACGCAAGGTTGCCGAGGTGATGGCTAGGCCATGGCTGCGTTCGGCGACGTGGTTCGCGAAGGGCAGACCGGGATCGCGCCAGTGCCGGTGCATGCCGACGTCGATCTCTCGCCCGTCAATGCGGTCCAGACTGAACCAGTCGACGAAGGCCTCCGGCGTCTCCTGCTCCAGCTCGGCCAGCATGCGCCGCCACGCGGCCAGTGTGACGAGGCCGCGGCGCTTGAGGCCCCGGATCATCGCCTCCATGCGCACACGGGTCGATGTCTCCAGGGTGTCGGCGTTGTCGTCGAGCTGGGTCTTGATGTTCTGGGCCAACCGCAGGAGCGGCTCGAGCAGATCCTGAAGCGCCCCGTCCAGAACGCGGGCCGCGTCGATCAGGCCGTCGACCGCGGGTGTGACCTGGCACTCCAGATTGTAGCCGCGGTCATCCTCGCCGACGCGGGCCAGGATCTGGCGGCGGATATGCGCCAGCGCCTGGCCGACGAGGTGCCGCGCACGCCGGCCAAAAAGTTC
>JANQGO010000297.1 GCA_028277285.1 Alphaproteobacteria bacterium | reverse complement strand
CGATCCCCATCACGACAACATGTACCAGAAGAACGAAAACGAACTTAAGGCGCTGGGCGTCGGCATGTTGCCGCGGACGCTGGGCGAAGCGATTGCCGCCTTCTCAGAGAGCGCGCTGGGCAAGGCGGTGTTTGGCGACACGATGTTCGACGCTTGGGTCGCGTACAAACAACAGGAATGGCTCGGCTATTTGAACCATGTCGCGGATTGGGAGACGGACCGTTATCTGAAGTTCTTTTAGTCAACCCCGTCTCTCACGTCTTCACTTGTCAAAGGAGCGAGCAGGATGACAGAGGAAGAGATCCGAGCAGCCATTGAGATGACCACCACGATCAACATGGAGGTCTATTACTGGTGGTGTATTGCGATCATGATCGCGATCCACGCGGGGTTCTTGATGTACGAGATGGGTGCGTCGCGCGTGCAGAACGTGCTGGCGTCGGGATGCAAGAACATCCTGGCCTTCGCCTTCATCATTCCCACTTTCTTCATGTTCGGATGGTGGATCTATCTGGCGTTCCCTTCCGGCTTCGTGCCCGACCTTGAGGCCGGCGCGGCCGGTGTACCGTGGAGCGATTCGATGGGGCCGAACCTGACGGACAACGCAACCGGTGTTTTCTGGGGTGCCTTCGTCCTGTTCTCGGCGACGACGGCTTCGATCATGTCGGGCTCGGTCATCGAGCGTATCCGGATCGGCGCCTTTATCATTCTGGCCGTGGTGCTTGGCTCGGTCGCCTGGATCCTCGCGGCGTCGTGGGGTTGGCATCCGGACGGCTGGCTGGTCACCGAGTTCGGCTATCACGATGTCGGCGCCGCCGGCGTCGTCCACATCATCTCCGGCTTCTTTGCCCTGGGCGTGCTGATCAACCTTGGTCCGCGGCTCGGCAAGTTCGGCCCCAACCGCGAGGTCAACGACATTCGCGGTCACAGCATGCCGATGGCGATCTCCGGCCTGATGATCATCATCATCGGGTTCTTCGGTTTCCTGGGCGGCTGCCTGATCTATGGCGGTACCGGACAGTGGGTGAATATCTATGGCGGGCCCGTCACGTTGTCGGCGTTTGCCTTCAACACGCTGATGAGTTTTGCCGGCGGTATCATCGGTGCCTACGCGCTGACACGCGATCCCTTCTGGATGATGTCGGGTGCGCTGGGCGGCATCTTTGCCGCCGCCGCCGGGCTCGATATCTACTATCCGCCCTTGGCGTTCGCCCTCGGTTTTGTCGGCGGCATGATCATTCCGATCGGTCAGCGTTTTCTGGAAAAAATCGGGATCGACGATGCGGTCGGCGCCGTGTCGGTTCACGGCTTTTGCGGTATTTGGGGCGTGCTTGCCTGCGGCATCTTCTTGGGCGGCTATCCGGCGGTGTCGGAGAGCATTCCGGCGATCTCGTTCACCGGCCAGCTTGTCGGCTGCGTGGTCATGATCTTGATCGGTTTCGTGCCCGGCTACGTCATTTCCCTGGTCTTGAGGCTGCTCGGCATCTTGCGGGCCAGTGACGAACTGCAGGAACTGGGCATGGATATGGAGATCCCATCACCGGCCTACCCGGAAACCATCACGTCGAAACTTCACTGGCACGGTTGATCGGCCCGCCACGTGAGAAGGAGAGAGAACGATGTTTGACACCAGTCCAATCTCGTCGTGGGAAGGTGCTGCGGCGTACTTCAACAATGCCGGCGGTGCCGGCGTGCACCTGTGGTTCTGGATCGCCGTCGCGCTTTGCGTCGGCACGATCATCTGGTCGATCCGGATGGAAAACCGGATCGAGCGGATCGCCAAAGACAAGAAACAGGACTCATGACGAACGTTAGCTAACTCGGTCGGTGACCCCTGTCGCCACGTTCCCCTGTCGGCGGCACGCCTACCGTTATGCGGATTGTGATGGCCCCCCAGATCCATCACAATCCGCTTTTTTCTTAAGCATCCAACGCGAAGGTCATCCGGACCTGAACGATGACGGCATCGTCGCTGTCGCGCGTGAAGGTAAGCTTCAGGTTGGCGGTCCGCGGGCCGTCGTCGTCTGTCTGTGCGGGCATTGTCAGACGGCCTTGTTGGCCCAACCCACGGTACGCGGATTGGTCGCCAAATCGATGGGAAACTGTGCCGTGGCCAGCCGCTGTACCGCTGCCTTATAGTGAGGCCGATCCCAAGGCAGCGAGATACCAACGATGACGATACCGATAGCCAAAGACTGGTACGCGACCGAGCGGCTCAGCGACGACGTGACGTTGATTTGGGAACCCCATGTCGACGCCGGTATCCGCTGCAACATGTGGCATGTCAGGGGCCGGGACCGCGATCTGCTGGTCGACTCCGGATTGGGCATGGTGCCGCTTCGCGAGAGCATCGCGTTGCTGGCCGAGCGGCCGGTTTGGTGCCTGGGGACACACAGTCACTTCGACCACGTCGGTGCCCATCACGAGTTCGACGAACGCATCATGCACGGATCGGAAGTCGAGATCATGACGTCGCCGACGCGCGAGAACATGGTGATCGACCAATACGTTACCGCCGACATCTTCACCGCCTATCCTTACGACGGCTTTGACGTGGAGACCTATACGGTGAAGGCCGCACCGCCGACGCGGCTGGTCGATGACGGCGACGTCATCGATCTGGGCGACCGTGTCTTCGACGTGCTTTACCTGCCCGGTCACTCGCTTGGCGAGTTGGGACTCTTCGAGCGCAAGTCGGGCATCTTCTTTTCAGGCGACTGTATCTATGACGGCCCGCTCGTCGATGACGGCACCGATTCCAATTCGGACGACTATGTCGAGAGCATGGAGCGCGTCAAAGAGTTGCCGGTGACCGTCTGCCATGGCGGGCACTACCCAAGCGTCGGCCGCGACCGCATGATCGACATCGCCGACGAGTACATCGCCGGCCGACGCACGGCCGGGTGCCCTGCGGCCGATTAGGGGCGCGCGTTAACCATCGCCAAACCTACTCCGCCTCCGGGACAGTCTCCGGATGGCAACTCTGCAGGCGGGCAAGCGCCTGTTGCAGCACCTCCGCCAAAAGGGCAGCCCATTGTTGTTGGCCCCGGCTATCGGTGATCAGGTCCTGGCGGATCTCGAACTCGATGTGCGGCACGCCGCGCTCCTCGCCGTGCACGGGAATGCCGTAGTCGGAGTCGTCGGAAATCGCATAAGGCTCGTTGTCGCCGACGACCACGTCGTGTTCGGTCAGCACGTCGTGCAGGATCGCCGCCAGTCGGTCATCGCGGTTGTACAGCAGGCCGATATGCCACGGCCTCTCTTTGCCATGGAAGACCGGCGTGAAGCTGTGCATGGCGATCAACACGTTGGGCCGGCCCGTTCTCGCACGATGGTCCATCAGGTCGACGATCCGGTCGTGATAGGGCGCGTGGATCTCCCGCTCGCGCGCGCTGACATGATCGTCATGCAGGTCCATGTTGCCGGGGATCTCGGTCGCCTCGCTGATCTCGGTGACAAAACTCGGCATATGGCGTCTGCGGTTGCAGTCCACCACCAGGCGCGAATAGACCTGCTCGACCAGTGTCGCATCGAGCCGGGCCGACAGATGGACCGATGTCGCGAGCGCGCCGATATCCCAGGCGATGTGGCGCTCAAGCTCTTGGGCCGGCAGACCGAGGTCGCCGAGCCTGCGGGGAATGCGCTTACCCGCGTGGTCACAGGTCAGGAAGAACGGTGATGAGCCGTCTTCGCGGTGCACGCGTACGGGATGCGGCTCGTCGTGGTCCAGAATGACGATCTTGGACATGGTCAAGAGAACTCGAAGAAGCGCTGCAGTTCGACATCGGTGACGAGCCCGCGAAAACTCGCTTCGTGAGAGGCGCGCGACTGCGCGTAAAAGTCGACGAACGCGTCGCCGAACAGGGCGCGTGCCGCTTCCGACGAACCGAAGCGGTCGACGGCCTCACTGAATGTTGCGGGAAACCGCAGGTGCGCCGGGATGTCCTGGGCATAGATGTTGCCGACGCTGGGTTCGCTCGGTTCAAGCTTATGTTCGATGCCCCACAGACC
>JANQGO010000280.1 GCA_028277285.1 Alphaproteobacteria bacterium | reverse complement strand
GCGAAGACGAGACGCTGAAGGTTCAGGACCTCGCCACCTTCGACTTCAAGGGAACCGAGATCGCGCTTTTCTCGCCGGGCGCCAAGGTGTCGGACGAGCATGCGCCGCGCGCCGCCGCCGCCGACTGCATCGTCATCGATAACACGTCGCGCTTTCGCTATGACGAAGATATCCCGCTCGTCGTGCCGGAGGTGAATGCCGAGGCGCTGGCCGGTTACGAAAACCGCTACATCATCTCCAACCCCAACTGCTCGACGATCCAGATGGTCGTGGCGCTGAAGCCGCTGCACGATCTGGCGACGATCAAGCGCGTCGTCGTCTCGACCTACCAGGCGACGGGCGGCGCCGGCAAGAAGGGCATGGACGAGCTCTACCTGCAGACCAAGAACAAGTTCTGGAACGAGACCTCGGAACCCGACGTCTTCCAGAAGGAGATCGCCTTCAACTGCATTCCCCATATCGATGTCTTCATGGATGACGGGTCGACCAAGGAAGAGTGGAAGATGGTGGTCGAGACCAAGAAGATCCTGGACCCCGCCATCCAGGTGCATGCCACCTGCGTGCGTGTGCCCGTCTTCATCGGCCACGCCGAAGCTGTGAACGTGGAGTTCGCATCGCCGTTGTCGGCGGATGACGCGCGCGAACAGCTGCAGGAATCCGACGGCATCGTCGTCTTGGACGAGCACGCGCCAGGCGGCTACATCACCCAGAAGGACTGTGCCGGCGAGGACGCGGTCTATGTCAGCCGCATCCGCAAGGACCCGACCATCGAGAACGGCCTTTCGCTATGGGTCGTTTCCGACAACCTGCGCAAAGGCGCCGCGCTTAACGCGGTGCAGATCGCCGAGGAGATGGACCGCCGGTTCCTGAAGGGCGCACTGCCGAAGGCGAGCTAGCCGGTCGCAACCCTCACCCTCCCAACGCTTCGCGTCGGGTCCCTCCCTCTCCCGCAAGCGGTAGAGGGGAAACGCCGCCGACACCGCGTCCCCTCGCCCCCATGCCAGTGGGGGAGAGGGCTGCGCAGGCTTGGGCGCGCCAGCGCCTTAGCCGGAGCTGGGTGAGGGGGCTGTCGTCGTCAGTGCCACTCGGCCAGTTCGACCGTGACGCCGCCCGGGCCTTCCAGAAAGACGAGCTTGCGGTCGTGATAGGTCAGGATGTCGCCGCGCGTCTCGAAGCCGTTGGCGCGGACCTTGTCGACCATCGCCTCGACGTCGTCGACGGCGTAGCCGACGTGGTTGTAGCCGAGCTTGGCGAGGTTATGGATCTCAGGGTCGGCTACCGCGTCGGGATGCTGATAGTGGACGAGCTGCACGTCGAAACGCGGCGACGATCCCGGCATCACCATGGTGACATGATTGGCCTCGATACCCTCGACGCCCATGTAGTCGGCGAAGATCTTGCCCCTGATGATGGAGTCATGCTCGACCTCGAAGCCGAGCACGCCGAAAAACGCCTTGGCGCTCTCCAAGTCGGCCACCACGATCGAGACGTGGTCCATGCTGCGGATCATCACGCGCTCCCTGTCGCTTGTTCGTGCCGTCAGGATAGTGGCGCCACGATCACGCGGCAACGCGCTCAGGCCATGGCGGTGACCGGCACTCTTGAGGAGGGTGTAACGATCTCGTTGCGCGCGGCGACCAGGGCGATCTCGGGCAGGCCGAGGTCGACGGTCTTGCGCAACACGCCGTGGGTCGAGGCAAGCGCATGGGCCAGGCAATCTTCGGTGGGTTCGCCGTTCAGCGACGCGGCCGTATAGATCGCGGCGAACAGGTCGCCGGCGCCGTCGACCGGCACGTCGAGGCGCGCGACCTCCGCCTGCCAGGCGCCTCTGGAGTCGACCACGACCACCGGTATCGTATGGGGAAAACCGGCGCGCGCTTCCAGCGACGTCACGATCACCGTTTCAGGCCCCAAGGCGCGGATCTCCTGGGCGGCTTCGCGCGCCTCGGCCACCGTGCCGATCGGGCGTCCGACCAGGAACTCCAACTCCATATGGTTGGGAAACAGGATATCGGCGCGCGGCACGATGTGATCGCGCAAGTACTCAGGTACTTTCGGCGCGACGAAGAAGCCGTCCTCGTTGCCCATAACGGGATCGCAGGCATAGACCGCCTTGGGATTTTGCGCCCTGAGCGTGTCGAGCGCGTGCAGTACGACGCCGCCCAGTTCCGGGCCGCCGATAAACCCGGTCAGCAGCGCCCCGCAGTCCTCAAGGCCGCGCTCGGCAACGCCGTCGACCAAATCGTGAACCCATTGGTGGTCCAGCGGCTTGCCTTTGAACGTATCCCAGCCCAGATGGTTCGAAAAAACGACGGTCGGCACCGCGTCGACCTCGAATCCCAGGAGCTGGAGCGGTAAGACGGCGGCATTAAGCCCGACATGCCCCCGGGCCACCAGGGACTGGATTGTGAGAACGTCCATGAATTTGCAATGCCCGGGCGGTTGTCCGGAGGAGACCCATCACTATAGTAGCGCGCTGTTCAGCACAGGAGGCACCATATGGCGCGTACGGTAAGACCGCGTCGCAGCGTACTCTACATGCCGGGATCTAATCCCCGCGCGCTTGAAAAGGCAAGAGATCTCGCTGCCGATACGCTTATTTTGGACCTTGAGGACGCGGTGGCACCGGATGCCAAAGAGAAAGCGAGGGTGCTGGTCTGTAGCGCGCTGACCGAGGGTGGGTTCGGCAAGCGCGAACTGGTCGTTCGGATCAACGGTCTGGGTACGCCCTGGGGGCGCGACGACGTCATCGCGGTCTCGCGTTGCGGCGCCGACGCGCTTCTGTTGCCGAAAGTCGAGGGCGCCGGCTACATCCGCGAGGTGCTGTCAATCATGGACGTCGCCGGTGCCGCGCCCGATACGGCCATCTGGTGCATGATGGAGACGCCGCTGGGAATTCTGCATGCCGAGCGGATCGCGTCGGCCAGTCCGCGCATCGGAAGTTTTGTCATGGGAACATCGGACCTGACCAAAGATCTTCAGGCGCAGCATACGCGAAGCCGCATTCCCATGCTGACGGGCTTGAGTCTTTGTTTGTTGGCCGGGCGCGCGTTCGACATCAGCGTCATCGATGGCGTCCATTTGGCACTCGACGATATGGAGAGTTTCGAGGCCGCGTGTGAGCAGGGCCACGAAATGGGTTTCGACGGCAAGACCTTGATCCATCCCAAGCAGATCGAGATCGCCAATCGCGTGTTCGGACCCAGCGAGGAAGAAGTCGCGTGGGCCAGGCGTATCATCGAGGCCCATGAGGAAGCCGCGGAGACCGGCAAGGGTGTCGTCGTGGTTGACGGCCGATTGATCGAGAACCTGCATGTCCAGGATGCGCAGCGCACGATCGCCCTGGCGACGGCGATTGCCGAGCGGGAGGCTCCGGCCGCATGAGTTGGACGCAGGAAGGGAACTTTTTTGAAGACTTCGTGCCCGGCACCGTGCTGCGGCACGCCACGCCGCGCACGGTGACGACGGGCGATGTCGCGCTCTATACGGCGCTGACGGGATCCCGTTTCGCAATCAACTCCGCCGACACCTTCGCCCAGCAACTGGGCCTTATGGGCAGCCCACTGGACGACATCCTCGTGTTCAACATCGTCTTCGGCAAGACGGTGCCGGATATCTCGCTCAACGCGATCGCCAATCTGGGTTACGCGTCCGGCCGGTTCGGCAAGCCGGTCTATCCCGGCGATACGCTGAAGACGGAAAGCCGCGTCATCGGCCGCCGCGAGCTCTCCAACGGTAAAGCGGGCATCGTGTGGGTGCGCTCGATCGGCACCAACCAGTTCAAGAAGAAGGTTCTGGATTACGTGCGCTGGGTCATGGTCAACAAGCGGGATCCTGAAAGCCCGGCGCCGGAACCCGAGGTGCCGGATCTGCCGCAGGCAGTCGGCGCCGACGATCTCGCCGTGCCGAAGGGGCTCGACCTCGCAGCCTATGACACGGTCGCAGCCGGCGATGAGCGCCTTTGGGACGATTACAATGTCGGCGACCGCATCGACCATGTCGACGGCATGA
>JANQGO010000496.1 GCA_028277285.1 Alphaproteobacteria bacterium | reverse complement strand
TGGTAGCTGCGCATCTCGAGCCCCACCCGCGTGCCCGGCTTGATCAGGCCGCTCTTCTGAAGCTCGCGCACGATGAACGGTGGCTGGCCTTCCGGGCTGCGGTCGTCGAAGAAGCGCATGTCCTGGACGACGGATGTCTTGTAGAGCAGCGGGTCCTCGCCGATGGCATCGAAATGGATCGGTTCATCCCACTCGCGGGCCAGGGCCGTGCCCAAACACGCGCCCCAGTTCGACGGCGCGTGGGTGCGGTACCACGCCGCGAAATAGCCGTGCAGCCAGCACATATGGGCCGGCGACGTGGCATAGAGGATGTCGATGCCATCCGCCGCCATCATGGCCTTCGCCTTCTCCCAGCGCGCCTCGTACTCGGCGCGCGGAAAGGCAAGCTCGACCGGTTCGGCCGAGGCGCGATCGAAGCTGCCGGAGACGCGGGGCTGGACCATGGTGACCTCTTGTTCGTTCGTTTGACAGGAAGGCCAAACCGACCACGGCGCGCGAAGGGCGGCAAGGAGAATCGGGGCCTTCGATGCCGCTACCTTGACAGGCGCGCCGGCATCGCCTGTGGTTCGCCCGACAACAGCAATGGGATGACAGACATGACGGAGTGGTGGCGCAAGACGGCGATCGAACTGGCGGCGGCGATCGCGGCCAAGGACGTCTCGGCCGAGGAGGTCATGGAAAGCCACCTCGCCCGCGTCGACCAGGTGAACGGCAAGCTCAACGCCATCACGGTCCGCATGGACGAGGAGGCCCGCGCCGGCGCCCGCGCCGCCGATGCCGCGATTGCCGCGGGCGAACCGCTGGGTCCGCTGCACGGCGTGCCCGTCACGATCAAGGAAAACGTCGACCAGAAAGGTTATGCCACCACCAACGGCGTCGAAGCCTTTGTCGAGATGGTGGCCGACGATGATTCGCCGGTCGTCGCCAACCTGCGCAAGGCCGGCGCCATCCCCATGGGCCGCACCAACACGCCGGAGTTCTCGCTGCGCTATTTCACCGACAACACGCTGCGCGGCCTGACCCACAACCCCTGGGCCAAGGACCTGACGCCCGGCGGCTCGTCCGGCGGCGCCAGCGCGGCCGTGGCGGCGGGCATGGGATCGATCGGCCATGGCAACGACCTCGGCGGCTCCGTGCGTTATCCTGCCTATGCCTGCGGCATCGTCGGCATCCGCCCCTCCATGGGCCGCGTGCCCGCCTATAACCCGACCCAGACGGAGGAGCGGCCGCCGACCATCCAGCTCATGAGCGTCCAGGGGCCGCACTGCCGAACCGTCGCCGACACACGCCTGGCGCTGGCCGCCATGGCGGCCCGCGATCCGCGCGATCCCTGGTGGGTGCCCGCGCCCCTCGACGATGCGGAGCCGCATACGCCACGCCGCGCCGCGATCTATCCCGACCCCGGCGGCGTGGGCGTCGACAAGAACGTGGCCGACGCCGTACGCAAGGCGGGTGACGCGCTCGCCAACGCTGGCTATGACGTCAAGGAGATCGACGGACCGGACATTATGATCGCCGCCCGCCTTTGGATGCAGCTCCTGATGACGGAATCCGGCATCTTGATGGAGCCGGCGATCCGCAACTACGGCAGCGACAAGATCAACCGGGTCTACGACCTCTACCAAGAAAGCCAGCCCCTGTATTTCGGCAACGACGCGCCTGATCAAAGCCTGGAAGGTTACCTGCGCGCGCTTGCCGGACGCACGAGCGTGGTGCGCGACTGGGCGATGTTCCTGGAGGAACACGACCTGTTTGTCGGTCCCGTTTCATGCGAACCGCCGTTCAAGATCGGCGACGACGAGACGTCCGCCGCACGCACGGCCGAGATCTGGCGCGCCAACCGTCTGACCTATGGCATGAACCTGACCGGCCTGCCGTCGGTCGCCGTGCCGACCGGGCCGGTCGAGGGCGTGCCCATGGGCGTTCAGATCATCGCCCAGCGTTACCGCGAAGACCTGGCGCTCGACGCCGCCCAGGCGGTCGAAGACGCCTGCGGCATCGCGACGCCAATTGATCCGGTCTGGTAGAGGCCCTTACTCCGCGGCCGTCGCCTGCGACGGTTTGCGGTCGGCGGCCAGGGTGCGGGCCAGATACTTCGAGAATTGCGCGACCGTGCCTTCGAAGTGGGAGAGCGGGCCGCGCGCGGCCTTGCGCGAGCGCATGACCTTGGCCAGTTCCGTCGTCGCCAGCGCGTCTTCCTCGTTGACCTTGGCGATGAGGTCGCGGCGCTGGTCGGCGATGTCAGGGTTGTCGGCGAGGACCTCGTTCCACACGAGGTAGCCGCCGAGGACCTTGGTCTTCTCGACACCGTCCGGGCGGAATGACAGCCAGTTGTTCGTGCCCGGCCGCATCGCCATGGTGAACGCGGGGAAGACATAGACCATGTAGCCGGTTTCCAGCTCCTCCTGGGTCATGCCGGAGAGGTCGCCGACCGGGTTCATGGCATGCGCCTTGCCGCCCAGAAACGCGTCGCCCATGCGGCAGCGTTCGTGGGTGAAGGTGTCGTCGCTCGCCGGACTCTCGGGGATATAGGTGCCCTTGGCCGGCATCTGGACGCCCACCGTGTCGGCGTGCAGGCCGATGTGGTGGTAGTACTCCATGGAGTTTTCGGCGCTGAGCTTCCAGTTGCCGTTCCACGTGGTTTCGTAGTGGAAGATCTCCGTCTGGTCGGCGATGCGGTAGTTGACCGACGCCTTCTCCATCGACGCCATCATCGGCTGCAGCGGTTCGGCGTCGTCGTCCAGGTTGACGAACAGGAAACCCATCCAGTTGTCGAGCCGGTATTCCGGCAGGCTGCACGCCTTCTTGTCGAACGCCGCCGACCCCTCCATGTGCGGCGCGGCGACCAGCCGGCCGTCGGTGCCGTAGACCCAGGCGTGATAGGGACAGACGAAGCGCTTGGTGTTGCCGCGGTCCTGCACCACCGGCATGTAGCGATGACGGCACACGCTGTTCAGCGCGCGCACCCGCCCATCGGTGCCGCGCACGATGATGACCGGCTCGCCCATGACGTCGATGGTGTAGTAGTCGCCGGGCTCCGGCACATACTCGTCGCGGCCGACGCACAGCCACGACTTCTCGAAGATCTCGCGCACCTCCAGCGCGTGGAGGTCGGGATCGAGGTACGCCTCGCGCGGCAGCGACCAGCAGGCGTTGTCCGGCGTCGTCAGATAGGCGCCGAGATCATCCAGCAGGTCGTCGAGCGACTTCGTCATGACTAGGCACAGGTCGCCGCGTCGTCGGAGACAGGTTTGCCGCCCATGCGGCCGAGATACCAAGCGACGAAACCGATCGTGCCGCGCTCGCGCGCCGAATAGACGCCGGGCTCGTACCGCCGTGAGTTCACGCCGAGCTGGTTGTCGCCGATGATCTTGGTGTCCTCGACGGTCGTCACGTCCCACATCCAAACCACCTTGTCGACGTCATAGTCGCGGCCTTCCTGCGCGTCACCACGCACCAGCCAGGTCACGATGACCTCCGTGTGGGTCGCGTTGACCGGCGTGAAGCGGAACAGGGTGGCGTGATCGTTGGCCAGGTAGACATAGAACAGCGGACCGAAGATCAGCAGGGTCTCGCCGCCGTCCCATTGCTTGAGGTCACCCATCAGCGGCGCCACCGGCTGGCCGTCCTCCGACAGCGTCACGGAACCGTCGCGGATCGGCTGGCGGAACACACCGATCGGCTGCTTGTCGTTCTGGCCTTCGCCCCAGGGCCGCAAGCCGCGCGTCACATGCCCCTTGGCTTCCCATTCGGCGGCCCATGCCTCGACCACCTTGTCACGCGCCGGCCGGTCACGGTTGCCGTCGGTCACATAGGCATTGACCATCGTGTATTCGGGGTGGGCCGGCGCGCAGTGATAACACTCGCGGAAGTTCTCGACGGCGAGCTTCCAATTGCCGTCCGTCGGATAGTCCTTGATGGCGATGATCTTCGACGAGTCGAGCCTGTAGGGCTCGATATAGGGCGCGAAGGACTGTTCGATCTCGTCGAAGTCGATGACGTCGGGATCGCCTTCCTTGGCCAGATTGATGAACATCAAACCCTGCCAGACACGAACCTGGCAGGCGAACAACGGCCAGTCTTCCGGCTTGAAGTCCTCGGGCATCAGCGTCGCGCGGATCAGCTGACCTTCCAAGTCGTAGACCCAGGCATGATAGGGGCAGGTCAGCGTGCGCACGTTGTCCTTGGCCTTCAGGCAAATCCGGCTGCCGCGATGGCGGCAGACGTTGAAGAAGGCGCGGACTTCGTTGTCCCGCCCGCGCACCAGGATGATGGATTCACCGGCGATTTCGTAGGTGATGACATCGCCCGGGTTCGGGATCGCCGACACATGGTCGACGAACAGCCACTGCTTGGCGACGATACGTTCGAGATCGCGCTCAAAGATCGACGGATCGGTATAGAACGGCTGTTCCAGCGACATGCCCGGCGTCTGACGGGCCACCAAATCTTCCAGCGACAGCGCAGGTTCGATCGACATCACGGACCTCCACGAGCCATTTCCCGCGCACTTTCCCGCCGCGAAGGGTCGGTCGTCAACAAGAATGACAGGTCAGGAGAGTCGGAAACAGGAGGTCAGCGCTCGGCGAGCGCCAGACGCAAACCCAGTCCCGCGAACGCGGCCGCAAAGCCGCGCCGGATGACCAGCATCACGGTCGGACGTTCGACGATGTAGTCGCGCGCGTAGGCGGCGAGCAGGCCATAGGCGATAAAGACGACGAAGGTCAGCGCCATGAACACCAGTGCCAGCATCACCATGTGGAGCGTCGGGTGGGCGGCAAGCGGATCGATGAATTGCGGCAGGAACGCCACGAAGAAGATCGAAAGCTTGGGGTTCAGCAGGTTGATGGCGATCCCGCGCCGCACGATCTGGCCCATGCGCCGCTGTTGCCCTGCCGTACCCACGGTCAGCGCGCCGCCTTCGCGCCACGCGCTCCACGCGAGATAGAGAAGATAGGCGACACCGGCATAACGAACGATGTCGAACGCCAGCGCACTGGTGTGAACGATCGCGGCCAAGCCCAGTATGGTCGCAACGATATGGGGCACGATACCGAGCGTGCAGCCGAACGCCGCGTAGACGCTGGCCCGTTTGCCGAGGCCGATGCCGTTGGCAAGCGTGTAGATCACGCCGGTTCCAGGCGCGATCACGATCACCAAGGCGGTCACGAGGAATTCCCAGCTCATGCAGTCGGCGTACCTTGCCCGCGGTCAGGGGTCAACGGTCTAGGCCATCACAAATTCAGAGAGGCAGGCGTGGTGCGCAAGCGAAGACAGGCACCAAACGAGACGCCTTAATCGGCCTTGTCGCCGACCGCGGCCGCCAGGCGTTCGCAGAAGGTCTGCACCACCTTCAGCCGTGCATAGCGCTTGTCGTTGCCTTCGACCAGGGTCCACGGCGCGACCGAGGTGCTGGTGTACTGCACCATGTCGTTGACCGACTGTTCGTAGTCGTCCCACTGGTTGCGGTTGCGCCAGTCCTCGTCGGTCAGCTTCCAGCGTTTGTAGGGCGTCTTTTCGCGCGCCTTGAAGCGGGCGAGCTGTTCGTCCTTGCTGATATGGATCCAGTACTTGATCAGGACGATGCCGTGATCGATCAACTGCTCTTCGAAGTCGTTGATTTCGGCGTAGGAGCGTCGCCATTCGTCTTCGGTGGCGAAGCCGTTGATGCGCTCGACCAGGACACGGCCATACCACGACCGGTCGAACACCGTGACAAGGCCGGCACGCGGCAAGCGCCGCCAGAAGCGCCAGAGATAGTGCTGCGCCTTTTCTTCATCGCTTGGCGCGGCAATGCCGTGGACCTGCAGGTTGCGGGCGTCGAGGCCCTCGTTGATCCGCCGGATCGCGCCGCCCTTGCCGGCCGCGTCGGGCCCTTCGAACACCAGGATGCTGGAGATCTTCTCGGCCTTGGCCTTCAGGTGCAGACGATGCAGTTCGGCCTGCTGCTCGACCAGCTGACTGACGTAGTCGTCCTTGTCGAGACGCTTGGTCATATCGAGCTGGCTTAAGATGGTGATCGATGTCGCCGCGTTGAAACCCGCGCCGTTGTTCTTTTTGAGCGGCTTGTGATGCGCGGCGGACTTGTCCTTGCCGTTCTTCCTGTTCTTGTTCTCCTGCTGGGCGGCCGAACAGGCGCCGGGAAGAATACCCACGTCCATCTGGCCCAGCCGGCGATCCAGGGCATCGCGCAGAATCGTCGCCACGGTGATCGAGCGATAGTTCGCATCGGCGCCTTCGATCACCGTCCACGGCGCGATGCCACGGTTGGTGCGCGTGATGACGTGCTCGGCGGTATCGATGAAGCGGTCGTAAAGCCGCCAGTTCTCCCAGTCCCGCTCGGTGACGCGCGCCTTGGTCAAGGGATCGCGCTCCAGGCTCTTGAGCCGTTCTTCCTGGGCGCTGTGGCTCAAGTGCATCCAGAACTTCTGGATCTCCGCGCCATCGCGGGCAAGCGCGCGTTCGAAGCGCACGATACGGCTCATCTCTTTCAGGAAGGTCGCTTCGTCCATGATGCCATGGGCGTGCTCGACAACCGGGCGGGAATACCAGGCGCTCAAGAACATACCGATGCGCCCGCGCGGCGGCAGGTCGCGCCAGTAGCGCCAGAACTCCGGGCGCTGCTGTTCGTCGTCGGTCGCCTCGTCATAGGCGCGGGTGATCAGCCAGCGGGGGTCCATCCACTCGTTGAGCAGGCTGACCGTCTCGCCCTTGCCGCCGCCATCGACACCGGCAAACACCAGGATCACCTGGAACTGCCGGCCCTTGCGCAGCTCATCCTGCAACTCGAGGAGTTCCTGACGCATGGCGTCCGACGACTTCCGGAATTCCTTCCTGGAAATCGAGCGCCCCAATTCAGCCGTTTCAAACATGACGTTCCCCCGCGCGAACGGGTCCTCCCGGAATCTCATTGCGTCCCGGGATCGGCCCGCCCGTCATCGATACGTCACATTATAGCAGGAAAGATCGAAGGTTCGACCTCGCCCGATTCGCGACCGGATCAGAAGGTCAGACGGACCGCTGGGCCACGTCGATTCGCACCAGCGCGAGGCGCCGCCCGCGGCGGGCGGCAGCCGTCATGGGCTCAGGACGCCAGCCGCTCCAGATACCAGCTGGCGAAGCTGCTGGAATAGCTCTCCTGCGGCGCATAGGGCCCGGGCAGGTAGCGGGTCGAGTTCACGCCCTTCTGGTTGTCGATGATGATCTTGGTGTCCTCGATCGTCGTGACGTCCCACATCCACTTGAGGCGCGCGAGATCGTAGTCCTTGCCCTCCTCCGCATCGGCGCGGACATGCCATGTCACGACAACGTCGGAGTGCGTCGCGCTGACCGGCGTGAAGCGGAACATGCACAGGTGATCGGCGCATAGATAAGCATAGGAGAGGGCGCCGAAGGTGAACGCGGTCTCGCCGCCATCCCAATCCTTGAGGTCGCCGAGCAACGGCGCGACCGGCTTGCCGTCCTCGGACAGCGTGACGTAGCCCTCGCGGATCGGCTGGCGCCAATAGCCATAAGGCTGGCGATGGTCTGATCCGCTTGTCTCGTCCCAGCCGACCGGATGACCCAGCTTGACCGTCTCCTTTTCCCATTCCTTCACCACCGGCTGGTAGTCCTCCCAGCGCTTGTCGGTGGCGCGCACATAGGCATTGACCATGGTGTATTCGGGATGGGCGGGAATGCAGTGATAGCACTCCCGGAAATTGTCGACGACCAGCTTCCAGTTCGCCGCCGTCGGATAGACCTCACGATGCACGATCTTCGTGTCTTCCAATCGGTGCAGCGCGACGAACCGCTCGAGGTCGTCGGCCATGACATCGAACGGCGCGACGTCGGGGTCGTCCTCGGCCGCCATGTTGATGAAGATCAGGCCGTGCCAGACGCGCACCTGACACTTGTGCAGCGGGAACTTGCCCTTGTCGAAGTCCTCCGGCATGCCGCGCGCGCCGACCAGGTTGCCGTCGAGGTCATAGACCCATGCGTGATAGGGACAGGTCAGCGTGCGGACGTTGCCGGACTCCTTCAGACAGATATGGCTGCCGCGATGGCGGCAGACGTTGAAGAACGCGTTGACGGCGCCGTCCTTGCCGCGCACGACGATGATCGATTCCTCGCCGATATTGTAGAGCAGGAAGTCGCCCTTGTTCGGGATCTCCGAGACATGGTCGACATAAAGCCACGCCTTGCCGACGATCTTCTGCAGATCGCGCTTGAAGATATCGGGGTCGCAATAGAACGGCTGTTCCAGGGTAAAGCCCGGCTTCTGCCGCTTGATCAGGTCCTCAAAGGACACAACGCCGCCGCCATTGTGCATCGCCGTCGCCTCCGCGCGAAATGTCTGTAAGGGGCGGGAAACCTAGCGCTTTCGGCCCTTCAGCGGCAAGCGAGATTCCTTCATGCCTGGCATAACCCCATTTATTCGATGGGTCAGGCCAACCCATCGAGCGACCTAACCCACGACCTCCAGGTCGTACGATACGTTCGACATCAGCCGCGCCTCGTCCTCGAAGAAGCACAGCGTCTCGATCATGAAGTAGAGGCCCTTCTGGCGCGGCATGAAGTACTGGTTCTCGTAGTTCACCGCCGTGCCCGGCTCGAACACGCGGTCGATGTTCTCCGTCGACGCGACGTCATAGATGAAATTGCCGACCCAGTCGGGCGGGAACGCGATGCCCATCTCGTAACCGCCAATGAAACCGCGGTCCTGCCACACGCCCTGCTCCTCATAGAACGCCTTCATGGTGTCATAGAGTTCCTTGACCGGCAGGTTGGGCCTGATGAGATCGCCCAGCAGTTTCATCGACGCCGAGCAACGGGCCGCATAGTCCATGACGTCCTGGCCGGGATCGCCGCATGCATAGGTGCGCGCCATGTTGCAGTGATAGCGCTTGACCACGCCGGAGCAGTCGACCAGCACCAGTTCGCCTTCCTGGATTTTGCGCCTGGACGACATGGCATGCGCCGCGTTCGCCTTCTTGCCGGAGAGAACCGGCTGGGTGATCGCCGGGTTCTCGCCGCCCGCCTTGGCCAGTGCCGCGACCATCTCGCCATAGACCTCCAGCTCCATGACCCCCGGGCGGATCGCGTTCTTCGCGGCGGTCAGGCCGGCATCGGCGACGCGCGCCGCGTCCTCGATCGCCGCCAATTCCAGCGGCGACTTGACCCAGCGGACCTCGCGCAGCACCTCGGTGCCGTCGACCACACGGGCGCCGGCATCGGTGAACTTGTCCTCGAAGCGCTCAGACAGCACACGGTTCGGCCGGTAGCTCCAGAGCTCCAGACCGACCGTCGTGCCGCCCTTGAGCCAGCCGTCCTTCTTCAACTGCTCGATGATGAAGGCCTGGCCGTCACGCATGGAATCGGGCGGGAAGATGCGGGTGTCCTTCGAACACGAGCAGTAGCGTGACAGCACCCATTCCCGTTCGGTGTCGAACAGCATGAAGGTCGGCTGGTCGACATGAACGGCGATGCCACTGGTCGCCGGCCACTGCTTGGGGCTTTGCGCCTGGAACCACTCGCACTGGTAACCGGAGAGATAGTTGATGCCTTCCGGCGCCGAGACGAACAGCACGTCGATGCCGCGTTCGGCCATCTGCGCCTGCACTTTTCTGAGGCGTTCGTCGTATTCCTCTTGCGGAAACGGGACCTCCAGATCGGGCGTGCAGTTCTGCAGGACGTCGTCGCGGTAACTCAGGCTCATGGTGTCCCCATCCGTTGTCGGGTTGGTCAGGTCGAAAGGCCGATCAGCATGCACCGCACGCGACGAACCGTGCTAGCCTCAAAATCGATGGAACAGACAGCGACGACGTCGGACTGGTCGAGCGATCTTCCCTTCGGCCTGCCGTTCACCCTGGACGAGTACACGGCGCGCCTGGCCCGTGTCCGCGCGGCCATGGCCGATGCCGATCTCGACCTGCTGCTCGTGACCGGTCCGGAGAACATCTATTGGCTGACCGGCTACCGCACGACCGGCTACTACGTCTATCAGCTGCTTGTCGTACCGGCCGAGGGCGATGCCGTGTTCGTGACCAGCCGGCTTGAGGGCGAAGCGGTTCGCGCGCTGAGCTGGATCAAAGGCAACCTGACCGTCTTCATGGGCGACGACGAGGTCGCCATCAGCATCGAGGCGGCGCGCACGGCGGCGGCGGCCATCCGGCGCTTCGGTTATGAGGAACGCGGCTTCTGGTTGCCGCCGCGAATCCTGGACGCGTTTCGCGATGCCTTTGGATCAGATGCCGGCGTCGCGGCCGGCAACATCCTGGAAGACGCGCGGCGCATCAAGTCGCCGGCGGAGATCGCCATGATCCGCGAGGCCGCGCGGATCGCCTCCGTCGGTATGGCCGCCGGCATCGCCGCGGTGGCGCCGGGCAGGACGGAGAACGTGATCGCCGGATCGGTCTTTGCCGCCATGATGGCCGAAGGCGGCGAGCAGCCCGCCGGCGGCCCCTACGTGGTCGCCGGGCCGCGCGCGGCGGTGACCCATATGCTGCCGGAGCGCGCCGAGGTAAAGACGGGCGAGCCCGTCTATTTCGAGGTCGGCGGCTGTTACCGCCGCTACTCCGGCTCGCTGATGCGCATGGCCTGCGTCGGACCGCCGTCGAACGCGATAGCGAATCGCGCGGCCGTCATGATCGAAGCGCTGGAAACGATGATCGCCGCGATCCGGCCCGGCGTCGCCAGCCAGGACATCGACCGTGCCGGCCGCCAGGTCGTCGCCCAGGCGGGTTTCGCCGAGTGTTTCCGCCATCGTGCCGGCTATTCGCTGGGCGTCGCCTTCGCGCCCGGCTGGGGCGAGGGCCTGGTGATGGATATCGCCGAAGGCAACGAAAGGCCGCTCGAATCCGGCATGGTGTTTCATCTTGTGCCGATGGCCGGTTTCCGCGGCTGGGGCAATATGGGCTTCAGCGAAACCGTGTTGGTTACCGAGGAAGGTTGTGAGATCTTGACCGGTATGCCGCGAGAACTGGCGATCTGTCAGCCATAACGCCACGGAGCCTGACCGAACCAATACTTCGCCCGACAACCACGAGAGAACGGGGACGATGGACCTGGCCGACGACGAACTGTTGAGCTTCGCCTACGGCTCCAACATGGCGAGCCGCTATCTGCGCCAGGAATGTCCCTCGGCGACCGCGGTGATGCGCGCCGTGCTGCCCAACTACCGGATCGCGTTCCGGCGTTTTTCGACCAACATGAAGGGCGGCATCAGCACGATCATGGAGGCCCCGGGCCATCTGGTACACGGCATCCTCTACCGCATGCGCCGCGCCGATCTCGACGCGTTGGACGCGCTGGAAAACCTGGGCGAAGGCCTATACCGGCGCGAGACCTTTCTGGTCCTGGGCGAGGACGGCGCATGGCACGAGGGCGATCTCTACCGCGTCGCCCGGCCGGCCGGACCGTTCAAGGTGGCGCCGGCCTATCTGGCGTTGATGCTGGAGGGCGCGCGCGAACACGGCCTGCCCGACGCCTATATCGAGTCCCTCGAAGCGTTGGCCTAATCGGGGCCGCCGGTAACGAGTTCCTGGGCGAGCGCCAGCGCTTCCTCACGTTGGCCATCGGTCAAGACGCTGCCCAAGTCGGCCTCGAGCTGATGGGCGCGGATGTAGTCCAGACCCGGATCGGTGTTCGCCAGCGCGACCGAGGCCCAGGCATAGGCCCGTACCGGATCGGCGTCGACGCCGTCGCCCGCGGCATAGCGTTCGGCAAGGTCCATCTGGGCCGCCAGCAGGCCCCACTCTGCCGCCTGATGGACCTGGTCAACCTGGCTGACGCCTTCCGGGCGCATGTAGAAGACGCCGTTCGGCTGACCGGACAAGACATAGACGGCATCAGCCATGCCCGCCTCCTTGGCGTCTTCCAACAAGGGCAGGCGCAGATTGTTCATCGGTACAATGCCCCAGCCATCCTTGGCCATCATCGCCAGGCCGTAAATCGCCGGGCCATAACCGTGACGCCCGCCGACCAGATACCAGTCCGACGCGGCCTCCTGGTCGGCCGGGCCGATGCGCGCCAGGCGGTACATGTCACCCATCAGCGCGCCCGCGGCGGCCTCGTCGCGTTCGCCGGCAATCTCAAGCAGCTCAAGGGCGCGGGCATAGTCGCCGCTTCTAATGGCAAGCCGGGCTTCTATCACCTCGTCGCTGTCGGTCTCCGGCGACATGCCTGGCCACGTCCAGTCGCCGTAACCGGCATCGGGAACGATGGTGATGCCCCAGATCTCGGGCGGCACGCCTTCGACGATGACGGCGACGCCGTCGATCGCGCGCACGACGCGCTGCGGCGAACCGGGCCAGCCAAGCCAGGATTCCAGCATGATCCCATAGAGCCACTTGGCGCTCGGCGTCATCGCCGCGCGGACCGGATCTTCTTCCGCCGAAAAGGTCGGTCCCTCCGGCGTCGGCCCGGCAACGTCGGTCAAGACAGCCGCGACCGCCTCGACCCGATATCTCAGGTTCTCCCAGGGCGGAACAAGAATGAACTGTATCTGGCGGGTTCCACCGTTCGCGCCTGGGTAGATGACAACGCTGATACCTTGACCATCGATTGAGTCGCCGCCCGCCTCGCCGGCGCCACCGACCAGCAGCGGCCCGACGTAACGGTCGTTGACGTTTTCGAATCGCTCTTCGGTGAAAACGCCGGTTTCGACCAGCTTGTCCGCGACAGCCTGCGGGCTGATCGAAAACGCGTCGGCTTGCGTTTCGTCAGGTGAAATGACAAGTGCGATCAAAACCGCGGTAACTGCATAAAACAAGAAAAACGGCGAGAAATGACGCGGCATAGACCGGTGTTTCGCTGAGACAGGCAAAGTCTTACGCATCACGGAACTGTCTTACTTGATGGATCGACCACAAACGGGCAATGATTGGCGAACAGAACCGGGAACCCTTTGGGCTCACGCTTATTGACATGTCGAGTGTCAAAATGCGACTCCTAGAGGCAGATACGGGACAAGAAGCGGATCGACCGCCACCCCCAAAGACAATGAGGCGAACCGTCCGTCTGGGTGAGGATACACATCGAAACCATGGCCGAAGCTGGGCAGAGCACGGTGGCTGGTACGAATGAGCCGCTGGTGCGATTTGAACACGTTCAAAAAACCTACGATGGAGAGATTCTGGTCGTCAAAGACCTGAATCTGAACATTGAACGTGGCGAGTTTATCACATTGCTGGGGCCGTCGGGTTCGGGCAAGACGACGACGCTGATGATGTTGGCGGGTTTCGAGTCCGCGACCCATGGCGACATTGTCTTGAACGGCCAGTCGCTGAAAACCGTGCCGCCGCACAAGCGCGATATCGGCATGGTGTTCCAGAACTACGCGCTTTTTCCGCACATGACGGTGTCGGAGAACCTGGCGTTCCCGCTGCAGGCCCGGCGCATGCCGAAAGCCCAGCAGAAGGAAAAGATCCAGCGCGCGCTCGACATGGTCGAGCTTGGCGCCTTCGGCACCCGCCGTCCCGGCCAGCTTTCCGGCGGCCAGCAGCAGCGCGTCGCGCTCGCCCGCGCCCTGGTGTTCGAGCCGCAGCTTGTCTTGATGGACGAGCCTTTGGGCGCCCTGGACAAGAACCTGCGCGAGCAGATGCAGCTTGAGATCAAGCACATTCACGAGAACCTCGGCGTGACCGTGGTCTACGTCACCCACGATCAGAGCGAAGCGCTCACCATGTCGAACCGCATCGCGGTGTTCGACGATGGTGTCATTCAGCAGCTCGCGACGCCGAGCGAGCTCTACGAACAGCCCGAAAACGCGTTTGTCGCGGCGTTCATCGGCGAGAACAACCGTCTGCTGGGCACCGTCAAGGCGGCGAACGGCGGCATGTGCGAGGTCGATCTGGACAGCGGCGAACACGTCCGCGCCCTGCCGATCAGGATCGACGGCGTCGGCAGCCGGACGACCCTGTCGCTGCGGCCAGAAAGCGTCACGATCGATCCGACCGACCAGCAATGCGACAACGTGTTCGACGCCAAGGTCGAAGAGCTGATCTATCTGGGCGATCACACGCGCGTGCGCGCCAATGTGTGCGGTCACGACGATTTTGTGATCAAGGTTCCGCGCACAACCGGCGCACCATCGCTGGCGGAAGGCAACACAATCCGAATCGGCTGGCGGTCGGAAGACTGCCGGGCGTTGGATGCGGCCTCTTGACGGAGCCGCTAACAGGGCTGCCTAGCGGCCCATCGAAGGAGGCAAGCGTGGCGGACGATAACCCCGGCTCGTTCGCCGACACGCCTAATCTGAAGCAAGGGAGAAGCTACAATATGACCCGTTTGTGGAAGACAACGATGGCAGCGCTTGGTGGCGTTGCCATGATCGGCCTGGCGGGCACGGGTCCCGCTGCGGCCGAAGACACGATTACCGTCGCCTCCTGGGGCGGCGCCTATTCCATGAGCCAGCGCGAGGCCTATTACAAGCCGGCCGCCAAAGAGATCAACCTGACCATCCTCGAGGACGAGTGGACCGGGACGATTCCGGAAATCCGCGTGCAGGTTGAGACCGGCGAGTACAAGTGGCACGTCATTGACTCAGAAGGCGGCACCGTTCTGGCCGCCTGTGACGAAGGTCTGTTGTACGAGTTCGACTTTGAGATGTTCGGCGGCCGCGACGGCTTCCTGCCGAATGCCGCGCTCGATTGCGGTGTCGGCACGATCTCGTGGGCGACGATCTATGCCTATGACGGCGACGTCTATCCCGACGAGGCCAGCGCGCCTTCGACCGTCGACGACTTCTTCGACGTCGAGAAGTTCCCGGGCAAGCGTGGCCTTTACGCCAACGGCTTCAGTCACACCATGCAGATGGCCCTTATCGCCGACGGCGTGCCCGCCGACGAAATGGCCAACTACATGAACGACAACCCGCAGGAAGCCATCGAACGGGCGTTTGCCAAGCTCGATACGATCAAGGAGCACGTCATCTACTGGGACTCCGGCGCCATGGCGCCGCAGCTTCTGGCTGACGGCGAAGTCGTCATGACCACCGCCTGGAACGGCCGCATCTACAACGCCGTGGTTCAGGAAGGTAAGAACTTCAAGATCGTCTGGGATGGTCAGGGCATCGACTATGACTATTGGATTATCCCGGCCGGCCACCCGGAGACTGATCTGGGCCTGAAGTTCATCGAGTATGCCAGCCGTCCCGATGTCATGGCGCGTCAGTCCCAGTACATCTCGTACGGGCCGACGACCTATGCCGCGGGTGAGCTGATCAACCCGGACATCGCCCAGCATCTGCCGACCGCACCGCAGAACACGGGCAATGCCTATTGGGTCGACACCATCTGGTGGGGCGACCACACGGAAGAGCTCACGGAGCGCTTCAACGTCTGGCGTAGCCAGTAATCAATGTACGGTCCGAGGTACGCGGGGCGCGGCTCCGCGTACCTCGTGATCACCGCGAGACGTCGGTGATCGTTAAGGGAGCGAAGGCGTGAGCGCTACGTCAGATACCGGCAACGTGATGATGACGGCGGACGGTGTTCCGCTGAAGATCAAGCTGCGCCGCGCCGAACGGATGCGCAAAGTCTGGGCTCTTGCCCTGATCGCGCCGCTCTTCATTTTCCTGCTTATCACGTTCATCTATCCGATCGCCGAGTTGCTGACGCTCAGCGTTCAGGAACCGGCTTTCGTTGAGACCCTGCCGGAAACCACGCCGATGCTGGAGGCTTGGGACGGCGAGGGCTATCCGCCTGACGAGACCATCGCGTCGTTCGCGCGCGAGATCGCGCAGGCGCGCGAGAACCGCGAACTGGGCGCCGTGGCGCGACGCCTGAACTACGACATATCCGGCTTTCGCTCGCTGATCATGAAGACGTCGAAGCAGATCGCGGATTCCTTGACTCTGCCGGACGATCAGATGCTCGACGCCTTTATCGACATCGACAAGCGCTGGGAGGACACGGCCTATTGGGGGCCGTTGAAGACGGCGACGCCGCCGCTGACCGACTATTATCTGCTTTGGGCGGTCGATCACACGCGCGATGTCGACGGCAACATCGTCAGCGTCGACGAGAACCGAAAGATCTACCTTCAGGTATTGTGGCGAACGGTCGAGATCAGCATCTTCGTGACCGTCATCTGTTTCCTGCTCGGCTTGCCAATCTCCTACCTGCTGGCGACCCTACCGACATCGAAGAGCAACCTGCTTTTGATCCTGCTGTTGCTCCCGTTCTGGACGTCACTGCTTGTGCGCACGACCGCGTGGCTGGTGCTGTTGCAATCGGAAGGCCTGGTGAATGACTTCGGCCTTTGGGTCGGGTTGTGGAGCGAACCGCTGGAGCTGATTCGGAACCGGCTCGGCGTTTACATCGCCATGGTGCACATTCTGCTGCCGTTCATGGCGCTGCCCATGTTCGCGGTCATGAAAGGCATCAACCCCTGGCACATGCGCGCGGCGCTCTCCTTGGGCGCGACGCCGCTTTCCGCCTTCATGAAGGTCTACCTGCCGCAATGCCTGCCGGGCATCGGCGCGGGCTGCCTGCTCGTCTTCATCCTTTCGCTGGGCTATTACATCACGCCGGCCCTTGTCGGCGGCCCCGACGACCAGATGCTTAGCTACTTCATCGTCTCGAACACCAACCAGACCCTGAACTGGGGCTTGGCCGCGGCGCTCAGCGTGATCCTGCTGGCCATGACGCTGGTGATGTTCTTGATGTACAACAAGCTTGTCGGCGTCGATAACCTGAAACTGAGTTAGAACGATGGCGCTACCCGCATACGCCAGTCCCTGGGACCGCATCTGGTACTATCTGTTCCGGCTGATCTGTGTCGCGATCTTCTTTTTCCTGATCGCGCCGATCATCGTCATCATGCCGCTGTCGTTCAACGCGGAGCCCTACTTCACCTACCCGATGCCGGGCTTCTCGATCAGGTGGTATGAGGATTTCTTCACCAATCCCCAGTGGCTCTTGGGCCTGAAGAACAGCGTCATCATCGGTGTCTTCGCGACGCTTATCGCGTCCGTGCTCGGCACGCTTGCCGCGCTCGGCATGAACCGGGCGGTGTTCCCCGGCAAGACCGTGATCCTGGCGATTTTGATATCGCCCATGGTCGTGCCAATCGTCATCACAGCCGTCGGCATGTTCTATTTCTACGCCAAGATCGGTCTTACCGGCACATTGGCCGGCCTGATCCTGGCCCATGCCGCGCTCGGCGTGCCCTTTGTCGTCATCACCGTCAGCGCGACCCTGGTCGGCTTTGACCAGAATCTCGTGCGCGCGGGCGCCAGCCTGGGCGGTTCGCCGGTCAGCGTGTTTTTCAAGATCACATTCCCGTTGATCCTGCCCGGCATCGTCTCCGGCGCGCTGTTTGCCTTCATCACCTCGTGGGATGAGTTGGTGGTCGCGATCATGCTGGCGACGACCGAGGAACACACCCTGCCGCGAAGAATGTGGAGTGGCATTCGCGAGCTCTTGTCGCCGACCATTACGGCGGTCGCCACCATGCTGATTCTGATCTCCATCTTGCTGATGGTGTGCATGGAAATGCTGCGCCGGCGCACCGAACGCATGCGCGGAATCCGTAACTAGGATCGATACTTCTTAGACCAGCATTGTCGGGCGCTGCTTAGCGGCGCCCGACCGCCTTTTGATTGGAATCGACCCATGGAAGATCTTCTTGTCATCGAGAACGGCGAGCGGGTCGCCGGCACGTTTTCCGAGACCGAGATGGCCGCGCGGCTTAAGAAGCTCCGCGCGATGATGGCCGAGAACGACGTCGACGCCGTGCTCTTCACGTCGATGCACAACATCCACTACTTCAGCGACTTCCTTTACTGCAGCTTCGGGCGGCCCTATGGCCTGGCCGTCACACAGGATCGTGCGACCGCGATCTGCGCCAACATCGACTATGGTCAGCCGTGGCGGCGCACCGGCGATGCCCTGACCTATACGGACTGGCGCCGGGATAACTATGTCCGCGCGGTCCAGAAGCTGGTCGGCGGCGCGGCGCGTATCGGCATCGAGTTCGATCACCTCACCATCGAGAACCTGGACAAGCTGCGGCACGCGATGGACAGCAGCGACTTCGTCGACATCAGCAAGCTCACCATGGCGATGCGCATGATGAAGTCCGACGAGGGAATCGCGCTGATCAAGGGCGCCACCCAGATC
>JANQGO010000444.1 GCA_028277285.1 Alphaproteobacteria bacterium | reverse complement strand
AACTCGGCGTCAGCCCGGCAGCGGTCAAACAATTGGTGCGCAAGCTCGAAGAGACGACCGGGACGGCGCTGCTGGAACGCCGCGGCCGCGGGCTCGCGCTGACCGAGACCGGCGCGGCAGCGCTCCAGGATCTCTCCAGAGGGTTTCGCCAGATCGTCGATGCGGTCGAGGTCATGCGCCGCGCCGAGGGCAGCCGGCGCCTGATCATCACAAGCGATCCCTCCTTCGCGGCGGTCTGGCTCGTCCCGCGCCTCGAGTCCTTCAAAGCAGCCAATCCCGGCATCGACGTGCTCGTCGATTCCTCAACGCAGATTGCCGACCTCAGAAACGACGCAGCCGATATCGCCATTCGCTTCGGCGTGCCGCGTGACGACGCCCTGCTTTGTCACCGCTTGTTCGACGAGACGTTCGCCGCCTATTGCAGCCCGTCACTGGCGAACGGCGAGCCGGGCCTTCGGCGCATCGACGACCTCGAACGGGTCCCCTTGCTGCGCTGGGATCTCTCGCAATTCCGCTGGGCCGCGGTCACGGCGCAATGGAACAGCTGGCGCCACTGGCTCAGCGAAGTCGGCGCGCCGCATGTTCGGCCCAGCCACGGGCTGCGCTTCAGCGACTACAACCTTGCGCTTCAGGCGGCCATCGCCGGTCAGGGTGTCATCCTGGGAAGCGGGCCCATCCTGCGCGACCTCGTCGACGCGAAACTGCTGGTCAGTCCACTTTCAGAAATCGCCGTTACCGATATTGGCTACGATCTCGTGACGACACCGGCCGCCATCGCGCGTCCGGAGGTCGCGCGCTTCAGGGAGTGGATCATCCAGAAAACGCGGTCCCAACCGGACGCGGCTGACGATTAGTTCGGCGATCTAAATGCCGACGACCGGATCGCCGCCATTGGGGCAAAGCACCTGGCCGGTGTAGTAGGCGCCGTCGGGCGACATCAGAAAGACGGCTGTGGCGGCGATCTCATTGGGATCGGCCCAGCGTTTGATCAGGTTGTCCTGAGCTTCCTCGTGCACCGCGTCGATGCCGTGCGCCATGGTCATCGGCGTCTTCACCACGCCCGGCGCGATGGCGTTGACCTGAATGCCGGCGGGCGCCAGTTCCTTGGCCCAGGCCTTGGTCAGGCCGATCAGCGCGGCCTTGGCGCCGGAGTAGTGCGACCCCGACGTGAACCCGACCTGACCCCGGTTGGACGCGATGTTGACGATGCGGCCATAACCCCGCCGTTTCATGCCCGGCACCACCATCTGCGCGACCTGAAACGCGCCCTTAACATGCACCGCGAACATGCGGTCAAAGTCTTCTTCCGTGACATCGACCAGGTCGCCCGGCCCCATCAGGCCGACGCCGGCGTTGTTGACCAGAAGGGCGACATCGCCCAGCCGGGCGACAGTGTCATCGTAGGCCGCCCGCATGGCCGCGGCATCGCGGATGTCGACGGCCATGGTCGCGACCTCGACGCCCAGGTCGCGGATCGCCGACGCGGTCGCGCCGAGTTCATCGGTCTTAACATCGTGCAAGACGATCGACGCGCCCCGTTCGGCCAGCCGGTAGGCGATCGCCTTGCCGATGCCGTCCGCCGAACCGGTTACCAACGCAACGAGCCCGACAAACGGACGGTCCATCAGGCGGCCGGCGCGCCGCCCGCGACGAGCTCGCCGCGCAACGCTTCGTCGATCAGCGCCAGGGTCTCGCTCTTGCCGTAGAGCGCCACGAAGGAGCCGAAGCGTGGACCCTGGCTTTGACCCAGCAGGACTTCATAGAGCGCCTTGAACCAGGCGCGCAGCGGATCGAAGCCATGCTCCTTGCCGACCGCGTAGACCTCGGCCTGGATCGTCTCGCTGTCCGCATCGTCCGGTAGCGCAGCGATACGTCCGGCCAGATCCTCCATGGCCTGCTTCTCCATGTCGCTGGCAGCGCGGAACACGCGGTCGGGCTTGACGAAATCCTGGTAGTAGTTGACCGCGAGACCGGCGAGTTCGTCGAGCAAGGGAGCGGTCTCTGCAGTCGTGCCCGGCAGGTAGCGAATGATGAAACCCCACAGGACGCTCCTGTCCTCGGCGTTGCACACGCTCGCCAGGTTCAACAGCACCGCGTAGCTCAGCGGCTGTTCGTCAAGCGACGGCTCGCCGTTATGGATGTGCCACAACGGGTTGTCGATGCGCTTGGCGACATCGTCATCGCCGGCGTATTGCGACGTGTAGGACGCATAGTCGTCGACGTTCTTCGGAATGACGTCGAAGAACAGCTTCTTCGCGGTCCGTGGTTTCACGTACATGAAGAGCGACAGGCTGTCCTCGGTCCCGTAGCGCAGCCATTCCTCGATGGTCAGGCCGTTGCCGCGCGACTTCGAGATCTTCTCGCCGTTTTCGTCCAGGAAGAGCTCATAGTGGAACCCGGCCGGCGGCTTGCCGCCAAGGACCTTCAGAATGGTGTTCGCGACCTTGACCGAGTCGATCAGGTCCTTGCCCGACATCTCGTAGTCGACATCCAGCGCCTTCCAGCGCATCGCCCAGTCCGGGCGCCAGTTGAGCTTGCAGTGACCGCCGGTGACCGGCTGTTCGACCACCTTACCGTCCTCGTCCTCGAACGTGATCGTGCCGGCGTCCGGATCGGTCGCGATCGTCGGCACCTGCAACACCCTGCCGGTCTTGGGTGAGATCGGCAAAAACGGCGAATAGGTCTGGCGGCGCTCCTCGCGAAGCGTCTTCAGCATGATCGCCATGACGTCGTCGTAGTGGCGCAGCACGTTCAAGAGCTCGCCGTCGAACCGGCCGCTGTTGTACCAGTCGGTCGAGCTCTGAAACTCGTACTCGAAGCCGAACCGGTCCAGGAACGCGCGCAGGCGCGCGTTGTTGTGGTGGCCGAAGCTTTCGTATTCGTTCGAGAAGGGGTCGGGCACCTTGGTCAAAGGCTGACCGATATACTCTTCCATCATCGCCTTGTTCGGCACGTTGTCCGGCACCTTGCGCAGGCCGTCCATGTCGTCGGAAAAGGCGAACAGGCGCGTCGGCATGTCGCTCAGAACAGAGAACGCGTGACGCACCATGGTCGTGCGCACGACCTCGCCGAACGTGCCGATATGGGGCAGGCCGGAGGGACCATAGCCGGTCTCGAACAGCACATAGCCTTTTTCGGGCAGCTTGCCGTCCAGCCGTTTGATCAGCTTGCGCGCTTCCTCGAACGGCCATGCCTTGCTGTCCTGGGCGAGCTCGCGAAGCGACGCCATCGGTCTGTCCTCCTAAGTAACGAGAGCGCGGCGGACCCTAGGTGGACAGCGCGTGGGCGTCAAATGATTGCGGTCACATACCTGCCGTTAACCGTTGCCTTCCACGTCTTCGATCAGGCGGTAGTCGGTCGGCGGGTCGGCGCAAATGCCGGGACCGCATTCGATCAGCGTCGAGACCGCGTTGCCGACCGTCAGCACCAGCAACAGGCCAAAGGCGAACTTGGCGAGCTTGTGGCCGCCGAACTTCTCGTGACCCGGCTGGTCCTTCAGCGGCGTTTTGTACTGGCCTTCGAACAGCAGCATGATCGCGGTGCCGACCAGGACCAGGAAAAACGCGAGACCGGACCACGTGTAATAGTGCAGCCCCAGGAACGGCGAGCCGTAGGCGCCGGTACCCGGAACGATATGCAGCAGGATCTGGCGGATCGAGACGGACATGCCGAACAGCCCGCCGACCAGCATGATGCCGTAATGGTGCGGCTTGGCGCCGTAGATCAGGTTGAGCGCAAGACCGAATCCGACCGCGACCAGACCAACCCGCTGCAGCAGGCATAGCGGGCACGGCAGTTCGCCCAGCGCGAACTGGAAGACGTAGGCCGCGATCAGGATGAAACAGATGACCAAGAGGCCAATGGCGTTCAGAGTGCGCGACGGATGGGGTGCAACAATCATCGCCCGGCCCTCACAGCTTGATCTCTAGGGTTGTCGTCGCGTGGTAGTCGAACCAGTAGATGCTCAACAGAAGCGACACGGCGAACAACCAATAGGCCGACCGCCAGCGATCGAACAAGGCCAGCACCATGGACACCGCAAACAGCGCGAATAGAAGCGCAATCATGACCTGATCCCCAACATATCCCGTCTTCCCAGCGACAATCATAACACGAAGCGGCGGAACTTGGCTCGCGCGGACTTGTTCGCCACGCACGCCGGTCTCATGACAGCGGACCGCCGGCGTGGTTACATGCCGCGGCAAGGATGGGAGTCCCACCATGGTTCAACATGAAGGCGGGTGTCACTGCGGCAAGGTCCGCTTTCGTATCTCCGCGCCGGCGGACGTCACGGTCCTGGACTGCAACTGCACGCTCTGCCGGATGATCGGCTATCTGCATCTGATCGTGCCGACATCGGATTTCGAGCTGACGCAGGGCGAAGACGACCTGACGCTCTATACCTTCAACACAGGCATTGCGAAGCACTACTTCTGCTCGACCTGCGGCATCAAGTCGTTCTATATCCCGCGCTCCCACCCGAACGATATCAGCGTCAACCTGCGCTGCCTTGATCCAGGCACCGTCACCAGCGTCACGACCAAGATCTTCGACGACGCCACAAGGTCGATCCAGGACTGAACGAGATCACGCTCGTCCTAACCGACCGGTGCCTTGAGTAACGCCCAGACGACCGTGGCGACGAGGCAAAGCGCGAAACCGACATTCACAACGCGTGCCGAGCGCGGATTGGTCAGGATGGTCGAGAAAGCCGAACCAAGGACAAGCCAGACGCTGTTGACGGTTACGATCACGAGTGCCAACGCCACCACCTTCGCGATGGCGTTCTCAATGGGATCACCCGTCAGATCATGGGAGGCGTATACCGCGCCGATGGCGGCAAACGCCTTGGGGTTGGCCAAGGCGAGGACAAGGCCGCCGGCAAGAGCAGGCGGCCGGCCCGCCGCAACCCGGGCGCCCAGCGGCGGCGCGGTCGCGATCTTCCATGCCAGGTAGAGAATGTAGAGCAATGCGAGCGCCACCAGTACGTCAACCAAGAACGGCATGGAAAGCACGAGGCCTGTTATCCCCGTCGCGATGAGGACGAGAACTGCCGTCGTTCCAAGGACAATGCCGGCGAGATATCGAAATCCCCGTTTGGCGCCGAACGAGACACCGATACCCGCCAGGCTCAAGGTGGCGGGACCCGGACTTCCCATGAGCGGGACGGCCGCCGACCATAGCGCTAGCACGTCACTCGGCATGGCGTTTCCCCATGGCTTTTGGCACCATGGACCACGAGGGCGATAGCGTTGTCTTGAACGATTGTGCGGCACGAACCAAACCATCCCGGCGACACCATCCGCTTGATGCCGAGCTATGACGGCATCGAAGCGGTTGACGTCTTCATGCGCGAGCACGTCTATGCGCCCCATCGTCACGACACCTACACGGTCGGCTACACGTTCAGGGGCGCGCAACGCTTCCGTTATCGTGGCGAGGCGCGCACGTCGCTGCCCGGCCAGGCGTTTGTTCTGCATCCCGATGAAGTGCATGACGGCGGACCCGGAACCGAGGCGGGCTACGGCTACCGCGCCATCTATTTGTCGCCCGACCTCGTGCTGGCGGCCGGCGGGCGGCCGGATCTGCCGTTTGTCGGCGAGACGGTCATGACATCGCGCGCCCTGTCGGACGCGGTCGACCGCTTCTTTCTTGATCAAATTGACGTCGCCGAACCGATGGACCGCGACGATGCGTTGGTCGATATCGCGGACGCGTTGCTCGGGCTCGCGGATCATGCAAAGCCGCGGCGGCACAGTCCGGATCGCCAAGCCATGAGGAAAGTCCGTGACTACCTGATTGCGAACCCCGCCTCCCCGCGTCCGCTGAGCGATCTCGAGACGATCGTCGGGCTGGATCGCTACACCATTGCCCGGGGCTTCAGACAGGCATTCGGCACCAGTCCATCGATCTTCTTGAGATGCCGCAAGCTCGACATCGCCAAACGCTGCATCCGAAGCGGCATGTCGTTGGCGGAAGCGGCGCTGACGGCAGGGTTCAGCGACCAAAGCCATCTGACCCGCCAGTTCCGCAAGTCCGTCGGCCTTTCGCCCGGTCGATGGCGCCGCATGCTTGTCGACGCTTAGCCGTTGCCCGTTCTTTTGTCAGCGCGCCGCACGCTATAGTGCCGCGCCATGTTTGAGAACTCAGCCCTGACATCCGACCAGCGCGCCGCCGACGTTCTTGTCGCCGGCGCCAGCGGTGCACTGCTGCTCAACGGCGACGGCGAGATCGATGAGCTGACGGCCGCCGACGCGCGCCGGCGCTGGGAAGCCGGGCCGGCGCCGCTGGTCTGCCATGCCGCATCGTTGCGACGGCGTATCGGCGCCCGCGACGCGCCGGCGCTCGATCTCTTGGAACTCTGGGCGTTCGTGCGCCCGGCAGAGTTCTGCGTGCCGACGCCGCACGGCCTGGCGGAGGCGCTTGGTATCGCGCTGCCCCATGACCTCGCCGACCAGGCGCTGGTGCTGCGGCGTGCCGCCCAGATCCTGCTCGACGACCTGCTTGGCCTGGTCGCCGATGAGCGCGAGAAGGCCCAGGCCGTCGCGGCCGCCATGGGTCGCGGCGGCTGGCTGTGGGCGGACGCGGTGTTGTTCGCGTTGCGCGCCGAACCGACGGTCCGCGCCGGTCTGGATGTCTGGCACCAGATCGACGAGTGGGACGAGACCGCGCCGCGCACGCCGCCCGGCCACCACCCGGTTACCGAGGACGAAGCCCGCCTGCGCCTGGCCGAACTGCTCGGCGACGGCGCCGAGGCACGTCCCCAGCAGGCCGACTACGCGGCGGCCCTGATCCCGGCGTTTCAGCCGCGCGAGCGCGCCGGCCATCCCAATGCGGTGCTGGCCGAGGCCGGCACCGGCGTCGGCAAGACGCTGGGCTATATCGCGCCGGCCAGTGTGTGGGCCAGGAAGAACGACGGCGCGGTCTGGATCAGCACCTTTACCAAGAACCTGCAGCGCCAGGTCGACCAGGAACTCGACCGCCTGTTCCCGGACCCCGCCGAAAAGTCGCGCCGCGTCGTCGTGCGCAAGGGCCGCGAGAACTATCTGTGCCTGCTGAACATGGAGAATGCCGTCCAGGCAATCGGCGGCCGTACGTCCGACGCGGTGGCGCTGGGTCTCGTCGCGCGCTGGGCGGTGGCGACGCGCGACGGCGATATGGTTGGCGGCGACTTCCCGTCATGGCTGACCGATATCCTGGGCACGCGGCGTACCCTGGCGCTGACCGACCAGCGCGGCGAGTGCATCTATTCGGCCTGCCCGCACTACCGGCGCTGTTACATCGAACGTTCGATCCGCAAGGCGCGGCGCGCCGACATCGTCGTCGCCAACCACGCCCTGGTGCTGGTCCAGGCCGCCATGGCCGAGGACGACAACGACGGCCTGCTGCCGACCCGCTACATCTTCGACGAGGGCCATCACCTGTTCGACGCCGCCGACGGCGCCTTCTCCGCCCACATCACCGGCATGGAAGGCGCCGAACTGCGCCGCTGGATCCTGGGCGCGGAGGGCCGGCGCACCCGCGCGCGGGGATTGGAGCGGCGCGTCTCCGACCTGATCGACGACGAGGGGCTGGAGCACCTTCAGGCCGCGCTCCAGGCCGCCCGCTGCCTGCCCGCCGAAGGCTGGCGCCAGCGCCTGGCCGACGAGGTGCCGCGCACGCCGGCCGAAAAGTTCCTGGCCCATATC
>JANQGO010000385.1 GCA_028277285.1 Alphaproteobacteria bacterium | reverse complement strand
AGGCTAGGGCCCCGTCGGAGACGCCACCGTGGTTGCGGTCGGCCCCGTGTTCGAGCGTCAGCCCCGCCTGCTCCCAGCCGATGGTGCCGTTCAGCAACGCGAACACCGGGTTGGGTACGCCGGCATTGACCAGTGACTGACAGCCGATGATCGAACGCGTGCGTCCCGCGCAGTTGACGATCACGGTGGTCGAGGGATCCGGCGCCAGGTCACGCACGCGATAGGCCAGCTCGGCGCCCGGACAGTCGATGCCACCGGGAATGTTGAAGTCCGTGTATTCGTCCCACGGCCGGCTGTCGAGAATGACCAGATCCTCGCCGGCATCGACCCGCGCCTTGACATCGGCCGCTTCGAGAAAGGGCGTCGCGCAGGTCTGATCGACGACTTCGCCGAGGGTCTTGCCGAGCACGTTCAAGCCCGTCCACACGTGATGGCCGGCCTCCGCCCATGCCGGCACGCCGCCTGCCAAGGTGACGACATCCTGGTAGCCGAGCGTCTCCGCCACTGCTACAGCGCGTTCGGCCAAACCCTCCCCGCCGTCACACAAGATGAGACGCGTCGCGCGACACGGGGCGCGCTGCGGAAGGTCCAGCTCCAGACATGAGAGGGCGATCTGGCTCGCGGTCAGGATATGACCTTCGGCAAACGGGCGTTCTTCGCGCACGTCCACCAGCGCGATTTCGCCGCCCGCCTCGAGCGCCGCGCGCAGCGCTGCTGCGTCAACGGACGAGACGGGCACTAGTCGAGCGCCACGTCGAACTGGCGATAGGCGCCCGTCTCCTTGTCATAGAGCGTACGGTCTTTCAGCTTGGCGAAACACAGGCCGTAGAGGTGCAGGTGCATGTTGCGCTCGCCCTCCGCCATATGGATGGAGTGGAAGTCCTCCGGCATCATCGCTACGCCGGTGCCGGGACCGACATGGACCTCCTCGCGCAATGTCGGCGGCGTGCCGCCCTCGGGATCGGCATCATAGAGGCGATTGAGTTCGTTGCCTTCGATGCCGACAACCACGGCCCAGGTCGTGTGATCGTGGGGCGGCACGTCAACCGTCTGGTCGGCCACTTCGATGTAAAGCTCAAACCGGCCGTCGTCGTCGACGGACAACACGTCAAAGAACTCACCGTTGTGCTCGGGCGCCAGCGGGAAATCCTCGTCGGGAAACAGGTCGCGCTGCTGTCCCAGCCTGATCAGGCGCTGCTTGATCTGCTCGAGTGAATCGCGGTTGACGCCGTTCGCCGCCTCGATGGCGCGGATGTCATCGAGCGCCTCGCCGATGGCCCTGCTGCGTGCTTCCTGGATCGACATCGCGTTCGTTCCTCCTACCAGTGGCCGCGTCCATCGATCGGCCAGATATCCACCAAGGTGTCGCCGTCGACGACGTGATAGGCGTCGTAGAGGCTGATGGTCGGATCGCAGTGGGGTGCGATACACTCGACCGCCGCGCCCAGACCCAATGCATCGGCGCCGTTGGCAAAGGTGATCCGCCCGTGCTCGTCGCCCATGAAGCTGTAGGTTGCACCGTCCGGCGCGCCGGACGCAATAACCGGATCGCCGAAGCCGACCGAAAACGCCTTTAGCCCCGCATCCGTCGTGACATAACCGGGGTGGCTGCGGCTGATCACGCTGGTGCGTACGAAGACCGATGTCTCGAACGTGCCGGCGCCGGCGCCGCGCAGGTCGCAGGCATTGTAGATCGTATCCATGACGATATAGGAGCCGGCCTGGATTTCGGTGAAAACACCGCGTGCGCGGTCGAGGTCATGGGTGCCGGTGCCGCCGCCCGAGACGATGCCCGGCGCCATGCCTAAATCCGTCAAGGCATCACAGACCGCCTTCAGGTGCGCCATGCGGTCATCGGCCTCCTGCCGCCTGGCGTGATAGTCGGTCGTCGCCTGTGCGCTCCCGTCATAGGCCTGCAGGCCCTTGAAGCTCAGTGAGGGATGTCCGGCAATGCGTTTGGCGAGCGCCACAGCGTCGTCCAGTCCGACGACACCGGTCCGCTCGCTGCCGACCTCGATATCGATCAGGACGCCCAGCGGCCGCTCCGGCGACATGGCCGCTGCCAGGTCGTCGACGTTCTCGCCGTCGTCGACGATGACCATCAACCCTTGGGCCCGTTCGTTGAGCGCAGCAAGCCGCGCGATCTTGTCGGCCGTGACAACGGTCGATGTCAGATGGACACCCGGAATGTCGGCTGCGACCAGCACCTCGGCCTCGCCGATTGTCGCGCAACAATTGCCGAGCGCGCCGGCGGCGACCTGACGTCTAGCGATTTCGGTGCACTTGTGCGTCTTGGCGTGTGGCCTGAGTTCGAGACCGGCCTGCCTCGCCCAGGTTGCCATGTCGGCGAGATTGCGCTCGAAGGCCGGCAGGTCGAGCAACAAGGCCGGCGTCGACAGCTTAGCGCGGGAACCGGGTTGGCCAACAAGCGCGGCGTTGGGTCGCGCGTCCAGTGACGGCCGTAGCTCCGTGATGGTCATGTCGGTGTTCCTGATCGAAGGTGGGTGTGACAGAATTCCAGAACTGTCATCGCGGGACAACAGCGACCATGCCAACGATCGATCAGAACCATGACGTCTTCCTTGTGATCGATGTTCAAAACGACTTCTGCGAAGGCGGGGCTCTGGCCGTTCCCGACGGTGATGCCGTGGTACCGACGATCAATCGGATCGCCCAATCTTTCGCCCATCAGGTGCTATCCCAGGACTGGCATCCGCCCGGCCATGCGACCTTTGCGTCATCGCACGCCGGGCGCCAGCCGTTCGAGACCATCGCCATGCCCTATGGCCCCCAGACCCTGTGGCCCGATCATTGTGTGCAACAAACCCATGGCGCGGCGTTCCATCCCGATCTCGACCTGCCGGGCGCCGAACTGATCGTGCGCAAGGGTCACAACCGCGATATCGACTCCTATTCCGCCTTCTTCGAAAACGATCACACGACGCCGACCGGTCTGGCCGGCTATCTGCGTGAGCGCGGATTCAAGCGCGTCTTTCTGGCCGGCCTCGCCTTCGACTTTTGTGTTCAGTTCTCCGCCCTGGACGCGGTCGCAGAGGGTTTCGAAACGACCGTGCTGACCGATGCCTGCCGTTCGATCGACCTGGAGGGCTCGCACGCGGCGGCGCTCGACGCCAAACGCGCGGCGGGCGTCCAGTTGACGACCTCCGACCAGGTCGCCTAGCGCGATCTCAGGCCCTCGGATCGCGCGGCTTATAGGGCACCAGTTTGCGGATGAGGAACCCCAGCAGAATCATCCCTGCCCCTACTGCAAACACGATCAAGCCGATGCCCTGCCAAGAACGATCAGTCTGCGTCACTCCATCATAGATCTGCTGATAGGTGACGACGGTGCTCTCCTCTGGCCCGCGCGGATCGTGCTCGACGAGCCCCCAGATCGCACGGGGCGAGTCCGGGCCTCCCGTGTCGTTCTTGTCGTACCAGACATCCACGTCACGGTAGATGCCGACGCGGTCGCGCACTTCGACATACATGGGATAGTCGACGATGTACTTGTAGAGCTGCTCGTTGTCGCGGAACTTGAGCAGCACGATGTCGGAGCCGTTGAAGTCCTTTTCCAGGCGAACCGCGACCAGGAAACCCGAATACTTGACGATTTCATCCTCGGACGGCTCGTTGGGCTGATGGAACACATAAAGCGCTCCGCCCACCAGGGCAGCCGCGATACCCCAGAAATAGAGCCATCCAGCAAAGACACGAATCATGGGTGACGTCCGCTACTCTATTGATCGAAGTTTCGTCATGGCCCGGCGTCAGGCAACCGGTTCATCTTCCGGCACGTGGAAGGCCTCCAAGTGGCCGATGCCGCGGCTAAGCGCGCCCCAACTGGCATCGCCGAAGGTCAGTGTCGCCAAGCCGCTGGTCGGGAACTTCCGATCGATCCTGTCTTTGGCATCACCGGTCGCCGTCATGGCGAGCGTCAGGGCCAGCAAGCGCAGGGTCGGGTCGTGGCCGACCAGCATGACGTGGCTGTGGCCCTCGTCAACGGCGCGAAGCAGCGCTATGGCGTCGTCGACGTCCGCACCATAGATCCGCTCGTCGATTCTGACCTCCGGCTTTCCCAAGGCGGGCGCCACGATGTCATAAGTCTGCCGTGCCCTGAGCGCCGATGAACAGAGAACAAGGTCAACCTTGATGCCATTTTCGGCCAGATAGTCGCGCATGCGGCCGGCCCGCCTCTCTCCCTTGGCCTGGAGCGGACGATCGCGGTCGCTGAGCGTGGCGTCGGCCCAGCTCGACTTGGCATGGCGCAACAGATATAGGGCTTTGGTCATTGGCGCTCGTCCCCACAGGCATTGGTTGTCACGGAAGTTTCACAGACCCCGTCCGAAGCATGTAAGCTAAAAGCAACATACGGGAATGTTGCCGCAATCGGTGAGAATTCGTAACGGCTCCTGACGATGAACGAAGCACCAGATACCGCCAGTCTCATCCCATCCGAGGCGCCTGAGACCCAGGTCGCCAATCAGGCGCCTCAGCCGCTTCCGGAAGAACGCTACATCAATCGCGAGCTTTCCTGGCTGGCTTTCAACGCCCGTGTTCTCGAGGAAGCCGACAACCCCAACCATCCGCTCCTGGAGCGTCTCCGGTTCCTGTCGATTTCGGCGAAGAACCTGGACGAGTTCATGATGGTCCGGGTCGCCGGCCTGAAGGCCCAGGTCGACGTCAACGTGTCGACTCCCAGTATCGACGGCCTTTCGCCGTCGCAGCAGATCACCGCCATCAAGCTGAAATCGGATGCCCTGGTCGACCAGCAGTACCGGATCTGGCGCACCCTGCGCGCGCAGTTGGGCGAGGCTGGCGTCGCCGTCATCGACGAAAGCCAGATGAGCGCCGATGATCTTTCCTGGCTGGACACATGGTTCAGATCCGAGATCGAGCCGATCCTGACGCCGATGGCGATCGATCCCGTCCATCCCTTCCCGTTCATTCCCAATTTCGGTTTCGGCCTGGTGCTGAAGCTTCATCGCGCGCAGCAGGACGAGCCCGTCTATACCATCATCCGCATTCCGCAACAGACCGACCGCTTCGTGCGTATGCCGGGCGACGATCTGCGGTTCCTGCCGCTGGAACAAGCGGTTCACGTCCAGCTGAAACGCCTGTTCCCCGGTTTTCGTATTCTCTCGACCGGTTACTTCCGGATCGTGCGCGACAGCGAAATCGAGATCGACGAGGAAGCCGAGGACCTCGTCCGAAACTTCGAGACAGCGCTGAAGCGCCGCCGCCGCGGCAGCGTGACGCAGCTCGATATCGACGGCGCCATGCCCGACGACCTCAAGTCTTTCCTGATGGACCGCCTGGACGTCGATGAGGAGGACGTCACGCAGGTCGACGGCGAGCTGGGCTTGGGCGAAACCGACCAGTTGATCGTCAAGGACTTCCCCGAACTGCTGTTCGAGCCCTATTCGCCGCGTTTCCCCGAACGCATCCGTGATTTCGGCGGCGACTGTTTCGACGCCATCCGGGCGAAAGACATCATCGTCCACCATCCGTTCGAGAGCTTCGACGTTGTCGTCCAGTTCCTGAACCAGGCCGTGCGCGATCCCGCGGTCGTCGCCATCAAGCAGACGCTCTACCGCACCAGCCAGAACTCGCCGATCGTGCGCGCCCTGATCGAGGCGGCCGAAGCCGGCAAATCGGTCACCGCCGTGGTCGAGCTGAAGGCCCGTTTCGACGAGGAAGCCAACATCCGATGGGCCAAGGACCTGGAGCGCGCGGGCGCCCAGGTGGTCTATGGCCTGGTCGACCTGAAGACCCATGCCAAGATCTCGCTGGTGGTCCGCCGCGAAGGCGGCGATCTCGTCTCCTACGTGCATTACGGGACCGGCAACTATCATCCGATCACGGCGCGCATCTACACCGACCTCTCCCTGTTCACCGTCGATCCGGCGCTATGCCGCGACGCCAACCGCATCTTCAACTACCTGACCGGCTATATCCGGCCGCGCAGTCTGGAGAAGGTTCAGATGGCGCCGGTCAACGTTCGCTCGTCGCTGGAGAAACTGATCAGCGCGGAAATCGACAACGCCGGCAAAGGCAAACCGTCCGGCATCTGGGCCAAGTTCAACTCCCTGGTCGATCCCGACATGATCGACCTGCTCTATGAGGCCTCGAACGCGGGCGTCCCCATCGAGCTGGTCGTGCGCGGCGTTTGTTGCCTGAGACCGGGCGTTCCGGGCATGTCGGAGAACATCTCGGTAAAGAGCATTGTCGGCCGCTTCCTGGAGCACTCGCGCATCTTCTGTTTTGCCAATGGGCACGATCTGCCCTCCGGCCACGCCAAGGTGTTCATCTCGTCGGCCGACTGGATGCCGCGCAATCTGGACTGGCGCGTGGAAACGATGGTACCAGTGCGCAACGCGACGGTTCATCGCCAGGTGCTCGACCAGATCATGGTTGCCAACATCAAGGACGTCGATCAGTCGTGGGAGTTGCAGCCGGACGGCACGTATCGCCGCCTTGAAGCAGGGGAAGCTTCATTCAGTGCCCATAGGTTCTTCATGACAAATCCGAGCCTTTCCGGACGCGGCAGCGCGTTGCGCAAGCAGATCCGCGCCGGCAACGTCGGTAGCGCCACCGGCGGATGACGCTCCGCGTCGCGTCCATTGCATCGGGCGGCCTGGATCGACGCCGTGTCGGCGTCATCGACATCGGCTCAAACTCGATCCGCCTGGTTGTTTACGACGGGTTGACCCGCGCGCCGATCCCTCTGCTCAACCAGAAGATCACGGTCGGTCTGGGCAGCGATCTCGAACAGACCGGCCGCCTTGACGACGCCGCCCTGGAGCACGGCATACAGGCCGTCGCCGTCCTGTCGCGCATGGCCGAAACCATGGACGTCCACAACGTCGAACTGCTGGCAACCTCGGCCGTCCGCGACGCACAGAACGGCACCGAGTTCCGGCTGAGAGTGGAAAAGGAGTGCGGGCGCCCGGTCCGCGTTCTGACCGGCGATGAAGAGGCCCGGATGTCGGCGATCGGCGTTATCTCCGCCATGCCGACGGCGACCGGCATCATCGGCGATCTGGGCGGCGGCAGCCTGGAGCTGGTCGCGGTCGAAAACGGTCAGATGCGCGAAAGCGTCTCGCTGCCGCTTGGACCGCTGCGTCTGGTGTCACGATCGGACTCCAGTATCTCGAAAGCACGAAAGATCATCGATGCGGAGATCGAACCGATCGAGTGGCTGGAGTCGCGCCTTAAAGGCGAGACGCTGTTTGTCGTCGGTGGTGCATGGCGCGCGGTCGCTCGTGTCCATATGGCGCATATCGACTATCCGCTTCGCATCGTCCACGGTTACGCCATGGATCGGCGTGATGCCCGCGACTTCGGCCACATGCTAATCAAGCTCAGCCAGGGCACGCTGGCGCAGATCGACGCGGTGTCGCGCAAACGCGCCGACACCCTGCCCTGGGCCGCGCTGGTCATGGACAAGGTCCTCAAGATGGGCAAGCCCGCCGGTGTTCAATACTCGGCTCAAGGTCTTCGCGAGGGCTTTCACTTCATGCAGCTTGATCTGGCAACGCGCGACCGCGATCCGTTGCTGAGCGCCTGCATGGATACGGTCAGCTCCGAACACCGCTTCGACGACCACACAGGCGTCATGGAGAGCTGGATGGCGCCGCTCTTTGTTGATGACACCCCGCAATTCGCGCGGCTGCGCCACGCCGCCTGCATCCTCAACGATATCGGCTGGCACGAACATCCGGAGTATCGGGCGGAACAATCGATGCTGCGCGTGCTGCGCATGCCTTGGTCGGTGCTGGACCACATGGAGCGCGCCTTTCTGGCGCTGGTGATCTTCATCCGTTACGGCGGCAGCATCAGCGATCCGATCGCCGACATCGCCCGCCGGCTGTTGTCGGGCGATCAGATCCGCGTTGCGACGACGATCGGCAAGGCGATCCGGCTGGCCTGGGCGCTGACCGGCAGTCAGGGCCACCTGTTGGCGCGAAACCCGATGAGCGTCGACGACGACCGTCTGACGCTCCGCCTGCTCGATCCAGACTCCATACCGGCGAAAGACCGGATGGAACGTTACGCCGCCTCGCTCGGTCGCGTGTTGAATCTGGATGTCGACATTATCGTCCGCGACGACGAAGCCATGCAACGAAGCGGGGCCGCGCAGTAGAAACCACGCGGCCCCGTTCGTCGTTTACCTGCCCTTTCGGGCGAGCAATCAGTCCTTGCCGTCCCAGACACCCTCGCGAACCAGGTCGTCGGCGACCTCACGGATCGAACGATCCATGATGGCGACCATGTCGTCGACCTGCTTCTTGGTGATGATGATCGGCGGCGAGAACACGCAAAGGTGCATGAACGGCCGCAAGATCAAGCCGTATTCCTGGCACTTCTGGTCGAGCCGCTTGCCGAGTTCGAGTTCCTTGGCGAACGCCTCCTTGGTCGTCTTGTTGGAGACGCACTCGACGCAGCCCATGATGCCGACGCCGCGCACGTCGCCGACCATCGGCAGGTCCGCCAGGCTCTTCAGCTTTTCCTGGAAGTAGTCACCGACATCGCGGGCGTGCTCCATGATGTGGTCGCGCTCCATGATCTCGATGTTCTTGAGCGCGGCCGCCATGGCGACCGGATGGCCGGAATAGGTGAAGCCGTTCGAGAACGTCGCGGTCTCGCCCGCCTTGTCGATGACGTCCTGATGCAGCTTCTCCGAGATCGCTGTCAGGCCCGCCGGGATATAGCCCGAAGTGAAACCCTTCGCCGCGGTGATGATGTCCGGCACGATGTCGAACACCGGCTCTGAGGCAAAGAAGTGGCCCATGCGGCCGAAGCCCGTCACCACCTCGTCGGAGATGTAGAGCACGTTGTACTTGCGGCAGACTTCCAGGCAGCCGGCCTGATAGCCCTTGGGCGGCACGATGACGCCGCCGGACGCCAGCACCGGCTCGGCGATGAAACAGGCGACCTTCTCCGGGCCGACCTCAAGGATCTTGTCCTCGAGATCCTTGACCTTCGCATCCTTGAACTCCTCCTCGCTCATGCCGTCGGGCCGCCGATAGGGGTTCGGCGACGGAATGTGATGGATGAAGTCCTTGACCAGCTCCATGCGGTCGTCGTTGCCCGGCTTGCCACAGATCGACGCGGCGAGATACGTGCTGCCGTGATAGGCATCCTCGCGCGTGATGATGTGCTTCTTCTCCGGCTGCTCCATCACGTTGAAGTAGAAATGGACGAAGCGGATCGCCGAATCGTTGGCCGTCGAGCCACCGGTCGAATAGAAGAACCGGTTGAGGTCGCCCGGCGTCAACGTCGCCAGCTTGGCGGACAGTTCCGCGTGCGGCGGCGTCGCCATCGACCACGGCGAATAGTAGACCATGCGCCGCACCTGGTCGGCGATCGCCTGGGCCATTTCCTCGTTGCCATAGCCGATCTGGACGGCCCACATGCCGCCGATGCCGTCGATGTACTTGTTGCCTTCGGTATCGACGACGTAGATCCCTTCGGAATCCGCCAGCAGCGTGTGTTCGCCGCGGCCAAACTCGTGCCAGGGATGCATGGCATGCGCCTTGTCCTTGGCCAGAAGGTCTTCCTTGTCGAAATGCAGATTGCTTCTCACGTCAGCACCTATATGTCGTTTTGCCTAGCAGCGACGCCGCCCATCGGCGCCGCCGGCTTCGGCCCGCGCAGAAGCGAGCCGACGCTATTCGTGGAGGACCCGATCCTGCGGCGCCCATCTGCGCGCAGAAGAATAGCCTCCCACCCCGGCCCGTCTCGCGCCTCGTTCACAGAGGCCACGGGAGGTGCGAACCCTGTTAAGATAGGGGTTCCGACCCGATAGCGGCAACCCCCAAACCGCGGAAATCCAGTAATTTTGGAGGCTCTTCATGACCTTGGCCGTTCCCACCGTCCAAGTGGACAACGAAACGTCGATTGTGACGGAGTGGCGATTTTCACCCGGGGCAAACACCGGCTGGCACCAGCACATGTATGACTACGTGGTCGTACCCATGACCACCGGCACCCTGCGGCTGAAATCCGCCGACGGCGAACACGAAGCGGAACTGGTCGCCGGCCAAGCCTATTACCGCCAGGCTGGGGTCGAGCATGACGTGATCAACGCCAACGATTACGAGTTCGTTTTTGTCGAGGTCGAGCTTAAGGACAGGCCCCTTTCCACCTGACAAATCTGTGCTTTTCGGCCGCTTGACGTTTCGTGACAGCCAACTAGTGTGCACCGGAAATCCGCTCCTGCCGCCGCACCACATCTTAAGGACCGGTATCTGCCATGACAGTGCAAGACGGCATCGTGCCGCTTGTCGGCAACACGCCCTTGATTCGTCTGAAAGGGCCGTCCGACAAGACGGGATGCAACATTCTGGGCAAGTGCGAGTTTCTGAACCCCGGCCAGTCGGTCAAGGATAGGGCGGCGCTCTGGATCATCCGCGACGCCGAGAAGCGCGGCGACCTGAAATCGGGCGGCGTGATCGTCGAGGGTACGGCGGGCAACACCGGGATCGGGTTGTGCACCGTCGGGAACGCCTTGGGATACCGCTGCGTCATCGTGATGCCGGAGACCCAGAGCCAGGAAAAGAAGGATACGCTGAGGGCGCTCGGCGCCGACCTCCATCTGACGCCGGCGGCGCCCTACAAGGACCAGCGCAACTATATCCGCACCTCCGAGCGCATGGCCGGCGAGATCGCCGCCAATGAGCCCAACGGCGCGGTCTGGGCCAACCAGTTCGACAACGTGGCCAACCGGCAGGCCCATATCGACGGCACGGGGCCTGAGATCTGGGACCAGACCGATGGCGCGGTCGACGCGTTCGTCTCGGCGATCGGCACCGGCGGCACGCTGTCGGGCGTCGGCATGGCGCTGAAGGAGCGTAACCAGGACGTCCAGATCGTCATGTCCGACCCCTATGGCTCGTGCATGTACAACTGGTTCAAGAACGGCGAGTTGAAGTCGGAAGGCAGCTCGATTTCCGAAGGCATCGGCCAGGGCCGCGTCACCAAGAACCTGGAGAACGCGCCGATCGACCAGGCCTATCAGGTCAGCGACGTCGAGATGCTGGAGGTGGTTTTCGACCTCCTGCAGCACGAGGGCCTTTGCGTGGGCGGATCCACCGGCATCAATGTTGCCGGCGCCGTCAAGGTCGCCAAGGACCTGGGCCCGGGCCACACCATTGTGACAATCCTGTGCGACTACGGCACCCGCTATCACAGCAAGATCTTCAATCCCGCCTTCCTGCGCGAACGTAACCTTCCCTCGCCGCCCTGGATGACGTAGGGATGAGGGCATGGAGTTACTGTTTCGTGACGATGCCTATCAACGATCCTGCGACGCCGTGGTGACGCAGGTCGATGACGACGGCATTCGCCTCGATCGCACGGTGTTCTACCCGACAGGCGGCGGCCAGCCCGGCGACAACGGCACACTGACCCTGGGCGATGGCCGGATCGTTGCGATAGAGACAGCGCGCAAGGGCGCCGACCACCAGGATGTCGTCCATGTGCCCGCCGCCGACCAGCCGGCACCGTCGGTCGGCGATACGGTGACGGCGGCGATCGACTGGGACCGCCGCTATCGCCACATGCGCATGCATACCTGCCTTCACCTGTTGTCGGCGATCATCAAGGCGCCGGTCACCGGCGGCCAGGTCAGCGAAAGCCGCAGCCGGCTCGATTTCGATTGGCCGGATGCCGATCTGACAAAGGAAGACATCACCGAAGGGCTCAATCGTCTGGTATCGGAGAACCACCCGGTCCAACCGCGCTGGATCACCGACGAGGAACTCGCGGCACAGCCCGAACTGGTCCGCACCATGTCTGTGAAACCGCCGACCGGCGCCGGCCATGTGCGGCTGCTCGACATCGAGGGTGTCGATCTGCAGCCTTGTGGCGGCACCCATGTGCGCAACACCGGTGAAATCGGCGCCGTCGAGGTTGCCAAGATCGAAAACAAGGGACGGCAGAACCGGCGCGTCAGCGTCGTCCTGCTAGAAGACTAGGAGGAACCCGTGGCCAATACCGATGCCCTGGTGAGCACCGAATGGCTCGCCCAGCATCTCACCTCGCCCGATGTGCGCGTGGTCGACGGATCGTGGTACCTGCCGGCGGAGGAACGCGATCCGCGCGCCGAGTACGACGAGCAGCATATCGCCGGCGCCGTCTTCTTCGATATCGACGACATTGCCGACGACAAGAGCGACCTGCCCCACATGCTGCCGAGCCCGGAAAAGTTCTCCTCGCGCGTGCGCAAACTGGGCCTGGGCGACGGCGTGCGCATCGTCGTCTACGACGGCGGAAACATGATGGCGGCCGCCCGCGTGTGGTGGATGTTCCGGGTCTTCGGCCACAACGATGTTGCCGTCCTGGACGGCGGTCTGGCCAAGTGGCTCGCCGAGGGACGCCCGGTCACCGACGAGGTGACGACGCCGAAGGAACGCCATTTCACCGCGCGGCTGAACACCTTCCTGGTGCGCGACCTCAACCAGGTCCGCGCCAACCTGGACAGCCAGCGCGAACAGGTCATCGATGCGCGCGGCACCGGACGGTTTACCGGCGAGGAACCGGAGGTCCGCCCGGGCGTTCGCGGCGGGCACATACCCGGCAGCAGCAACCTGCCCTATGCCAGCCTCCTGAACCCGGACGGCACGGTCGTCGATGCGGATGTCATCGAAGCCGCCTTTGCCGGCATCGGCGTCGATCCCAAGAAGTCGATCGTGACGACCTGCGGTTCCGGCATCAGCGCGACCTTCCTGGCACTTGCCCTTCATCTGATCGGCAGCAAGAAGGTCGCGGTCTATGACGGCTCATGGACCGAATGGGGCGGGCACGACAAGACCCCCGTGGCCACCGGCCCGGCCTGAAACGACCCTGATGAGAGAACTGAAACGGATGGCAGCACACTGAAGGTCGTCGTCACCTATCTTGAGATGGACGCGCGGCCACGGCGGCCGACCGTCGCCGCGCCATTGCGCAAACTTGCGGTGCTGCGCGCCGAAAAACCGACGCTCTCTTTCTACCGTTACCTCTACGAGACGATCGGCCGGCCGTGGCTGTGGACCGACCGGCGCGACATGAGCGACGACGATCTGACCGCGCTCATTCACGACGACAAGATCGAAATCTACGTGCTCTATGTCGCCGGCGTGCCCGCGGGCTTCACCGAACTGGACTTTCGCGGCGAAACCCGCGTCGAGATCACCCATCTGGGCCTGGTGCCCGAGTTCACCGGCCAGGGCCTCGGCCGGTTCCTGCTCAACTGGTCGGTGGATGCCGCCTGGCGCGCGGAAACCCGTGTCGTCGTCGTCGAGACCGACACCGCCGACAACCCCCGCGCGCTCGGCATGTATCAGCGTGCCGGCTTCAACGTCGTCGGGCGCACCGAAATCGAACAGGAGCCGCACGGCGCGCTCACCAACCAGCCGTCGCCAAGCCAGGATCTCTAGAGCCGATCCCGTTTGGCAGGAAGGCTTGGTTCCGGGCCCGGCCCAATGCCATGATGGCGCGAAAGCAGGGTTCAGCCGGGAACATCATGAAACCAGAAACGGTCATCGTTAACGCGGGACGCGATCCCGAGGCCAATCACGGCATCGTCAACCCGCCCGTCTACCACGCCTCGACCGTGCTGTTTGAGACCTTGGCGGCGCTCAACGGGGCCAGCGGCAAGGATTACCGCCAGGTCGTCTATGGCCGCTACGGCACGCCGACCACGTTCGCGCTGCAGGAGGCCATGGCGGCATTGGAGGGCGGTGACTGGGCGATCACCTGCGGCTCCGGCAAAGCCGCTATCGCGACCGTCTTGCTGGCGTTCCTGAAGGCGGGCGACCATGTTCTGATCACCGATTCCGCCTATCAGCCCACGCGCTCTCTGGCGACCGGCATGCTCGAACGTTTCGGTGTCGAAACCACGTTCTACGACCCGTTGATCGGCGCCGGCATCGCCGATCTGATCCAGGACAACACCCGCATTGTCTATACGGAGTCGCCGGGCTCGATCACATTCGAGATTCAAGATCTTCCCGCCATCGCCGAAGCCGCCCATGCCCGCGACGCCATCGTGGTCTGCGACAATACCTGGGGCGCCGGCTATTTCTACCGGCCGTTGACCCTGGGCGCGGATATCTCGATCCAGGCCGCCACCAAGTACATTGTCGGCCACTCCGACGCGATGCTGGGCGTGGCCACGGCGCGCGAAAAACACATGGACCGGCTGTGGCATGCCTTTACGACGCTGGGCAACAATGTCGGGCCCGACGATGCCTATCTCGGCCAGCGCGGGTTGCGCACACTGGCGGTCAGATTGGATCGCCATCATGAGAACGCGATGAAGGTGGCCACGTGGCTGAGCGAACGGCCGGACGTCATCCGCGTCCTGCACCCCGCCCTGCCCGATCATCCCGGCCACGACATCTGGCGCCGCGACTTCACCGGCGCGAGCGGTCTCTTCGGCGTCGAGATCAAGGCTGCCGACGACGACGCCTTGGCGGCCATGCTCGATGGGCTGGAGTTGTTCGGCATGGGTTATTCGTGGGGCGGCTATGAAAGCCTGATCGTGCCCTGCGATCTCTCGCGCGCACGCGCCGTCACACCGTGGCAGCAGGAGGGCCTGCTCCTGCGGCTGCATGTCGGCCTGGAAGACCCCGACGACCTGATCGCCGATCTTGATGCCGGCTTCCGCCGGCTCGCGGCCGCCGCTTGACGGGAAAGGGCCGTTGTTCGCCCTGACCGACATGGAGCGCGAGGCGCTCGTGCTGAGCCTTCAGGTCGGCGCGGTCGCCGTCGTGGCAAGCCTGCCCTTCGGCATCCTGATGGCCTGGCTGCTGGCCCGCGTGCCCTTCCCCGGCCGCGGCATCGTCAACGGCCTGGTCCACCTGCCGCTTGTGTTGCCGCCGGTCGTCGTCGGCTACCTGTTGCTGGTTCTGATGGGCCGTAAGGGACCGATCGGCAGCCTGTTGTACGATTGGTTCGCGATCACGCTGATCTTCACCTGGGAAGGTGCCGCCCTTGCCTCCGCCGTCGTGGCGTTTCCCCTGATGGTGCGCGCGATCCGGCTGGGTCTCGATCTGGTCGACCGCCGCCTGGAGACCGCCGCGCGTACCCTCGGCGCCTCGCCCAAGCGTGTGTTCGTGACCGTGACCTTGCCGCTCATCCTGCCCGGCATTATCACCGGGTGCGTTCTGGCCTTCGCGCGCTCGATCGGCGAGTTCGGCGCGACCATCACCTTCGTCTCGAACATCCCGGGCGAGACCCAGACCCTGCCGCTTGCCCTCTATAGCGTCGCGCAGTCGCCGGGCGGCGAGGACGCCGCGCTCAGGCTGGTGATCATTTCGTGCGTCCTGGCCTTTGCCGCGCTGGCCGCCTCGGAGGTTCTGGCGCGGCGGGCACAACGCCGCCTGGCCGGAGCGAGCGCATGATCTCGATCGACGTTGCCCGGCAGATTCCCGATTTCAGCTTATCTGTGAAGATCGATATCGAACGCATTGGAATAACGTCACTTTTTGGCCCTTCCGGATCCGGAAAAACCACGCTGATCAACATGATCGCCGGCCTTGTCCAGCCGGATCGCGGGCGTATCGCCGCCGGCGACCGCGTCTTGTTCGATTCCGACCGACAGGTCGACCTGCCGCCGGAGAAACGCCGCCTGGGCTATGTCTTCCAGGACGCCCGGCTGTTCCCCCATATGACGACCGCGCGCAACCTGGGCTACGGCATGAACCTGCTAGCCGCCGGCGACCGGCGGCTTGGCTTTGACGACGTGGTCGACCTGCTCGATCTCGCCCACCTGTTGCGCCGGCGCCCGCACGAACTCTCCGGTGGTGAGCGTCAGCGTGTCGCCATCGGCCGGGCGCTCTTGGCCAGCCCCGATCTCTTGCTGATGGACGAGCCGCTCGCCTCGCTCGACGGTCCGCGCAAGAACGAAATCCTGCCCTTCATCCAACGCCTGCCGTCCGACGCCGCCATGCCGGTCGTCTATGTCAGCCACGCGGTGGAAGAGGTCATCCGCCTGGCCGACGACGTCGTCGTGATCCACAACGGCCACATGCAGGCCAGCGGCTCGGTCGAGGACATCATGAGCCGGCCCGACCTGGCGCCCCTAACCGGGCGCTTCTGGGCGGGCTCGGTTGTGCCGGCCGAAGTGATCGGCGACGACTCCGGTTGGGACCTCACCCGACTCGCCGTGCCCGGCGGCACGCTCACCGTGCCGCGTCTCGACCAGGTGCCGGGCAGCAAGGTGCGCGTACGTATTCGTGCGCGCGATGTCGCGATCGCCTTGAAACCGCCTGAGCAGGTCAGCGTGCTCAACATCCTGCCCGGCACGGTCCAGCGCATCGTCGAGACCGATGGCGGCCAGGTCGACCTGGTGCTCGATATCGGCTGTCCCCTGCTGGCACGGATTACCGAGAAGTCCCGCCAGGAACTCGGCATTCGCGAAGGCCTGCCGGTCTACGCCATGATCAAGGCCGTCAATGTCGACCGCCCGAGCATCGGTCCGGCCGGCGACACGGACGAAGCGCCATGAGCGTCAATCTCACCGCCATAGAAGCGGCCCGGACACGCATCAAGGGCGCCGTGCGGGCAACACCGGTGCTGGCAGTCGACCCTGTTCGTGAGGCAATCGGCGTTCATCACCTCACGCTCAAGCTCGAGAACCTGCAGGTTACCGGGTCGTTCAAGCCGCGCGGCGCGATGTCGAAATTGATGACACTGACCCATGACGAGCGACGGCGCGGTCTGATCACCGCATCCGGCGGCAATCACGGTCTCGCCGTCGCCTACGCGGCCCACCATGCCGGCGTGCCCGCCGTCATCTTCCTGCCGACCTCAACGCCTCCGGCCAAAGCCGATGCGATACGTAACTGGGGCGCGGAGGTTGTGGTGGAAGGCGCGGTGTGGGACGACGCCAACGCCGCCGCGCTTGCCGCCGCCGGCACGCGCGACATGACCTATGTGCACCCCTTCGCCGATCCCGCGGTGATCGCCGGGCAAGGCACGGTCGGCCTCGAAATCCTGGAGCAGGTGCCGGATATCGACACGCTGGTCATCGCCATCGGCGGCGGCGGCCTGATCGCCGGCGTCGCGACCGCGGTCCGGTCAAAGCGTCCGGACATTCAGGTTATCGGTGTCGAACCGATCGGCGCGCCGACCCATCACGCCAGCCGCGCCGCCGGCGAACTGGTCACCCTCGACGCGATCGAGACACGCGCCGGCACCTTGGCGCCGCGGCGCAGCGAACAGCTCAACCTCGACCTCATCGGCAGTCATGTCGACGACATCGTCCTGGTCGATGACGACGAGATGGCCGCGGCCGCGCGCTGGCTGTGGTCGGAATGCGCCGTCGCCGCCGAACTCAGCGGCGCCGCCTCGCTCGCCGCGCTGCAGACCGGCCGCGCGACCGGTGAACGGGTGTGCGCGCTGATCTGCGGCGCGGGCACCGACGGTATGGCGTGAGATGGCTCCGGTTGTGAGCCCACGAAAGGGCTCACAACCATCGCACATCTAGATCGCCGAGCCTTCCTGGGTTCCGACGCCGCGGCGGCGGATGACCTCGGAGAAGGTGACGATGAAGAAGGATGCCAACAGGATGCACGCGCCCAGCGACAGCACCATCGGCAGCCGG